>JBFYPG010000074.1:0-15965 GCA_041303415.1 Bacteroidales bacterium
AGGATGCACTTAAGATGTCAAAGTTTCTTAGCGGCCTGGATGAAACAGACCAGCTTGCAAAAACCCTCCTTTACAACCTCAATCCTGCTGACAATGAAATGATGATTACAATGGCAGGAAACTTCAACGACGGGACTACACCGGTAAAGGTGCAATACGGTGCAGCCTGGTGGTTCCTTGATCAGAAGAACGGCATGGAAAAGCATCTGAGGGATCTTTCATCGCTTGGACTCCTGAGCAGGTTTGCAGGTATGGTAACCGATTCGAGGAGCTTCCTCTCCTACCCGAGGCATGAGTACTTCAGGCGGATCGTCTGTAATTATATAGGTGAGGAGGTTGAGAAAGGGCTGATACCTGATGATGAGGAGCTTCTGAAGATGATGATTGAAGGGATAGCGTATAATAATGCAAAAGAATATTTTAAGTTTTGATTACAAGTGGTTTAACCACGGAGTTGCACTGAGTGAGACGGAGTTACACTGCCTTAAAACCGTGAAACTCCGGAATGCATGAGCGGAGCGAATGCCCGTGTAACTCAGTGGTTAAGATAGCATTTAAAATTTTGCGAAATTATGAACGAACTGAACCTTAAAAACAAAGTTGCTGTCATTACCGGAGGCGCCGGCGTGATATGTTCGGAGATGGCAAAGTCGCTTGCCAACCAGGGTGTTAAGACAGTCATCCTCGACCTTAACAAAGATGCCGCATCTGCAATTGCCGCAGATATTGAGAAGACATTTAAAGTCCCTTCAATCGGACTTTCTGCCAGCGTACTCGACAAAAGCTCGCTGGAAGATGCCAGGAAAGAGGTGAACGATAAATTCGGCCCGGTAGATATTCTGGTCAATGGCGCCGGAGGAAACTCCCCTGCAGCAACAACCAAAGTCGAGAAGATGGAGGGGAGCGAAAAGGAGGAGGATACGTTTTTCGGACTGCAGGCCGAAGGTTTTGACAAGGTTTTCGATCTCAATTTCAAAGGGACTCTCCTTCCTTCAATGGTGTTCGGATCTGACATGGTAAAGAAGAGATCAGGGGTTATCATTAACATATCATCGATGAACTCCTACAGGCCGCTGACCAAGATACCTGCCTACTCTGCCGCCAAGGCTGCTGTTAATAATTTCACACAATGGCTTGCTGTACACTTCTCGAAGACGGGAGTGAGAGTAAATGCCATAGCCCCCGGTTTCCTTGTGACTAACCAGAACAGGTTCCTGCTCTTTGATGAGAAAACGGGAGAGCCGACAGCAAGGTCAAGGAAGATAACGAACAGCACACCTATGGAAAGATACGGATCTCCGGAAGAACTTACCGGAACACTCCTCTACCTTGTTTCCGACCTGTCAAAATTTGTTACGGGGGTTGTTATTCCGGTAGATGGAGGATTTAGTGCATACAGCGGGGTATAGGAAAAAGGCTAGAGGCTGCAGGCAACAGGCGACAGTAAGAAGAACTAAAAGCCTGACACCCGACGCCTGACGCCCGACGCCTGATGCCTTTAAATATATAATAAAACTTTTATATGATATATTTTCAATCCGGTTCACCAACATCAGTAATTAATTCCAATGACCTGGAATATGGTTTATATTCGGCGCTGGTAAAACTAGGTACCAGAAAGAAAGTACTTGTGGTTCCGCCTGATTTTACAAGGTTTCATTCACGGGCAGGCGATATCACATCTCTGCTGTACAAGTATTACAAGAAAAACCTGACCGATATCCTGCCTGCTCTTGGCACACACAAACCTATGACTGAAAAGGAGCTGGAAGAGATGTTCAAGGGCGTACCGAAAGAATTGTTCCGGGTTCACGACTGGAGAAATGATGTCGTAACAATTGGAACGGTGCCCGGAGAATATATCTCGAAGATCACGGGTGGATCGCTTGAATATCCGTGGCCAGCACAGCTTAACAAACTGGTCTTTCATGGCGGACATGACCTGATTCTCTCTGTGGGACAGGTAGTTCCGCATGAAGTGATAGGCATGGCGAATTATAACAAGAATCTTTTTGTTGGCACCGGCGGACCCGAGGGGATAAATAAAAGTCATTTTGTCGGAGCAGTCGTGGGGATCGAGAAAATACTGGGCAAGGCTGACAATCCTGTCAGGAGCATGCTCAATTATGCTTCTGACCATTTCATCCGGCATTTGCCTGTGGTTTATGTCCATACGGTAATTGGGTATGATGACTCAGGCAAACTGGTAATCAGGGGCCTCTTTATAGGAGACGATGAGCAGGTGTTCAGGCTAGCGGCAGAATTGTCGCTTAAAGTCAATTTCACAATTTTTGATAAACCGCTTAAAAAAGCAGTTGTGTTCCTTGATCCTTCAGAATTTAAAAGTACATGGCTCGGGAACAAAAGTATTTACAGGACGCGCATGGCTATGGCTGATAACGGTGAACTTATCGTACTTGCTCCCGGGTTGAGGGAGTTCGGTGAAGATAAGGAAATAGACAGGCTGATAAGAAAATACGGCTATCGGGGAACGACTGCAACTCTGGAGGCTATTAAGGAGAACGAAGAGCTGCGTAATAACCTCAGTGCCGCAGCTCATTTCATTCACGGCAGCACCGAAGGCAGGTTTTCAGTTACATACTGCCCCGGCTACCTTACCAGGAAGGAGATAGAATCGGTGAATTTCAAATTTGCAGACCTTGACAAGATGATGAGAAAATATAATCCTTCGGTGCTTAAGGATGGTTTCAACAAATTGAAAGATGGTGAGGAGTTCTTTTATATTTCCAACCCTGCAGTCGGATTATGGAGCTCAAAAGAAAGACTTCAATGATAAGGTGGGGCATCATAGGGTGCGGCAAAGTTACCGAGGTTAAAAGCGGTCCGGCTTTCAGCAAGATAAAGAATTCAAAGCTGGTGGCGGTTATGCGCCGCGACGCGGCTCTTGCCGAAGATTATGCAAAAAGACATAATGTGCCGCGGTTCTATTCCAGTGCCGATGATCTTATTAATGACAGGGATGTGGATGCAGTTTATGTTGCAACTCCCCCAGCAAGCCACGCTGAATATGCTGTTAAAGTGCTGAAGGCCGGAAAACCTGTCTATATTGAAAAACCGATGGCCCTTAATTACAAGGAGTGTGAAACGATAAATAAAACAGGTGAAAAGTACAAACTGCCGGTATTTGTTGCCTACTACAGACGGACACTTCCAGGATTTCTCAAGATAAAGGAGCTGATCGAAAATGGTGCGATTGGAAAGGTCAGATTCGTGAGGCTCGAGATTTATAACTTTCTATCAGAGGAAGAAATAGCCGGCCGGCTTACCTGGCGTGTCATGCCGGAGATATCAGGAGCCGGACATTTCTTTGACCTCGCTTCGCACCAGCTTGACTGGCTTGATTTCGTATTTGGTCCGGTTCAGAAAGTGGAGTCTGTTGCGCTAAACCAGGCAGGGCTTTATAAGGCTGAAGATTTTGTTTCAGCCTCATTTGTCTTTCCCGGGAACATAGTCGCAACCGGAACCTGGTGCTTTACAACAGCTCAGGTGAGCAACAGGGACTCCCTTGAGATATTCGGAGAAAAGGGAATGATAAAAAGTTCCACTTTCTTATTTGAACCAATAGTGCTTATCAACGATAACGGACGCCAGGAATTTGAGAATGTAAGGCCGGAACATGTTCAGTATTACCTTATTGAGCAGATAGTAAGGGAACTGTCGGGAGAAGGACAGGGTGTTGCCAGCACGGGATTAACTGCAGCAAGAACAAACCGGACTATGGACGAAGTTGTAAAGGAATATTATAAAAAGGGTGCTGGGTGCTAGGTTCTCGGTACTAGGTACTGGTTTCCAGGTAGTTATGCCCAGTACCCTGTACCCTGTACCCAGTACCCAGTACCGAGTACCATATAATTAATATAAGCAATTAAACTATAATTGATATGGAAAAAAAGTCTGACATCGGATTAATCGGTCTCGCGGTAATGGGCGAGAATCTTGTGCTTAACATGGAAAGCAAAGGCTTCCGGGTAAGTGTCTATAACCGTACACTGAAAAAGGTTGATGATTTCATTGCAGGAAGGGCGAAAGGAAAAAATATAATCGGTGCTCACTCGATTGAAGAGCTGGTGGTATCTCTGAGCCGGCCGAAAAAAGTAATGATCATGGTCAAGGCCGGCAGCGCGGTGGATGATATGATCAATACTCTGCTTCCCCACCTCGAAAAAGGCGATATCATAATTGACGGAGGAAATACGCATTTCCCCGATACTAACAGGAGAACTGCTTATGTTGAAAGCAAGGGCTTATTATATATAGGTACAGGAGTATCAGGAGGAGAAGAGGGTGCACTGCTGGGTCCGTCAATCATGCCCGGTGGATCAAAGGCAGCATGGCCTCATGTAAAACCAATATTCCAGGCTATTGCAGCCAAAGTGGAAGACGGATCACCCTGCTGTGACTGGGTTGGGGAAAATGGCGCCGGACACTTCGTTAAGATGGTGCATAACGGAATTGAATACGGCGACATGCAGCTTATATGCGAGGCATATCAGATAATGAGGGATCTCCTTCATATGAGTGCCGGCGAGATGCATAATGTCTTTAAAGAGTGGAATGAAGGAGAGCTTAACAGCTACCTGATCGAGATCACGAGGGATATTCTTGCTTATAAGGATACGGATGGCAAGCCGCTTGTAGATAAGATACTCGATACAGCCGGACAGAAAGGTACAGGTAAATGGACAGGAGTTGCTGCTCTTGACCTGGGAATACCTCTCACCCTGATTGGAGAAGCTGTTTTCTCAAGATGTCTTTCAGCCGTGAAGGATGAAAGAGTAAAGGCGTCAAAGATACTTAAAGGGCCTTTAGCTTCATTTAATGGCAAAAAGGATGAATTCATCAGCGACCTTAAAGAGGCACTCTATGCTTCAAAAATAGTATCATACGCTCAGGGATACACGCTGATGCGAGCTGCCGCACAGGAATACAAATGGGATCTCAATTACGGAGGCATAGCTCTTATGTGGCGCGGAGGATGCATAATCAGATCCGCCTTTCTCGGAAAAATAAAGGAAGCATTTGACAATGATCATTCAAATGCAAATCTCCTTCTTGATCCCTTCTTCAAAGAAAAGGTTGAAAAGGCACAGAAAGGATGGAGAAACGTTGTATCATCAGCTGCCATGAACGGCATTCCCATACCTGCAATTTCGTCTGCACTTGGTTACTTCGACGGTTACCGCTGTGAGAGGCTGCCTGCAAACCTGCTCCAGGCTCAGAGGGACTATTTCGGAGCACATACATATGAAAGGACGGATAAACCCAGGGGCGAATTCTTCCACACTAACTGGACAGGAAGAGGCGGAACTACTTCATCATCAACATATAACGTATAACAAGATTAACCTTTAAATTATGCCAGAAGAGAGAAAATTCAGCAACTACAGATGGACCGTCTGTGCACTGATCTTCTTTGCAACAACGGTGAACTATCTTGACAGGCAGGTAATAGGGATACTCAAACCCCTTTTAGAATCGGACCTGGGGATAGGTGAGGAAGCTTATGCAAGCATCATCATGACCTTCCAGCTTTTATATGCTGTCGGTATGTTCTTTGCCGGCAGGCTCATCGATAAGTACGGAACCAAAATAGGATACGGTGTCTCTGTCATTTTATGGAGCATTGCAGCAATGGGGCATGCCCTGGCAAAAGGAGTATGGGGTTTCGGATTCTGGAGAGGTTTTCTTGGGATAAGTGAAGCTGGTAACTTCCCTGCTGCTAATAAATCAATTGCTGAATGGTTCCCTAAGAAAGACAGGGCTCTTGCTTTCGGGATATTAAACTCAGGCACTAATGTCGGGGCAATAGTGGCTCCCCTGGCTATACCAGCCATGCTGGTAGCATGGGGCTGGCAGGCAGCATTTATAATAACGGGAGCAATAGGATTCATCTGGGTGATTCTCTGGTTTATTTTCTATGAATTACCGGAAAAACATAAGAAGGTGTCTGCCGGCGAACTTGCCTATATACACAGCGATGCCGGGGAACAGGCAGAGACCAGGGAAAAGATTTCCTATATGAAGCTATTCAGGCACAGGCAAACATGGCTCTTCTTTATTGGAAAAGGTCTTACAGATCCCATCTGGTGGTTTTATCTATTCTGGATTCCCGGCTGGCTATCAACAGTCAGAGGTGCAGGGCTTAGCATATCATCATTCGGATTACCTCTTGCCTTCATTTATACAATAACCACAATAGGGAGTGTAGGTGGCGGACTGGTTTCAGGATATATGATTAAAAAAGGCATGACTCCTTTCAAGGCAAGGAAAATGACCATGCTGATCTTTGCTCTCCTGGTCACGCCCATAGTATTTGCACAATCACCCGGAGTAAGCACATGGGGGGCAATCTGCCTTATTGCTCTTGCAGCAGCATCGCACCAGGCATGGTCAGCTAACCTCTTTACAACTGTATCAGATGCATTCCCCAAGAAAGCAGTCAGTACAATTACAGGGATTGGCGGGCTGGCAGGTGCTGCAGGAGGCGCCTTTGTTTCGAAATTAGCAGGTGGCATACTTCAACATTTTAAAGATCTGGGGCATATTGAAACAGGTTATGTTGTAATGTTTACAATTGCAGGAAGCGCTTATCTTCTGACCTGGATTATAATGACTGTTTTTGCACCAAAGAACAAAACGGTAGTTCTTGACTGACAATGCCTTCTAAAAAAGCCAGGATAAAAGATATTGCTGCGCAGGCTGGCGTCTCAACCGGAACTGTCGACAGGGTCCTCCATGAACGGGGTGAGGTTGCGGAAAAAACCAGGGAAAAAATCCTGAAAATAGCCAGAGATCTTGAATATTCACCCAATGTCATTGCAAGGGCGCTTAAGATCAAAAGGAAACTTCACCTTGTGTCTCTGCTGCCGGAACCCACAGCGGAGAACGCATTCTGGTTAAAGCATCCGCTTGGACTTAAAAAGGCTGTTTCCGAACTTGAACCGTTTCCTGTTAAATTAAGCCAGGTAACTTTTGATCTGCTTGACGAAAAGAGCTTCCAGAAAAAAACAACAAGCGTCCTTAATCTGCATCCCGACGGTGTAATACTTGCGCCGATCTTCAAGAACGAATCCATTGAATTCTGCAAACGGCTGACCGGCAAGAAGATACCCTTCGTATTCCTGGATGGCTATATCAACGAGACAGAATTTCTATCCTACACAGGGGAGGACATATTTCAAAGCGGAAGGGTGGCAGGCCAGCTGGCAGATATGGTAACCCCTCAGGGCAGGGACATCCTGATTATAAATATCGTAAGAAACCTGAAGAATGTGCACCATCTCAATACCAGGACCCAGGGATTCATGAGTTATTTTTCAGGAAAGGATAAAAGTACAGGTAAGATAATCAGGGTGGTCATTTCCAATCCTTCAGCTGAAGATATTAAAAGGGAAACAGGAAAAGTTCTGAGGAGCAATCCGGGAATCAGTTCAATATTTGTAACCGGATCTAAATCATACAAGATCGCTGATTTTATCATCTCCTCAGGCAAAAGCGGATTGAACATTATTGGCTACGATCTACTTGAAAGGAATGTGGCACATCTGAAATCAGGCACTATCAAATTCCTTATCGGACAGAAGCCTGAAGAACAGGCATACAGGGGCATTAGGAAGCTGTTCGATTTCCTGTCGATGAACAAGGTGCCTGAAAAGGTGGAATATCTTCCGATCGATATCGTGACTTCAGAAAATGTAGATTTTTTTAATACAATAACAATAGCAAAATGAAAAAACTGGGTAAATACTCAATTGGAATGGGTGACAGGTTTGGTCACCAGGGGCATGCGCAGCTCACGGCAATAACGGAAGCAGAAAAAAAAGGGATTGAGATAACTCCTGTATGGAATAAATCAAACAGGGAGCACAACATAATCGGCACGGAGCCCGGAGATGTAAGGAAGGAAGCTGATGCAGCCACCAGGAAAGCAGGTTTTGACCGGTCATACTATGTCGATGCCGACCATATCAATCTTGATACGGTTGACAGGTTTATTGAAAGCTCGGATTTCTTCACCATCGATGTTGCTTCATATATAGGCAAAAGAGCCGGAAACGATGAAATACAGGCTTTCCTCCAGAGCGCTGAAAAATATTCGGGCAAGCTGAAAATTCCGGGTATAAAGAAGCCATTCGAGGTAAGCATCAACCAGATAGCCGTGATTGCATATAAATACCTCTTTGCAGCTATCAAAGCATGGGAGATCTTCAGGAAGATTGAGAAATTAAAAGGCAAGGGCAACTTTGTTACCGAGGTATCCATGGATGAAGTGCCTCATCCGCAGACACCTGTGGAGCTTTTCTTTATCCTCCGGATGCTTGGCGATGAGAATATTCCGGTTCAGACCATTGCTCCTAAGTTCTCGGGAAGGTTCAATAAGGGTGTCGACTTTGTGGGCGATACTGAGAACTTTGAAGAGGAGTTTGAAACAGACCTGATGGTTATTGATTATGCCGTTCATGAGTTCGGCCTGCCCGGCGATCTGAAGATGAGCATCCATTCAGGATCTGACAAGTTCAAACTCTATCCCATAATCGGAACTGTTGTTAAAAAGCATAACAAAGGATTTCATCTGAAGACAGCCGGAACAACATGGCTTGAAGAGGTTATCGGTCTTGCAGAATCGGGAGGAGAGGCACTTGAATTTGTTAAGGAAATATATTGCAGTTCACTTGAAAAGACAGAAGAATTATGTGCACCATATGCTGACGTGATTGACATCAATATATCAAAGCTGCCATCGAAGGCAACAGTCTCAGGATGGAGCGCTAAAAAGTTCGCTGATTCCCTGAAACATGTACCGGGCAGTTCATCGTACAATCCGAACATGAGACAGCTTGTTCATGTAGCCTACAAGATGGCAGCTGAACGGATGGAAGAATACTTCCGGCTTCTGGATGCAAATGAAAAAACTGTCTCAAAGTGCGTGTTCGAGAACATGTTCAACAGGCACATCTGCCGGCTGTTCGATATTAAATGACCTACCTGTCCAGCTCAAGGGCGGCCAGGATGAACGGGGCGACTCCCTTGGTATCGTTGTCAACACGCTTCTCGGTGATGTAGTATTCATACGAGCCGTCGCGATAAGGATTGCCCCCAAGGCCGCATCCTCCAACAATGTTGTGCATCGTCAGCAGTCCTTTGTCATCAATTGTGATGAGTTCCTTAATAATTCCATCGAACGACTCATTTGCTATGTCGATGTATTTGCTGTCAAGGTATCCTTTCTTCGCACCTCTCGCGAAAACATAAGTGAACATAGCCGAGCCAGATCCTTCGAGGTAATTGCCTTCCCTCCTCCCCTGGTCAAGAACCTGGTACCAGATGCCTGAATCCTTATCACGGACTCTCAAAAGAGCCTCACTTGTCTTTTGCAGTATTGAAATCAGTTCATCCCTGCCAGGGTGATCAGCAGGAAGACAATCGAGAATATCGACTATTGCCATAAGGTACCATCCTGTTGCACGGCTCCAGGGATACAATGACTGGCCTGTTTGCGGATCGCACCATTTTTGCTGGCGGCTCTCATCCCAGGCGTGACGAAGCAATCCGGTTGAAGGATCAAGAGTCTTCTCATAAATGTGTTTTACCTGGAAAACCGCAACATCGGACCATTCAGGAGCATTGAACTCCGCAGCATACTGAACCATGAATGTTGAACCCATGTAAATGCCGTCAAGCCACATCTGCCACGGATATATCTTCTTATGCCAGTATCCGCCTGAACTGGTTTTCTGATGCGTTTTCAGCTGTTCAATGAAGTTATCGAGCGCAATCCTGTATTCAGGCTTCGGATTCTTTTTGTAAAGGGTAAGCACATTCCTTCCCGGATATATCCTGTCGAGATTATACTCATCGGGTTTATAATCAATTACCGATCCGTCAGGCTGAACAAAGTAGTTCACCCAGTTTTCCATGTATTTTGAATAAACAGGATCGATGTTACCCAGCTTGTCCATTGCCATTCCGAGAAAAGCAACATCGTAAGCCCATTTCGGCTTGTCATCAACATAATGTATCAGGTTGTCGGACCGGGCAATGACAGTTTTTGCCATTCTCACCGACCACTTTTCCTGCTCCTTATTGGTGTCTGCGCTGTTGCAGGCGGCAAATAGGATCATCACAACAGCAAGAATGATATTTCTCATTTTAACATGTTTTTATATTATTCCTGTTCAGGCAATCCGGCCACAGGCTTCGGCGAGGTCAGATGAAGGTCGAAGATTATGATCTCATTCATGCCGGGGCGGAGATATGATGCAGGGCAGTACAGCTTTTTCTGGGGGCCAATGTCCCAGTAACGTCCCAGGTTATGACCGTTTACCCATACAATACCTTTACTGTAATTTGTCAGATCGAAAAATGTATCCCCTGTATAGGCAAGGGAAAAATCACCCTTGAAGAAAACACCTGGTTTATTGACTACCCTGCCAGAGGATCTCACTTCGTATATGAACTTCTTGTCCATCGGCAGATTATATATCTTCCAGTCTGACAGTGCCTCGCCGGCAAGTGTAACTTCTCCTGTAATCCCCTTCCTGTCAAATATATGGGGCCCGTAATTAATGCGACCCATTCCTTCAGCAAGTATTTCCAGAACAGGAGCGGCAGCTTTGCTTTCCGGTATTGTTATTGTATCGACTGCCTCTCGCCGGTCGAGATGTCCGACATATTCCCCGTTAAGGAACACTGTTGCATAATCATGAATTCCGCTAACTGTCAGCTTTCCGCTTTTTGTTCCTGTAAGCTCTTTTCTGTAGAGTATAAAACCCTGATATTGACCGTATTCCTCAAAAGAGAGCGCCTTTTCTGAGGTTTTAGGCTCCGGAAGATTGTCCCATACTGATGTGAATCTTACCGGGAAGATGAGCTCTACACGTATCGCCGGAATGGAATCAGGCACATGAGGCAGTTTTTGATTTTTCGGCAGATATGAGCCTATAAGTCTTCGCAGGGCATAATATTTCATTGTCGGCTTACCCTGTTCATTTATTGGTGCGTCATAATCATAGCTGGTGACATGCGGCTCATACCCGTTTCTGACTGAGTTTGCTCCAGCGGCAAATCCGAAATTCGTACCACCATGAATAACATAGAAGTTGAATGATTTCCTGTTATCCATCAGGAACTTCACTTCCTGCAGAAGTTCAGTAGTGTCAGGTCGTGACCATTCAGCTCCCCAGTGAGTGAGCCAGCCGGGATAAGTTTCGCTGCTGAATACGGGAACACCGGGATTGATTTTCGAGGCAAGGTCAAAGTCCTCCTGCGAGCTTCCTGAGTCAAGTCCCACGGCGCTCCCGGGCAATGTGCCGCCTTCAAGCATCTCAACTGTCGGGCCGTCGCCGGTAAATGAAGGAACATCTATGCCATTTTTTATCCATATCTCTTTCAGCGCTGACATATATTCATGGTCATTGCTGAAACTTCCATATTCATTCTCAATCTGGATCATAAGGATCGGCCCTCCGCCAGTGATAAGCCACGGCCTGATCTCCTCTGCAAGCCTGGCCATGTATCTTTCCGCAGCCTGCATGAACCGCGGATCCGTCGTCCTTAGCTTTATGTCGGGATGCTTCAGAAGGTAAGGAGGTATGCCTCCCAGATCCCATTCCGCACATACGTAAGGTCCGGGACGTACGATAAGCCACATTCCCTCATCCTGAACTATATCAATGAATTGCACCAGGTTGCGGTTGCCGGTTGAAAAATCGAACACGCCCTCTTCTTCCTCATGATAATTCCAGAAAACATACATCGAAATTGTGTTGCAGCCCATTGCTTTGGCCATCTGTATCCTGTGCCTCCAGTACTCGGCAGGGATCCTGGCAGGATGCATCTCACCGGATATTATCTGAAAGGGTTCATCGTCAAGCAGAAACTCAGTTTCACTGAACCTGAAGGTATGCTTCGGCTTTTTATCCGCCGGAGAAGCATAAATGAATGAAATTATCATTAAAAGAAGGAATATAAATATCCGTTTTGTCATATTGTTCTATATCAGTTAATAATCAATCATTTAGACTATCAACCCCCTTCCCATCCTTCCCCCAAGGGGGCAGGAGCTTCTTAACCTTTCCCCCTTGGGGGAAATCAGAAAGGGGGTTGTGTTAGATAGCTTGAAAACTATGCAGCTTCGCATAATAACCGTTTTCCCTCATGAGAAGTTCATCATGCGTCCCCGTCTCAACTATTCTGCCTTCGTCAATCACGACTATCATATCGGCATGCTGGATGGTTGACAACCTGTGAGCGATCACGATCGACGTCCTGTTCTCCATAAGGCGTAGTATCGCGTCCTGAACATATCTTTCCGATTCGGTATCAAGGGCTGAAGTGGCTTCATCGAGGATGAGGATCGGCGGATTTGCCATTATGGCCCTGGCAATGCTTATCCTCTGGCGCTGTCCTCCGCTGAGCTTGTTGCCTCCCTCACCCACACTGTTCTCATAGCCTTTTTCAGTTTCCATAATGAAATCATGGGAATGCGAGATCAGGGCAGCGTTTTGCACATCCTTCATCTCATAATCCTCGAGGCCGAAGGCAATATTTTCGGTGAATGTTGTATTGAAAAGTATCGGCTGCTGGCTCACAATTCCCATCAGTTCGCGGAGATCGGCGATTTTCAGGTTCCTGATGTCGGTTCCATCGATCATTATTGTACCCTGGTCAGGATCAATAAATCTTGGCATGAGATCGGCCATTGTCGACTTCCCCGCTCCCGATTTCCCCACAATAGCGACTGTCTGTCCTTTTCTGATCTTCAGGTTGATATCTTTCAGCACGGGCTCGCTGTCGTATGCATACCATACTCCCCTGAACTCAATTGAGTCATTGAAATCCTTGACCGGAACGGCGTCAGGTCTCTCATTTATTTTTTCCTCGGCTTCAAGTACCTGATCAACCCTGTCGATTGAGGCCATGCCCTTCTGGACGCTGAACCAGGCGGTAGTGATATTTTTTGCCGGTTGTATGATCTGCGAAAATATAATAAGGTACGCGATGAGCCTGTCAGGTGTCATGTGACCTTCACCCTGCAGAGCCATTATACCTCCGATATACATTAGTATGATAATGACAATCGTCGATAGGAATTCACTTAGCGGAGATGCCAGGTAGTATTTTCTGATTACCCGCTTGAATATTTTGGAATATTTCTCGTTTGTAGCCCGGAACTTCCCTTTCATCTCCTTCTCTGCATTGAAGCCTTTGATGATCCTCAGGCCTGACAGGGTCTCTTCAACTACTGAGAGGAGCTGTCCAAGGTTTTGCTGGCCTGCAAGTGCCGAACTGCGTAGGGTACGGCTCACCCTTCCGATGAGCCATCCGCTTACAGGAAGCAGAATGAGAGCAAAAAGGGTGAGCTGGTAATTGCTCAAAAAAAGGTATGTCACAAAAATTGCAATGTAGATAGGATCTCTGTATAGCATTGTAAGTGAAGACATTACAGATATTTCAATCTCCTGCACATCATTTGAGATCCTTGTCATGATGTCGCCTTTGCGTGCATCGGTGAAATATGACAATGAGAGTTTGAGAACCTTGTCGTACATTTTCTTCCTCAGGTCACGGACCGTGCTTGCCCTTATATAAGCCAGGCTGTTGTTTGCCAGGAAGATGAATCCGTTCTTGAATAAGCTGGCTGTAATGAATATAATGCTCACCAGCATCAGGGCTCCCACTTGTCCCTTCTTGTCTATAAATTCCACAAGATAGAATTTAAAGAATTGAACCAGGTAATCGAAGGTCATCTGGAATTCTCCCGGATCAGGCACCCGCTCCAGCCTGTTGAACAGGATGTTCAGGAACGGGATTGCAAGGGTATATGAAATAAGGGCGAAGAGTGCGCTCAGCATGTTGAAAAGAATGCTGTTGACAGCCGGCCTTTTGTAAGGTGCGATATATTTTAGGAGAAGACTGATTTTATTCATTGCGCCGGATATCGGATTAAAAACCTGTGAAGTTGAACGGGGTTATATCCATGAGCTCCGCTTTGACATTATCGCTTACATCAAGGTTTTCAATGAAGGAATGTATTTTTTCAACGGTTATCTTTTCATCGGTGCGGGTCAGGTTAAGAAGGGCCTCATAAGGTTTTGGATAACCCTCCCTCCTGAGTATCGTCTGGATTGCTTCCGCCACCACGACCCAGTTGTTTTCAAGGTCGCTCCTTATCTTTTCATTGTTGACGATCAGCTTGTTGAGTCCCTTGAGGATCGAATTGAAAGCAAGCACTGAATGTCCTATCGGTATGCCGGTGTTCCTAAGTACGGTTGAATCGGAAAGATCGCGCTGAAGCCTTGATACAGGAAGCTTCTCTGACATGTGGCCGAATATGGCGTTTGCATAGCCCAGGTTCCCCTCGCCATTCTCAAAATCGATTGGATTTACCTTGTGAGGCATAGCCGACGATCCTATCTCACCCTTTTTTATCTTCTGCCTGAAATAATCCATCGATATGTATGTCCAGATGTCACGCGCCAGGTCAATAAGTATCACATTGATCCTTCGCATGTTATCAAAAAGTGCAGCAAGGTTGTCGTAATGTTCGATCTGTGTCGTGGGGTATGAGCGCTGAAGTCCAAGCTCTTCATTAACGAAGTTGTTTGCAAAAGTCATCCAGTCGATTTCAGGATATGCGGTCTTATGCGCATTCATGTTACCCGTTGCACCGCCGAATTTGGCCGAATAAGGTATCTGTCCGAAATATTTCGATTGTTCATCGATCCTGGCTATGAATACCGCTATCTCCTTTCCGAGCCTTGTAGGGGAAGCAGGCTGGCCATGTGTCCGGGCAAGCATGGGAATATCTTTCCATTCATCGGCAAGAGACGCAAGCGCCTCCCTTAGTTCAAAAAGAACCGGGAAATATACATTGATGAGAGCGTCTTTAAGTGAAAGAGGTATGGCTGTGTTATTTATATCCTGTGAAGTAAGGCCGAAATGGATGAACTCGCTCCATTTGCCCCATCCCGAATGGAAAAATTTTTCCTTAAGATAGTATTCAACAGCCTTGACATCATGATTTGTTACCTTTTCGCGTTCCTTGATCTTCTCAGCTTCAGAAATATCAAGGTCCTCATATATTGAGCGAAGCGCCTTGTAATTGTCCTTCCTGAAATCGTTCAGCTGAGGAAGCGGGATATCGCACAGGGCGATGAAGTATTCAACTTCAACCATCAGGCGGTATTTTATGAGCCCGAACTCTGAGAAATAGAGGTCGAGCTCGTTTACTTTGTGCCTGTATCTTCCGTCAAGCGGCGAAATTGCAGTCAGCGCATTTAAATCCATCAGCAGTAATTATAAGTTCTCAAACTGTTAAACGGTATATACAAAAGTAGTATTTTTAACAGTCGGAAAAAAATTGAATTTCAGCTTAAAGCAATCCCGTATCAAAACAGTTATGTCTGCCACAAAGATCAGGATATCAGCAGTCAGGTATGCCAACACATATCCTTTCATGTACGGCATAACAAAAACCGGATTTGACAGGAAGGTGATCATTGAAGTCGATCATCCGTATCAGTGCGCCGAAAAACTGATTGCAGGAAGTGTCGATATTGGTCTGATCCCTGTAGCAGCCCTGCCCCTTCTGGAGGAGTATCATATTATAACCGATTATTGCCTGGGCGCATACGGAAAGGTCAGGACAGTCATGCTTCTTAGCAACTGCCCATTTGCTGAGATAACCGCCATTAACCTGGATTATCGTTCACGCTCCTCGGTCACCCTGGCAAGGATATTGGCAAAAAATGCCTGGAAGCGGGAATTCAGATGGAAACACACCGACAAGGAATTCGATTTCCTGCATATACCTGGCAGTGAAGCTGTTGTGCTGATCGGTGACCAGTGCTTTGCGTATGAGAACAGGTTCGGGTTCGGGATCGACCTTTCGGAAGAGTGGCACAGGATGACCGGCCTTCCTTTTGCATTTGCCTGCTGGACAG
>JBFYPG010000075.1:0-5536 GCA_041303415.1 Bacteroidales bacterium
ACGACTGGTCAAAGAACAATCTGTCAATTTTCGGGTACCTCGATCTTCGTATTGCCAAAGGATTATCTGTTACACTGGTGGGAAGCGCGGCAATGGTCCACGACCAGCTTGGCCTGGTGAAAGAGGATATCCCGGTTGACCAGATACTGCTTCAGAGGAAAGAGCTTGCTACCCAGTTTGAATATTTTACAAGCTTCGGGTTCACTTACACCTTCGGCTCCATTTATAATAATGTGGTTAATCCCCGGTTCGGAAATTCAGGAAGCGGCGGTATATCCATTTCAATCGGGAATTGATCGCTAAAATGAATTAATTGGTTTGGTAATAAACCATTGCGTAACTTCGTTATCGCTAATGATTTATCTAACCTGACCAATAATGAAAAAAGCAAAAGCCGTTTTGTTTTTTATGGTCCTTTGTTCTGCTGTATTCTGCCAGGAGACAATTCAGACCGCCGATACTCTCCGTAAAGACGCTCTTAATGTTTTTATGACTGCCAGCGACTATGTGAAAAAAGAGATCCCTTTCATTAATTATGTAAGGGACAGGAAAGTAGCTGACGTTTATATCATCTCAACCTATGAAACAGCCGGTTCAGGCGGAATGGTAGCCACAT
Source organism: Bacteroidales bacterium (assembly GCA_041303415.1). Lineage (GTDB taxonomy): Bacteria > Bacteroidota > Bacteroidia > Bacteroidales > VadinHA17 > LD21. Next base: position 617 of record JBFYPG010000075.1, read on the forward strand.
TTTTTATTGTAGGCCAGGGGAACTACATTGGCATGGCTGATACCATCAAATGTAACATAAGTCCGGATGATACTTATGATATGCAACGAGCCAAAGAAGTTAAAGCGCTGAAAATGGGACTGATGCGATATGTTGCAAAAACACCGCTTGCGCAATATATGAACATTAACTTCACTGAACCCCTTTCTGAAACTGTCTCAACCGATAAGTGGAACAGCTGGGTCTACAGCGCAAGCCTGAATGCCTATTCAAACAGCCAGAAGACAGTCAGCTACGGGTTTGTTTACGGATACCTGTCGGCAAACAGGATCACCGAAAAATCAAAATTCCAGTCAAGCTTCGGAATGGATTTTCAGAAAGACACCTATAAATATGAGGATACTACCTACATAAGCTCAATGAGCGACTATTTCGGGCAAATTTCATACGTAAAAAGCCTTAATGACCACTGGTCTGTTGGCGGCACATCCTATGTTCAATCATCTACCTACAGCAATTTTGATCTCTCCGTAAGAGTAACCCCGGGAATAGAATATGATATCTTCCCCTATTCAGAATCGACACGGCGCATCTTAACTATTTCATACCGTGCGGGAGTTGAAATTAACAATTATACTGAAGAGACTACCCGTCAGAAAATGGAAGAAACACTTGCCTTTCATTCACTTACTGCAGGCTTTAAGTATATACAGAAGTGGGGATCTATTAATACATCCCTGGCGTGGAGCAATTATTTCTTTGACTGGTCATATAACAAGTTAGGCCTGTATACAAGTGCAAGTCTGAGGATAATCAAAGGTTTATCCTTCAATATATACGGAAGCGCCAGCCTCATACACGACCAGGTATCGCTGCCCATAGGTGATACCACCCTTGAGGATGTTCTCCTCCGTAGAAAAATGCAGGCTACGGATTACCAGTACTACACAAGCTTCGGGTTCACCTATACATTTGGTTCAATATATAATAACGCCGTTAATCCCCGGTTCGACTTCTGATATTAGTCATACATAGTTACAACGAGTCCTGAAAAATTGTAATTTGCAAAAAATTCAAATCTGTCAAAGTCTAACAATTAAAAAGATAAGCTTATGCCTGAATCATTGAAAGGAACCCGTACAGAGCAGAATCTGCTTAAGTCGTTTGCAGGCGAATCGCAGGCCAGAAACCGATATGACTTTTTTGCAGGCGCCGCCAGGAAAGAAGGTTATGAGCAGATAGCAAACATATTTGCCGAGACAGCCCTTCAGGAAAAAGAGCATGCAAAGAGATTCTTCAAATTCCTTGAAGGCGGAATGGTTGAGATCACTGCAAGCTATCCCGCAGGAAAGATCGGAACAACCATGGAAAATCTTAAAGCATCCGCCGAAGGCGAACATGAAGAATGGTCTGATCTTTATCCGGCTTTTGCAAATATAGCAGAGGAAGAAGGATTCACTGAAATCGCCACTGCATGGAAGATGATATCAAAAGTTGAAGCTGAACATGAGAAAAGATACCTTAAGCTTCTTCAGAATGTTTCAGAAGACAAAGTATTTATAAAGGACGGCAAAGTGTGGTGGAAATGCATTAAGTGCGGGTATGTTTACCAGGCATCCAAAGCATTTGAAAACTGCCCGGTCTGCCTTCATCCAAGGGCATTCATGCAGCTTAAGGAGGAAAATTACTAGTTTCAGAAATAGTCCAGGAAAAAATGAGAACGGATATTTTTCTAATTGCTCTGATTGCCGTACTGCTGGGCTATATAATCTATCTGCACATCCGGCTGGTAAAGAAAAATATGTTCATTGAATCGACAGTCAAAAGGCTCTCAGGAATTGAAAAGAGCTGGAGCGCCGAAGAGATGAACAGGTTCCTTAGTGAAATAAGGAAAGTTCAGCACTACAGCTCATTCTTCAATGACAGGCTATTTGAAGAAAAACCTCTTGATTTCCTTTTTGAGAACAGGAAAGGTTCAAGGGTTTACATGCATTATACGAAGGAAGAGAGCGTGGCAAAGAGTATAATCAGGGAGGGATTCCGGTATGCTGATTCATTTTACAAAACCGCTCTTCCGGTTACAAGCGACAGACTCGATCTCCTCATTAAACACAATACACGCAAATCATTCGGAAATTATCTTATGATCCTCTGTCTCTCCGACAAAATAGTTGATTACTATTCCTCGGAGCTTGACAGGCACGGATTAAAGGGAGTGGCTGTTGAGAATATCCTTACCGAGAGCCTGCCGTCGCGGAATGAAAATGCCGACATTGTATACCTGCTGCCAAATTGTTATGTTAAAGGTTATATCAACCACCAGACTGGAGAGATAGTTGCAAATCCTGATTTTAAACCATCATACGATTCACCGGCATTTTCGAGAAATATAGAGTTGCTTAAGAGTGGTGACAAAACCTTTGTGGAATAATATTTGTTATATTAGTATAATAAAATGGCTATCTGCAATGATATATAAAATTATCGATTTTTATTATTTACACCCCCATCCCAACCTTCCCCCAGGGGAGGGCCGAGCGTTAAGAACCAGCCCGGTGGGCTGGTTTAGCGAAGGAGCCAGCCTGCCGCGTGGACCTTTCCCCCTTGGGGGAAACGGGAAAGGGGGTCATTTAAAATTAACTTCAATATGAAAAAAACTGTTTTATTCATTATTGTTCTCTCACTTGTTTTGTCAAACCCGCTTGCGTCCCAGGGATCACTGCTCAAAAAAGCGGCATCAGCCATGAAGGACGAGCTTCTTGGCACAGGAGGAAAATCATCGAACCAGGAAGCAGAACCGGCATGCGAATGCAACCAGCCGGAGACAGTCCTGGATATGGGTGGCAAATACAAGCTTGATTACAAAGAACTTGAGATTTCAACAATGGATGATGGCTCGTTCCTGGCACAGGATCGAAGGGCCGGCGATTATTATATAATCAAAGGAGGAGTAACCCAGGGGCCATTTAATGAAGGAGATCCGCGTATCGCAGGCTACAGGGATTATGATGAAAATGATGATTATATGTCAGGCCTGGTCCAGAGATATAAAGGTATCGTAAGCAAATCAGGAGATAAATACAACATCACTCTCGACGGAAAAACTTATGGCCCCTATGCAATGATTCAGAACTTCACTCTTTCTCTTTCACGCGACAAATTTGCCTGCCTGGTCATGGATGAGGTATTGGCTACTGAAGCCGAGGGTAAAAAAATGGAAGAAGCAATGGAAAAGGCCAAAACCGACCAGGAACGCATGGAGCTCGCCATGAAGTTCAGCCAGCAGATGACAAATAAAATGATGCAGGGCGGGGGTCCCCAGAGTACCATGCCAAAACTTGTGACTAACGTTCCTGATGCGAATATCGACATGTATTCAGGTGAAATGAGCAACCTTGTCGGCAATGCAAAGTTTGATGAAATACTCGCAGTAAACTTCCAGAATATCCGTTCACTGCAGGGAAAGACGATCATGAAAATGACCCAGGAAATGTTCGGAAGCGACAGATATTTCATCAATTCATCAAATTCAAAATATGCATACTTTAATTACGGCACCCTGACATTCAGCGACGGGAAAACCCTTCCTGACTGCTTCAACCCGCACCTGGCAAAAACGGGCGGACAGGTGTACCTGGTATATATGTACTATTCCCCGAAAAGGAATGCCATTGTTCAATGTAAAATACCCTGGTAACAGGACCTGAAAGTGGCAGGGAAAAAAACAGGATTAATTTTAGCTCTGTTTTTTGTGCTGACCGGGCTGAGGATCCATGGCCAGAACCAGCTTTTGAATTATGCTGAGATTTTCGGAAACAACTGGCAGAAAGCCCTCTCCTTCCTTGAAGAAAATGAAGGATGGATGAGACCCGCCCTGACCGTGTTTAATATCCCTTACGACGAAGCAGTTGCAGTCGTATTTCCCGAGCTGGTCCGCTATTCGGCCCTCCGCGATAAGATGGAGATAACAATGCTTAAAACCCTTTACAGGAACCTTGGCGATGATTACGCAAACTTCTCAGTTGGAGTATTCCAGGTAAAACCTGCATTTGCCGGAGAAATACATGAAAGAGTCTTTACGGGGACAGATAAGGAATTAAGATCCCTTTTCAGGAAAAGATCATCATTCCCCAATAAAAGATTATACAGGGCATCAATAATCAGCGACCTTGAAAACCCTGAAACAGAGCTTAATTATATAATCGCTTTTTACAGGTTATGTGAAAAACGATTCGGAAACGAATGGCCCGACAAGGAATCAAAAATCAGGTTCTTTGCCACAGCCTATAACACCGGCCGGTTAAACAATGAAAATGAAATTAAAGCAATGTCAGAAAAGAAATTCTTCAACACAAAACTCTTTAAAACCGAAAATTATTCCTATGCTGAAGTAGCATTATACTGGTATACCAATTTTAAATAGAATAAATAATCTTTGCGACTTAGCGCCTTAGCGGCTGAATATGCCACTAAGACGCCAGGACGCGAAGCTCATTAAACTAACAGGAAATTAATGACAAACAAAATTCTCGTAACCTATGCAAGCCGTACAGGGACGACAGCAGGTGTGGCTGATGCGATCGGTAAAACCCTTGTTGATAAGGGTATGGAAGTTGATATTCTTCCTATGAAGGATGTTAAGGATCTCGCTCTTTATGATGCTGTTATTGCAGGAAGTGCTATTCAGGCAGCAAAATGGCTCCCCGAAGCAATTGAATTCCTGGAGAAGAACCGGTCTGCGCTTTCCAGTAAGAAGTTTGCTTCATTCATGGTCTGCATGACCCTTGCCATGCCCAACGCTGAAAAGTATCGCCAGGGAATCTCGGAATGGATGGCGCCTGTCAGGAGAATAATCAACCCTCTTAAAGAGGGTCTTTTTGCCGGATCACTGCATATTGCAAAAATTCCGTCATTCAGCGACAGGTTAAAATTCCGTGTCAG
>JBFYPG010000076.1:0-8471 GCA_041303415.1 Bacteroidales bacterium
GGGGTTATGCCTCATCAGTAGATCCTGTGGTTCATTTCGGACTCTCAGGAAACAGGACAGTAGATTCTGTAAGGATCACATGGCCGGCCACCGGAAAAATTTCTGTTATTAAGAATATAGAGGCAAACCAAACCATTAAGGCTGATGAAAAAGATTCACAGCCTTCCATTGCTCCGGGGAATAGCGAAGCATCCACCTGTTTATTTGAAGAATGCAGGGATGTACTGGATTATACTCATGAGCAGATCGATTTCCCGGATTATATTGCCATTCAGAACATAATCCCTCACAAATACTCGCAGATAGGGCCGAGGATGGTGAAGGGCGATATTAACGGCGACGGACAGGAGGATGTATTGATTGGTTCCACGAATAAGCTCCCGACAACTGCATATATCAGAGAGGGTGAAGGTTTTGTAAAAGCTGACATCAAAGGTCTGACAACACAGAAGGAGTTTTCGGAAGCTGACCTGGCAATAGCTGACTTTGACAATGATGGCGATAATGATGTCATAGCGGTTGCCGGTGCGTACGAAAACCAGTTTGAGGAAGATTACAAACACTACCTGTATGAAAACAGGAATGGTTACTTTGAAAGGATACAGCTGCCGGTGCAGCCTTTCATTGCATCTGTTATCCGGGCATGCGATTTTGACCATGACGGAGATGTTGACCTATTTATAGGATCAAGGATAAGGAACGGGATGTTTCCTTTCGCAAACAGGTCATGGCTGCTGATAAATGATAACGGAAAAATAATCTCAGACGAGGCATTTTCATATGATCTGGGTATGGTAACAGATGCCATCTGGAGCGATTTTGACAACGACGGATGGGAAGACCTTATGGTAACCCGTGAATGGAATCAGATAGCCTTACTGAAGAATGAGAATGGGAAGAGGCTCTCTGATCCGGGCATTCAGGATTTAACCGGAAAGCAAGGTTTATGGTACACTCTGATACCCGGTGATTTTGACGGTGATGGCGACTCTGATTATATTGCAGGCAACCTGGGACAGAACCACCGGTTTACGATAAATGAAAAATATCCCATGACAGTGTATGCCCTTGATATAGACATGGACGGAAGACTCGATCCCGTGTCCACTGCCTGGTGGAAAGATCCATCTGATGTCATGAGGGAATACCCAATAAACTATCTTGATGAGCTGGCCGGGCAGTCTGCTTATTTTCAGACCTTATTCCCCGATTACAAGTCATTCAGTTATGCAACCATTGATAATATCCTGGATGAAAACCTGAAGAAGAGAATTGAGCTTAAACTGAATGTGAACACATCTTCAAGTTTTATAATCTGGAACGACAACGGTTCATTCAGGTGGGAAGAGCTGCCCCTGGCGCTCCAGGTTGCTCCGCTAACAAAAGGCATTGTGAGGGATCTGAATAGCGATGGCTATCCTGATGTCATAATGGGAGGCAATGACCATACCTATGATGTGTCGACCGGTTATTATGATGCAAACAAGGGATTTGTTCTTCTGAGCAAGGGGAAGGAGCAGGGATTTGAAGTCCTGAAACCTGCCCAAAGCGGGCTGCTGCTGAACGGGATGGTTGAGTCGCTTCTCTGGCTTGATGGCGATACTCCTCTGGTTGTGGCCGGGATCAACAGGTCAAAAGTACTAACCTATAAGTTTATAAGACAATAAATAATTGAGGTTATTTAATTATTAACCACGGAGTAACACGGGCCTTCGCTCCGCTCAGACTGACACGGAGTTACACTGTTTTACCTTTATAATAAAGACCGTGGAACTCTGTGTACAACTCTGTGTTACTCCGTGGTTCAATCTTCTTTCACCAGCTCTCCGTTTATGAACCGGTATTTCACCACCTCCCGGCAGGAGGGGCAGTTGAATAAAGGTGAGTTGCGCGAATGCTCGGGAACTTCGGCGGTGATTATACCGTTTGAAACATCAATAATTATCATGTCAGATTCCAGCGCCCTGACAAGCATGAGCCTGCCATTATTATTGATTGTAACAAGATGCTCTGTTGTAACCTCGTAATTATTTTCAAAAGGGAATAATGAAATAATTGCATCGCTCAGGGTATCCTGGTCTATCTGTCCGATAAATATCCTTGATGTATCGATAATATAAGTCTTCATCCCGCTGCCGAAAGTTATCAGTCCGTTCTCAAGAACTTTTTTCTTGCCATCTGTCAGATTCCCTAAAGCATAATCCGCGGCAATATCCAGAACCTGTTTCCTGATCCTTTGCTGGCTGCCGGAACAGGAGAAGAGGATCAAAGCCGGAATAAGAAGAGAGAAAATCTGTTTCATTTTAACACTTTTTACACATAATTCAAATGTAGAAACAAAATAATGATTTTAAAAGAATGAATATCTGGAACGATGGATAAGGCTTTATTGATTTTGACTTCGTCGACCCCGAATCCTTGTAATAGTTCAGAATAAATGGAACAGTTTTTTAATGAAACAACCCCCTTTCTAATTTTCCCCAAGGGGGAAAGGTTAAGAGGCTCCTGCCCCCTTGGGGGAAGGATGGGAAGGGGGTAGATAAATTGATTTTCAAGCGATTTTAAATTTATTGTGCATGATAACCATTACTCATTTTAAAAAATGTAAATTTGGTATCGCGGGGGGAAAACTGTAAACGATTATTACCCTTAAATAAAATGATACTATCACGCAGGCAACCTGTTCAGCATGTTTATTATGCGGCACGGTCTGTTTTTTTTATTTTTCTGGCACTGACATTAAGACCCTGTATTTATGCCCAATCAGATACGGGCATCAGCAGAGATTCTCTGGGTCTTAAAGTGATGCCGGCAAAAGTAACCGACGGGTATGTTTCAGGTGACAGGACTGGTATTACAGGTTCGGTCTCGGTTGTGATGCCGTCAGTGCTGAAGGCTTATCCATCAGGCAATTTGAGCAACCTGCTTCAGGGGCACGTCTCTGGATTTACAGTGACCGGAAGCGGCCAGCCAGGCGAAATGCCAAAAGTAAGGATCAGGGGATTCAGCTCTTTCCTTGACAATGATCCGTTATATATTGTTGACGGCATTCCTTCGAGGGATATTACCTTCCTGAATCCGGCTGATGTTGAATCACTCACAGTTCTTAAAGATGCCGGATCAGCTTCTCTCTATGGATCAAGGGCATCAAACGGCGTGATCGTCATTACCACAAACAGGGGGGAAAAGGGATTAAGCGTCAATTACGACATGACAATGGGAGTTCAGAGTCCCGGCAAAGGCACCCGGGATGATATGCTCACAGCAGAGGAATATGCTGATCTTCAATGGCTTGTTTACAAGAATGATGGTTCCTGGGAAACACATCCCATTTATGGTGATTCCTGGAACACGGCTCCCTCAATGCCTTTCTGGGCCGCAAATACTGACTGGTATGATGAGATAACTGATCCGGCAGGAATAATGAAACACGATCTCAGCATATCAGGCGGAAATGAAAATGCAAGATTCTACGCCGGATTCGGTGTCATCAGCCAGAACGGAATCGTATTATATACTCATAATACACGATACAACGCCCGTATTAATAGCGACTTCACTTTTCTGGATGGCCGTATCAGAGCCAGTGAAAACTTCAGCTTTTCAAACCGGAATTCACTGACCGTTCCAAACTTGGCTGAGGGAAGCCCCATAAACACAGGGCCATACAGGTCGCAGGCTATTATACCTGTTATAATGACCAGGGCTGTTGACGGTATTAATCATGATTTTGTACCCGGTGAATGGGGCGGAACAGGAATTGCTTTCAGGCTCGGAGATACACCGAATCCTGTTGCGGATCTCACAAGGAACAAGGATAATTACTTCATTGACGACCGCCTGACCGGAAGTCTCTATTTAGACTTCAGCATAATTGACGGACTTAATTTCATATCTGCATTTGGCGGAACCATGGACCGGGGAAAGAGAAAATACATATTAAGTCCGACATACGAAAGGGCATACAGCAATATCTCAACCATGACGGTTACTGAGATAAGCTCCGGTAACAGCGACTGGATATGGACCAATACTCTCACTTTTGAAAGAGAATTTGGTGAGCATAAAATTCATGCACTGGCCGGTTATGAGGTTTTAAAGTATGATGTCGGGAATGCTGTAGTAAACACAGATACAAGTTATTATACGGAGACCAGGATGCTCTCATCATTTATTAAAGCTGATTATTCATTTATGGACAAGTACCTACTGGGAATCACTCTTCGCCGTGATGGTTGTTCGAGGTTCAGTGATTCGCAGAGGTTTGCATATTTCCCTTCATTTTCAGCAGGATGGCATTTAAGCAATGAGCCGTTTATGGAGAGTCTGAGCTGGATCTCAGACATGAAGATCAGAGGGTCGTGGGGCAAGACAGGGAATCAATATGCCATTTCGCCTCGTTATTCTGCATACACCTTCGGAGCGGATATCGGAGGATCATATTATGATCTGTTCGGTACATTCAATTCGGCTGTTCCGGGATATTATCCCATGCAGGCAGGAAATCCGGGTGTTAAGTGGGAAGAGAATGTTATGACAGATATAGGGCTTGATGCAGGATTATTCAGCGAAAGGATCAGGATCATTTTTGACTGGTATTTAAAGAAATCCCATGACCTCCTTTATAATCCTCCGGTTGCAGGTACGGCAGGACAGGCAAGTCCACCCTTCATCAACATCGGATTCATGAAAAACACCGGAATCGATATTGAAGTGTCTTACCGGGATAAATGGGGTGATCTCGGGTTCAGCAGTACACTGATATTCACAAGCTTCAGGAATGAAATCACGGGGATATCAGAATCTGTGAATTATTTTTATTCAAAAAACACTGAGATAGGCAGCATTATCAGGAACGAGGAGGGGCAACCTCTCTCTTCTTTTTATGGCTATAAAGTAACAGGTATCTTTAAGAATATTGCGGATGTTGAGAATTCCGCCGATCAGATGGACGCACAACCCGGATTTCTGAAGTTTGAAAACCAGGATACGCTGACCAATGTTTACTGGCTTTGGGTGCAGGAACGCTACAAAAGGAAGAATTTTATTGATTCCCGTGATAAAATTTTCATCGGAAGTCCAAATCCGGATTTTACTTATGGTCTGGATATTGCTCTCTCCTGGAAGAATTTTGATGTCACGGGTTTCTTCTATGGATCTAAGGGGAATGAAATATTCAATTATAATAAATGGTATACTGATTTCTGGTCTTCGTACCAGGGCCAGAAAAGCAAAGCGCTTCTGTATGACAGCTGGACTGTCTTGAGAACCGACGCAACGGTTCCCAGGGCGACAAACTACTCCGGTTTTTCGACAAATACTGAAGTCTGCAGCTACTATATTGAAGATGGCTCATATCTGAGGCTGAAGAGCCTGCAATTAGGGTACTCACTCCCTGCTGATCAATTAAGCAGGATCAGGATAAAATCGCTCAGGATTTATCTTCAGGCGGTAAACCTCCTTACACTTACAAAATATTCAGGGCTTGATCCAGAAATCGGTGGAAGCGACCTGGCCTCCGGGATAGATAACGGCAACTACCCGAATGTAAAGCAGTTTCTTTTTGGAATAAACCTTTCACTGTAATGGAATAATCTGTAAAATGAAAATGAGTGTCGATTATGATTAATAATAATTTTTCGTTTAGAATGACCGCTATCCCAACCTTACCTTATGGACTTAAGACCCTCATCCCAGCCTTCCCCCAAGGGGGAAGGAGTGGATCCCAGCCTCCCGCTTTGCGGGACGGGAAAGGGGGTAAATTAGCAGAAAACACAAACAATTGGTTATCAGGGTTATATACCAGTATTACTCTTTCCATTAATGATTGATGATAATCTTTAAAATGAGAATAAAATTAAATGCAGTAATTGTCACTCTGGTCCTTCCAGTCTTATTGGTCTCCTGCGGGAAAGAGTGGCTTGAAGTCAGACCTGCCGACTCGGTTGACCAGTACTCACTTGCAAATGAAGAAGGTATTGATGCTCTGCTGATAGGAGCATATTCAATGCTGGATGGGGTAAGTTCTGTCTCCTATTTTGGCTGGGAATCGGCTTCATCAAACTGGTTGTACAGCGAAATCCGGGGACTGATAGCCAACAAGGGCACCGATGCAGGAGATTCATGGGAAGGCCAGGCTATCAAATCATACATGGAAACAGCAACAAACACTTTTATCAGCCGGAAATGGGAAGAAGTTTATGAAGCCATTGCCAGGTGCAACTCCGCGATTATGGTAATAAATCAGGCTCTGCAGGATGGAACAATTTCACTGGACCAGGCTGGCTTGTTCCTGGAACAGGCCAGGGCACTGCGCGGATGGTATCATTTTGAAGCCTGGAGAATGTGGAACATGATCCCTTATGTGGATGAGGACACCGATCAGAATTCTCTGACAAACACCGAAGATATTCGTGATAAAATCATTGCTGATCTTCAGGAGGGGACGAAACTGCCTGATGATATGGATGCCATAGGAAGATTTAACGGAACGGTTTCAAAAGTGCTGCTGGCCAAGGCACTGATGCAAATGAACCACGATTATGCAGGCGCACTGGTACTGCTTGCTGATGTTAAAACCAATGGAACAAAACCGGATGGTTCGCCAATAGGGCTTGCACCTACATACGGTGAGATATTTGATATTGTTAACCGGAACGGCATAGAGGCAGTTTATACCATACAGTATTCGGTAAATGATGGTTCAGGCGGATGGAACGGAGGATATGGCGAAGCACTAAACTTCCCCTATAAGTCAGGCGCTTCACCTGCCGGCTGCTGCGGATTCTTCCAGCCGACACAGGAGTATGTAAATTCTTTCAGGACCTCGGGAGGATTGCCGCTTCCTGACAATTCATACAACCTTGATCCGGTGGAGAGCGACCAAGGATTAAGGCCTTCTGATACATTCACCGAGGATGCCGGACCGCTTGATCCAAGGCTCGACTGGTCGGTTGGCAGGCGAGGGATACCTTACTGGGACTGGGGATTGCACACAGGCTCAGACTGGGTCCGTGACCAGACTTATGCCGGACCATACAGCCCGAAGAAACAGGTTTATAAAAAATCGCAGGAAGGGATTTTTACTGAAGTGAGCAGTTGGACATCAGGTTTTACGGCCAACGGTTACAGAATGATCAGATATGCTGATGTGCTTTTGTTACTCGCTGAATGTCAGATTGAGACCGGAGACCTGGCAGGTGCGCTTATAAATATCAATGCAGTAAGGGCAAGAGCTGCAAATCCGGAAGGTTTTGTTAAAGAGGACGACGGATTCACACCTGCCGCAAATTATTTGATTTCATTGTATCCGTCATTTCCCGATGAAGATTATGCCCGCAGGGCGCTCCGTATGGAACGCAAGCTGGAGCTCGGCATGGAGGGTCACAGGTTCTTCGACCTTAACAGATGGGGTATAACTGTGGATGAATTGACAAGAGTGCTTGAATATGAAAAAACAATGCCATGGGGAAATGCGATGTATGGTAACTATACGGTCATTGGACCTGAAGATGTTACATACCCGGTTCCCCAGAAGCAGATTGACCTTAGCGGCGGACGGCTGAAGCAGAACAGATAATTTTAGTAAATTTCGGGGATGAAAAACATGAACCTCCCCGATACTGTCATTCTTGCTGACGGAAGCTTCCCTGTTCATGATATCCCGCTCAATTGCCTAAGGGATGCGGCAAGGATCATTTGCTGTGACGGAGCAGCAGACTCACTCGTATTATGCGGACTGGTGCCTTTTGCCATTGTTGGAGACTGCGATTCACTTAATCCTGATATAGTTGAAAAATATTCTGACAGAATATACAGGGATGAAGAACAGGAAACCAACGACCTTACAAAAGCAGTGATATGGTGCCGTGAGGCCGGATACACAGAACTGGTAATTACCGGGGCAACAGGCAAACGCGAAGACCACACGATAGGAAATATCTCGCTGCTGGCTGAATACATAAAAACGGTAAAGGTTATAATGGTCACTGACACAGGTATTTTTTATCCGCTTGCAGAAAGCTGCCGGGTGCCTTCAGTGAAAGGCCAGCAGGTATCCCTGTTCGCCATTGATCCCGAAACGGAAATTACCTCTTCAGGCCTGAAGTATCCGCTGATTAAAAGAAAGCTCAGAAACTGGTGGGAAGCAACGCTTAACGAGGCAACGGGAGATCAGTTTGAACTGGAGTTTAGCAGGGGAGTGGTGATAGTTTTTATGGTGTTTTAGATTTCACGTACTAACCCGCTCCCTAAACAACACGTACCTATCCCCCTACCCCCTTCCCTGCTGTCGCAAGGAAGGGGACTAAATCATTGAATGTCTGTGGTTTTATCCCCCTCCTTGCTTCAGCCTAATCTTACATCACATCTCAATTTTAGTCAATTGCAGAAAGAGAGAAGGAGATCCCTCGCTGGCGCTCGGGATGACAGGTATGTAGTTGATTATCAGGAGGAAGAAGAGGCGATTCGCG
>JBFYPG010000077.1:0-31745 GCA_041303415.1 Bacteroidales bacterium
CGAAGCCGTAATCAAAACAAAGCGGACCCATTATATCCTGCACATAGGAAGGATAGCGGAACTCTCCGTCAGGACGCAGGATATCCGCCCCTGCCCTTGAGGCTTCAAGGAGGAATGCGTTACCGTAATCGAAGAAGTATGTCCCTTTCCCTGCATGCCTGTTGATTGCATCAACCTGGCGTACAAGGGATTTTTTCACCAGGGTTTTGAATCTCTGCGGATCCTCCGCGATCATCCTGTTTGCCTCCTCAAAGCTTATCCCTGCCGGGTAATATCCTCCTGCCCACGGGTTATGCAATGAAGTCTGATCCGATCCGATGTCGATCATTATATTCTCATCTGCGAATTTCTCCCACACATCAACAATATTTCCATGGTATGCAAGAGATACGACCTCTTTTCCGGCCACTGCTGATCTTGTTCTGGTGACAAGCTTATCGATGTCTGTTATTACCTCATCCACCCATCCCTGCGAGTGGCGCATTCTTATCGCTTTCAGATTCACCTCGGCAATCACCGATATTGCTCCCGCGATAGATGCTGCCCTGGGCTGTGCCCCTGACATGCCTCCGAGTCCCGAAGAGACAAACAATTTTCCGCTCAATCCGCCGCCTGCCTTATTTACCAGCCTGCCGGCATTGAGTATGGTGATCGTTGTACCGTGCACTATACCCTGAGGACCGATATACATATATGATCCTGCCGTCATCTGCCCGTATTGTGAAACGCCGAGTGCATTGTATCTTTCCCAGTGATCCTGCGAAGAGTAATTCGGAATGACCATGCCGTTGGTCACGACCAGCCTGGGAGCATCCCGGTGCGAAGGAAAGAGGCCGAGGGGATGACCGGAGTAGACCACAAGCGTCTGATCATCGGTCATTTCCGAAAGATACTTCATCGTTAGGCGGTACTGAGCCCAGTTCTGGAATACTGCCCCGTTACCTCCGTATGTTATCAGCTCATGGGGGTGCTGAGCCACTGAGGCGTCAAGGTTATTTGAGATCATAAGCATTATTGCCGCTGCGTTCCGCGACCTGTGGGGGAATTCATCAAGGTGCCGCGCCCTTATCTCATAATCGGGACGGAACCTGTACATATAGATCCTTCCGAACTCCTTAAGCTCATCAGCAAACTCCCGGGCAAGCACCTGATGGAACTTCTGAGGAAAATACCTTAGTGCATTTTTCAGGGCAAGCTTTTTCTCCTGAAGAGTAAGAATATCTTTTCTGCGGGGAGCGTGGTTTATGTACGTGTCGTAAGGTTTGACAGGCGGCAGTTCACCTGGTATCCCTTCGGCAACGAGTTTCCTGAAATCGTTACTGGACATATATAAAGTTCATTATGATGTAAAGTTAAAGAATTTAGGAAGAAGAACATGTACCCTTCCCCCAACCCCCTTCCCTGCTTCGCAAGGAGGGGGCGTATTGTATTGTGTATCAGCAAATTCCCCCTCCTTGCGACAGCGGGGAGGGGGATTAAGGGGGTGGGTACGTGCTACCTAAGATTTATATCTTCCCCTCCTTGATTATCTCGTCATCCACAAGTATGCGGCCGCAATATTCACACACTATGATCTTCTTTCTCGATTTGATATCAAGCTGTCTCTGCGGCGGGATCTGGTTGAAGCAGCCTCCGCATGCATCTCTCTGCACAGGTACCACTGCCAATCCGTTCCGCGCATTTGATCTTATGCGTTTGTAGGCTGTCAGAAGCCTTTCCTCAATTATGTTCTGGACCTTATCGAGCTTCTTGTAAAGCCCCTCTTCTTCCTTCTGGGTATCCGCGATGATCTCATCAAGCTCGGCTCTCTTGCTTTCCAGGTCGGATGTCCTTTCACTCAGTGCACCTTCAGCCTCGGCTATTACAGCATTCTTCCCCTCGATCTGGACGTGAAACTCTTTGATCTTCTTGTTGAAAAGCTCAATTTCGAGCCTCTGGTATTCAATCTCCTTTGAAAGCGAATCGAACTCCCTGTTGTTGCGTACATTTTTCTGCTGATCTTCATATTTTTTTATCAGCCCCTCGGCGTCAGCGATCTCATTGTTCTTTTTTGCTATTGATTTTTCAAGGTTTGCAACCTCTTCACGGATATTGCTGAGCCTGGTTTCAAGGCCAGCTATGTCATCTTCCAGGTCCTGTACCTCAAGAGGCAGCTCGCCCCTTAGTGTTTTGATTTTATCTATTTCTGAATCAACCAATTGCAAGCTATACAATGCTCTCAGCCGTTCTTCAACCGGGATCTCGGTATCGTGTGCCTTTGTTTTTTCCATATTAAGAATAGTTAACGGGATTCGTATTTACTTCTGAAAACCGGAGTGCAAATGTAGGGAATTTTTTGATAATTAGATCGTATAATATCTCCACGGAGAATTTTTCGCTCTCATAATGGCCGATATCTATGATAACCATTTTATTTCCCCCCTCAAAAAAGCTATGGTACCTTACATCAGCCGTGACAAAGGCATCAGCGCCCGAGGCCAGGGCATCGTTCATAAGTGATCCGCCCGCGCCTCCGCAGAGGGCAACCCTCCTGACCTTTCTGCCGGTTAGCTTTGAATGCCTGATGCCCCTGGCAGCAAAAAGGGTCTCCAGGCTCTTAAGAAATTCCTTTTCGTCTGCGGGTCCGGGAAGTTCACCAATACATCCCAGCCCAACTGTAATATTATCATTTTCAAGCGGATATATGTCATATGCCGCTTCTTCATACGGATGGTTCTCCAGGAGCGCCTTCACAACATTATTCTTAAGATGCGAGAACATTATTGTTTCAAACCGTATCTCCTTCTCAAGGCTTAACTCTCCCTTCTTCCCTGCAAACGGGTTTGTATCAGCATTCCCCCTGAAACTGCCCGTACCCTGCACCGTAAAGCTGCATTGATCATAATTGCCTGTAACTCCTGCACCTGCGGAGAATATTGCGTCCCTGACCTTATCGAGATGACTTTCAGGAATAAATGTAACCAGCTTGCAAAGCCTGTTCTTCAGCGGAGAGAGAATTTTGACATTCTGCAGCCTTAGTTTTTCAGCCATCTTCCTGCTTACGCCGTTCCCGATGACGTCAAGGTTTGTGTGAGCTGAATAAATTGCAACATCCTGTTTTACTGCCTTGAGCACAAGACGTTCAGTCAGGGTTTTCCCAGATAGTCTTTTAATCCCTGTAAAAATAAGAGGATGGTGAGAAATGATCACATCACATCCCGCATAGCCTGCTTCATCAAGCACTTCATCCGTAACATCGAGGCATATCAGCGCTGACCTGATCTCCTTATCGGGCAGTCCGATCTGCAATCCCGAGTTGTCATAACCTTCCTGGAACGACAGGGGTATTGCAGTATCAAGAAATGCGGTAAGATCTATAAGTTTCATACTTTTTATTTTTCTCTGTGGCACTCTGTGACTCCTCTGTGTGTCTCCGTGTAAGTTCTTAATAAAGCGAAAAGGTTACACAGAGTTCCACGGAGAAGGCACAGAGATACACAGAGGTTACTTGCCTATGTTATCTCTTAAATCAAGCAGGAGGTCCTTTATCTTCTGAAGCGATTCTGCGATCCCGAATTTGTAGTCGGTCTCTTCCCATTTTCCGGAGAGACGTTTTTTCACGCCCTGGAGAGTCATCCCCTCCTCCTTGAGAAGATGATGGATGATCTTCAGGTTTTTGATGTCGTCCGGGGTGAACATCCTGTTCCCCTTTTTATTCTTCATTGGTTTCAGGACATCAAACTCATTCTCCCAGAACCTGATGGTAGATATCGGAACATCAAGCATCTCGGCTGTCTCTCCTATTGAATAATAGAGTTTTTCCACCGGTTTTTCCCTGTAAGGCATATCGTTTATTTATAAGTTATTTTACCATCTTCGGAGATCGCAATAACAGAACCGGGAAAGTCAAGGGCCGTAAGCTCCCGTATCTTCCTGATCACTCGTCTCTCCGGATCTGGTCTTACTCCTGAGCCGGGTACCTGGTAAACAGGAATAATTTTCCCTGCTATAAATTTACCTGAAATATCGATATCCAGCTTAATAATGGGAGCTATTCCGTTTGGGCCCTGCAGATTAAATCTTCCATAGGTGCAGAAATTTCCCAGGCTGTATGCAATGAAACGTTCCTTGTAGACTTCAACTGCGCGTGTCACGTGCGGACCGTGTCCGAAAACCACGTCAGCGCCGGCATCGATCACTGTGTGCGAGAACTTCCGCACATCGCCCCTGTTCTCCGTGAACATCATTTCATCGCCTTCGGGAACGCGCTGATAATCTGCTCCCTCAGCACCTCCGTGAAATGAAACGATCACGATGTCGCACGTATCGGCAAGATACTTTACGATAGTCTCTGCCTCATCCAGGTCATGAATGCTGACCGTGCCGGCATTGGGTGCAAAGGCGCAGAATCCATAAAGGATGCTGTCTCGCTTTATCATCGAAAACGGATGTTCTGCAAGTCCCCCGTAGATAATGCCCATCGAATCAAGCAGCTGCATCGTCCGCCTCCTGGCTGCAGGACCGAAGTCGCCAAAATGATTGTTTGCCAGGCTTATCATGTCAAAACCCGCGGCTGCCAGGGCTGAAGCATATCTTTCCGGCATTCTGAAGAGGTAGCATTTGGTTGAATCCCTGCATTTCTTTGCAGGTTCGCCTGCATCGAGAAATGATCCCTCGAGATTGCCGAAAGCAATGTCTCCGGAAGCAAGGGTATCGGCAAAGCTGCCCAGCAGTAATAACGGATTATCGTGGGGGGGGAGGTATTTCGGCGAGGGGAAAGATGTCCCGAACATCATGTCGCCAACGCCCGTGATCGTTATCTTTCTTTCAGCAATTATCGTGTCATTCGGGAATGCGTTGCATTCGGCGCTGTGAAAAACAAGGAATACCGGGAGCAGTAAAGCTAAAATGGGCTCGCTCTTCATGGAAAGGTTTAATGAAGATCTAATCAAATGACTGACCTGTTTTTGAAGCTATCTCTATCATCTTCTCATACTCTGAGGCAGTCAGGTCATTGAAATAATAGTTTACCGGATCGACATTGGTTCCGTTAAGCTTAATTTCATAATGCAGATGAGGTGCAAGGGACATGCCCGTGCTTCCCACAAACCCGATAACATCGCCTCTCCTGACTCTCTGTCCGGCCCTCACATTGAACCTGTCGAGATGAGCATATATTGATGTATATCCGTATCCATGATTTACAATTATATGATTTCCCAGCCCGCGTTTAGATGATATGACGGAGGCCACCGTGCCATCACCCGTGACATAGACATCGGTACCGGAAGGTGCAGTGAAATCCATGCCCGCATGGAACTTGATGATCTTATAAATAGGGTGTATCCTGAGTCCGTAACCCGATGCTGTCCTGGTCAGATCCTTGTTCGAGATCGGCATTATTGCAGGGATAGACCGCAGCATTTCCTCTTTCCTCATAGCCAGGGAAATCAGGTCGTCGAATGACTTTGACTGTATATAAATCTGTTTTCTCAGCTGATCAAGCCGCCTGGTGGTTTCGATGACTATACTGGAATTTTCAAATCCTTCCAGCTCCTTGTAACGGTTGATGCCTCCCGTTCCTCCTTCGCGCAATGTCGCAGGTACAGGCTCAGCTTCAAAAATTGTCCGGTAAAGGTTGTCATCAGTTGCCTGCAGCTGGTCGATCACCTTTTCGATGTTATTCATTTCGCGGTGGATCATGTCGTACTGAAGGGCAAGCTGGTCGATCTCCCTGAGAAGTGCCTTTTCCTTTGGAGAATCGAAGAATGCTGCGAATATCACATAATAGAGGACAGCTATCAGCAGCGATCCTACCAGGTAAGCAAGCCCCCTCAGAAGTATTTCACCAAGACCAAGCCTGATCCTGTCAAAGCTCAGCGATTCGGGATTGAACTTATATCTCGAGTTTGGCATAACGGAGCAAATATAAGAAAATCATAAAAGAAACCAGCCCGGTTCGGGCGGAATGATCATCTGAATTTCGTGCTTGAGGTAAGCAGCTGGATCATGTCAAAATACTCTTCCCTGGTAAGATCGTCGTTGAAATAGTAAAGAGGGTTTTTATGCTGACCGTACTGATCAATCTGGTAGTGAAGATGCGGGCCTGAAGATGTTCCTGAGCTTCCGGTAAGGCCGACCAGGTCGCCGCGTTTTACATTCATTCCCTTGCTGACCTTTATGCTGCTGAGATGTCCGTAGATGGTCTGGTAGCCGTAGCCGTGATCGATCCTTACATGATTCCCGAAACCTCCTGTGTTCCATCCTGCTTCAATGATGGTTCCTGAGCCGGTGGCAAATACTTCTGTCCCGTAGGGTGTTTCAAAATCCTGCCCGTGGTGCCATTGCGGATTGCCGTGGACCGGGTGTACTTCCCTGAATTTCAATCCATCACCAAGCCTTATGGCAACATCAACAGGGCTGATCATCGGAAGGTATTCATACATACGCTCCCACTCTGCCCTTTTTTCCTCGATTGCCCTGAACGACTCATCCTGAACATTGACCATGTTCTTCAGCTCCTCTATCCTGGTTCTTGTCGACTTCATCAGGGTTGAGTTGTAATAACCGTTAAGCTCCCTGAACCTTTCGATACCTCCGAAGCCCGGTTTCCTTACCGACCCGGGAATGGTGTCCATCTCAAGCACTGACCTGTACCTGACCTCATCTGACAGTTTAAGGCTGTTCATCATTTCATAGGCATTATCGAGCTCTTTCCCGGCAAGGGTATACTGAAGCTTCAGGTTGTCAATCTCGCGGTTCAGCATCTTTTCCTTAGGCGACCCGAACAGGTTCTCGAAAACTGAACCATAGACAAAAGTAACTCCTACTGTTATCGCAAACCACATAAACAGCCTTAAGAGCTTTTTGCTCCAGGGAAGCCTGACCTGCTTGTACTGCAGGTCATTATGGTCTAGAAAATATTTCCGGTTACGCATTGATCCGGTAAGAATTTCTATTTTTTGTTACAGGCAATGGACAAATCTAAAGTAAATAAATTAATTTTACAAGCCAATTTCAGGTATATTAATATAATCCACTGATCGTTAAACGATGAAGGCACACGAACTGAGACAATTATTTCTGGATTATTTCAGGGGGAAAGGGCATGAAATAGTCCCGTCAGCGCCGATGGTGATAAAGAACGATCCCACCCTCATGTTCACTAACGCGGGGATGAATCAGTTCAAGGATATTTTCCTGGGGAACACTCCTTCGAAATACAGCAGGGTGGCAAACTCACAGAAGTGCCTCAGGGTTTCAGGAAAGCATAATGACCTGGAAGAGGTCGGTCATGACACCTACCATCATACCATGTTTGAGATGCTTGGCAACTGGTCGTTCGGTGAATACTTCAAGGAAGCGGCTATACGATGGGCTTGGGAATTCCTCACAGAAGAGTTAAAACTGGAAAAGGACCGATTATATGTTACAATTTTCAGAGGAGATGAATCAGAACTCTTGGAACGAGATGATGATTCTTATCGATACTGGTCTTTTTACTTAGAGAATGACAGGATCCTTGAAGGATCAAAAAAGGATAATTTTTGGGAAATGGGAGATACTGGACCATGCGGCCCTTGTTCTGAAATACATGTTGATATCAGAGATAAAACTGATAGAGAGAAGATTCCCGGTTGTAATCTTATTAATAAAGGGCATCCCCAGGTAATAGAAATCTGGAATCTAGTTTTTATTCAATATAATCGTAATGCTAATGGCTCATTAACATATTTGCCCAACAAACATGTCGACACGGGAATGGGCTTTGAAAGACTCTGCATGGTCGTCCAGGGGAAGAAATCAAATTACGATACCGATATTTTTCAGCCTGTCATAAAAGAGATCTCCCTGCTCACTGAAAAGAAATACGGCGAAAAAGAATCATATGATACTGCAATGCGCGTAATTGCCGATCACCTCAGGGCAGTATCTTTTTCGATAGCCGACGGACAGCTTCCCTCAAACAACAAGGCAGGTTATGTTATCAGAAGGATATTGCGCAGAGCCGTCAGATACGGTTACAATAACCTTGGGATGGAAGAACCGTTCATCTACAGGCTTGTCCCGAAGCTGGCCACCGTAATGGGCAGCCAGTACCCGGAATTAATTTCAATGAAGGAGCTTATCTCAAAAATAATCCTTGAAGAGGAGACAGCCTTCCTGAAAACACTGGGCAAGGGGCTTAAGATGCTGGAAAAAATGATATCCGGCATGAAGCAGATGAATAACAGGGTTCTCTCCGGGAAGGTGGCTTTTGAACTTTACGACACATTCGGATTCCCTGTTGACCTCACCCAGCTAATACTCAGGGAAAACGGAATGGAACTGGATATCAACGATTTTGAGAATGAAATGAAGAGCCAGAAAGAGAGGTCGCGTGAGGATGCGTCACTCGATGCAGGCGACTGGGTGATAGTACGTGAATCAGGAGATACGGTCTTCACCGGTTATGAAAAAACAGATGATGATGTCGTTATTTCGAAGTTCCGCAAGGTAAAGGCAAAAGGGAAAGAGATCTGTCACATCGTCCTTGACAAGACTCCTTTTTATGCTGAGTCGGGAGGCCAGGCAGGCGACACCGGGTTCCTGGAATCGAAAAAGGAAAAAATTGAGATCACGGATACGATAAAAGAAAACAATCTCATTATTCATATAGCAAAAAAACCGCCGGATAAACCCGAGGCAGCATTCAGGGCCGTGGTTGATCCTGAAAAGAGAATGATGACCGCCGGCAACCATACTGCCACGCACCTTCTTCACTTTGCTCTCCGCAAAGTGCTGGGGAAACATGTCGAGCAGAAGGGTTCGCTGGTCACTCCCGACCGCCTCAGGTTCGATTTCAGTCATTTCTCAAAACCCTCGAGAGAAGAGCTGCTGAAGATTGAGGAGATTGCAAACCGGCTGGTAAGGCAGAACAATCAACGGCAGGTTACCGATAACATCCCCCTTAAAGAAGCGAAGGCCATGGGCGCAATGGCTCTCTTCGGAGAGAAATACAGCGAAACTGTAAGGGTGGTTAAGTTCGGCGATTCGGTTGAGCTCTGCGGTGGAACACATGTGGAATCGACCGCAAGCATAGGGATCATTAAGATAGTATCAGAAGGAGCAATTGCTGCGGGGATAAGGAGGATCGAAGCAGTGACGGCTGAAAAGGCTAATGATTACATAAATCTTAAACTCTCTGCTGCTGAGGACATTGCCGCGATGCTTAAAAGCACCGGGAACATTGTAGAGAGCGTCGAAAAGCTGATATCCGAGAACAACGCACTTAAAAAAACGATTGAAAGGTACCAGGCAAAAATGGCGATGAACTCGCTCAGGGAGATTGAAAGCAATTCTGTTGACATAAAGGATATAAAGTTTATCTCAGGCCTTATCGAGGCTGATTCTGTCGAGACATTAAAAACAATCGCTTTTGAGGTGAGGAAAAAATATGACAACAGCGTTCTGGTTATCGGATCATCCATTGCCGGCAAAGCCAATCTTGTTGTAATGGTCAGTGACAGGCTTGTCAAAGAAAAAAACATAAATGCAGTTATTATAATTAAGGAAGTTGCCGGGGAGATAAGCGGGGGCGGAGGCGGACAGCCATTTCTGGCCACTGCGGGAGGGAAAAATCCTGAAGGCCTGCCTAAGGCGCTGAAGAAAGCAGAAGAATACCTTAAGAAAAAATGACCGGCCTGAAACAAAACAGCATCGCCGCGATCATCATTGCAGTTTTCATGAAAACCGTTTCATGCACGCCTGAAGCATGCTTCGAAGAGACTGTTGCAAAAGTTAAAGTCCCGTTTTATCTCAGCAGCACGCAAAAGGCAAAAGCGCCCGATAATCTGACCATATACGGATTGAACACGGGAACAGATAAGATATATGCAGATTCAAAAAGCGTCTCACCTGCCGAACTTCCGCTGGATCCATCAACAGATAACTGTAGTTTTGTTTTAGTTATCAATGGAGTATCGGATACTATCGTGGTGGCCTATGATTCATACCCCCACCTTATTTCGATCGAATGCGGATATACATATTACCATACAACGGGCGTTTTGTCTTATACAAAAAATATAATAGATACTATAATCGTTAAGAACACACTTGTGACCACAGGCGATGAGGAGAATTTCCGGATACTGTACTAGCATTCTTATTATACTCCTTTCAGTTTCATGGGAGGCTTCCGGTCAGACAGAACCGCCCGACACCGTGCAGATACCTCTGAAGATAAGGATAGGCGCGGAGGTCGCAGGCCCCGTTATCTATTTTATCGACAGAAACAATCTGAATGCTGAAGGATTTATATCCGCCGACCTGAATGAGAGGTACGGTATATTTATCGGCGGAGGATATTCCGATTATAAATACTCGCAGTATAATTACGATTACCTGAGCAGGGGATTTTTTATCAAGGCCGGCATCGATATCAATTTTCTCCGTCCCGAAAAGTCGATGGGAAAATACTGGGCCGGTGCAGGTCTGAGGTACGGGCTCTCGTCATTCAATTCCGAAGTGCCCTTCTTTGAGTACGAAAACTACTGGGGCAACGTGACTTCCTCAATACCTTCATCGGCATATTACGGCCATTACCTAGAGGCGTCTCCGGGATTCAGGGCCGAGATGTTCAGGAATTTTACAATGGGATGGTCGGTGAATATCAGGAGGCTTATCTATTCAGGTGCGGGCAAGGATCTCAGGCCGATTTATCTCCCGGGCTTCGGCTCCGGAAGTGAAAAGGTAAGCTTCGGGATAAGTTATTTCTTCGTCTGGAACATTCCTTATAAAAAGATAAGCGTCATAGTCAAAAAGGACGAACCGGCAGAATCGGAAGAGACTGCTATCCAATAAGCTGCTGCTTCCTGCTGAAAAACCATAATCCGGCAAAGGTCAGGAATCCGTTCACCAGTATCATTTCAAATCCGAAATTATAGCCGCCGAGAAGCTCTTCTGAAAATGTGTTCAGCAGGATGCACAGGAGGGGTGATATAATGGCGATCCAGGGAGTCATCCTGTCATTTGCCCTGCGTTTCGTGAAGAGGCCGAAGGAAAACAGTCCGAGCAGAGGTCCGTAGGTATAGCCGGCAATAGTAAAGAGTTCATCGATAACTGCTTTATTGTTAAGAGCGCTGAACAGCAGAATGCTGATAAAGAACACCAGGGCAACAGTCATATGCACAACATATCTTATCCTTGTAACTTTCCCTGGATCAGGGTCCTTTCTTTTATCAAGACCCAGGAAATCGATGCTAACCGAGGTTGTAAGGGAGGTGAGCGCTCCGTCTGCGCTTGGGAAAGCCGCGGAGATGAGCCCGATCATAAAGACAAGGCCTGCCACAGGGCCCAGGTAATTTATGGCAATCGCTGGAAAAAGCTCGTCAGAAGCAGTAACGGTTATTCCCATTTTCTGAGAATACATAAACAGGAATGCTCCGAGAAAAAGGAACAGAAGGTTGACAAAGACCAGTATGCCGCTGAAAGTGAACATATTCTTCTGGGCCTCTCTTATGTTCTTGCAGCTGAGGTTCTTCTGCATCATCTCCTGGTCAAGGCCTGTCATGGTGATGGTAATGAACATCCCTGAAAAGAACTGTTTCAGGAAATGACGCTCGTGGTGCCAGTCGGTTATGAACATCCGCGATACATCGCTTCCTGTTATTTCCGAAAAAAGTTCCCGGGCCGGAATGTGGAGTCCTTTGCTTATATATATAATGGAGAGGACGACAGCAAGAAGCATGAAGGTCGTCTGAAGCATATCGGTGTACACGATTGTCCTGATGCCCCCCTTGAATGTATAGAGGATTATCAGTATTATGAAAATAAGCGCGTTGAGCCAGAAAGGGATATTCCACGCATCAAAAACGAATACCTGCAGCACGTTTATCACAAGAAACATCCTGAGCGAGGCTCCCAGTGTCCTGGAAAGAATGAAGAAGCCCGCTCCCGTCTTGTACGACCAGAATCCAAAGCGCTGGTCAAGATATGTATAGATGGTCGTCAGCTTCAGTCTGTAGTACATAGGCATCAGCACTGTTGCGATGATAAAATAACCGACAAGGTAGCCCATCACTACCACCATATAGCTGAACTGAGTATCTCTCACCCAGCCTGGTACCGACATGAATGTAACACCCGAGAGGGAGGCTCCAATCATCCCGTAGGCCACCACAAACCAGGGTGATTTCCTGTTTCCTATGAAGAATGATTGGTCATTTGCCTTCCTGGCCGTGATCCAGGTTACAAAAAACAACATGGCTGTGTAAAGAAGGAAGATACCAAGTATGAGGCCGGGCGACATAACCTTTGCGATTAATCTGCAAGGATAACAAAAAGAATGGAGGTCAAAAAATAGTACTGATATTAAAAAGAACAATAATTGGATTAATTTTGTCTGAAACGACCGGTCATGAGTTTTACTGAGTTCCCGTCAAGGCTTCTGGAAGATGCCGTAAATGAATTTGCATCTCTTCCCGGCATTGGAAGAAAAACTGCTTTCAGGCTGGTAATGACCCTTTTAAGGAGAGACCCTGAAGAGGTCAGAAGATTCGGGGAAAGCATTCTTAAGCTGCATGAAGGGATCCATTACTGCAGTATATGCAACAACATTTCAGATACTGATATATGCAGCATATGCAGTGATGATAAGCGCGACAGGTCGGTCATATGTGTCGTGGAAAACATACAGGATGTAATGGCCGTGGAAAACACGAGGCAGTTCAGGGGAGTATATCATGTACTTGGAGGTATCATTTCACCAATTGACGGAATTGGCCCCTCTGATCTCAAGATCGATTCTCTCGAGGAAAAATTAAAAGCCGGAGGGATAAGGGAGCTTATTCTCGCCCTCAGCACCACCATGGAAGGCGACACCACAAATTACTATCTTTACAGGAAACTATGCAATTACAGCACTTTGATAACCACGCTTGCAAGAGGCGTTGCGATCGGCGATGAACTTGAATATACCGATGAGATAACACTCGGGCGGGCAATAACCAACCGAAATCCCTACCTGAAATGATTACAAGCGCAGACAGATTCCTATCAAATTCAGGCAGGAGCATGAAACGCTCAGCCATCAGGGAGATACTGAAGCACCTTCAAAATCCTGACATGATCTCCTTCGCAGGCGGCCTTCCGGCTCCAGAGACATTCCCTGTGGAAGACCTTAAGGAAATAGCTCTTGAAGTGCTGGAAAAAGACGGAGCGAACGCGCTCCAGTACAGTACAACGGAAGGCGACTCGCTCCTGCGCAAAATGCTGGCAGAAAAGCATAACCGCGAAGGGCTGAACCTTACTGCCGATAACATCATCATAACAACCGGATCGCAGCAAGCTCTTGACCTTACAGGAAGGATATTCATCGACAGCAGTGATTATGTACTGTGCGGCCTGCCTTCCTACCTGGGGGGGTTGAATGCTTTCACCACCTACGGGGCAAAGCTGAAAGGTATAACCCTTGATGAAAAAGGCATGAAGCCTGACGAGCTTGAAGAGACGATCATAAGCCTCAGGGAGCTTGACAGGAAAATCAAATTCATCTATATCATACCTGATTTTCAGAATCCGGCCGGCATCACCCTTCCTGAAGAGCGGAGGATCAGGATCATTGAAATAGCAGAGAAGTATGATCTGCTGATCGTTGAAGATACTCCTTACCGGGATATCCGGTTCAGCGGGAAGAGCCAGCGAATGATGTACCAGCTCGACACATCGGGAAGAGTGCTGACATTGTGCACCTTCTCGAAGATCTTTGCACCCGGTTTCAGGGTCGGATGGATAATAGGGAATCCGGTACTGCTCGATAAGATAGTAATGGCAAAGCAGACAGCCGACCTTTGCACCTCGGCATTTGTACAGAAGATCATTGCGCGATACCTTGAAAAGGGTCTGCTTGAAAAAAACCTTCCCGCGACAATTGCACTCTACAGTGAACGGCGGAATCGCATGATAGAATGCTTCAGGAAGTATATGCCGGCAGGAGTAACCTGGACGGAACCTGAGGGCGGTTTGTTTCTGTTTGTTACGCTTCCTCCGGGAACTGATACGGACAGGATCTTTAAAAGAGCGATTGAGAAAAACGTTGCCTTTGTTTCAGGATCAACATTTTTCTGCAACGATGCCGGCCATAATACCATGCGCATAAACTTCTCCTTCTCAAAACCTGAAGTGATTGAGGAAGGGATCAGGCGTCTTGCAGGAGTAATAGGAGAAGAAATGGCAGGCAGAGATTGATTTATAATAAACTGTTCTGTCTGGAAATAATCATCCGTTTCCCAGGCTCACCTTGCTTTATCGTGTTCAGGTCAAACAATTCTTCTTTTCGAATGTTAATTGTATAAACGTAAAACGATTAACAACAGCACAATGGCAAAACTGAACATACTGCTTCCTGCTATGGGAGAGGGAGTTATTGAAGCTACCGTCACCAAATGGCTTGTTTCCGAAGGCGCAGCGGTCAGGGAAGATGACCCTCTTGTGGAAGTCGCCACCGACAAGGTCGACTCCGAGGTCCCCTCGCCTGCCGGAGGGAAAATAATATCAATAGTTGCCCCGGAGGGATCTGTTGTTAAAGTAGGCCAGGTGCTGGCAGTCATTGAAAGCAGTATGTCCATTTCACCTGATGCCGAAGCGAAAATTGACAATGAAGTTGAACGGATCCGTGAGACTATCATTGAATCCAGAAACGAGAAGAAGGAAACGGAGGAGGTATCACGAAGCCTTAAAAGCCGCACACCCTCAGGCAAGTTCATATCTCCGCTCGTAAGATCCATTGCCGCCCGTGAAGGTATCAGCTATTCGGAGCTTGATACTGTCACAGGAACGGGTATGGACGGAAGGATCACGCGCGATGACATACTGAAAATGCTCGATGCCCGGAATAAAACAAAGGAGACTGCAGTGACGGCACATAGGAACGATACAGGAAAAATGCAGCATAAACCTGAGGTTCAGCAATCTTCAGGAGATGAGATAATAGCAATGGACAGGGTCAGGAAGCTCATTGCAGACCACATGGTACTTTCAAAGAAGACATCCCCTCACGTCACATCATTCATCGATGCAGACGTCACAAAACTGGTTCTCTGGAGAAACTCGGTCAAGGACAGGTTCCTTGCAGCCGAGGGGCAGAAGCTAACCCTCACTCCCATTTTCATTGACGCTGCCGCGAGGGCATTGTATGAATACCCGATGATCAATATATCCGTTGACGGGAACAACATCATAAAAAGAAAAAATATCAACATCGGTATGGCAACAGCCCTTCCTGACGGCAACCTCATAGTGCCGGTCATCAAAAATGCCAACGAGAAGAACCTCACAGGACTAGCGAAAAGCGTAAACGACCTGGCAGAGAGGGCAAGGATCAACAAGCTCAAACCCGACGAAATAACGGGAGGTACATTCACAATAACAAATTTCGGAAGCTACAATAATCTTGCAGGGACACCCATAATTAACCAGCCCCAGGCGGCCATCCTCGGCACCGGGGTTGTCAGAAAGATGCCGGCAGTCATTGAGACACCTGAAGGTGACGTTATAGCAATACGGCATATTATGATACTATCCCTGAGCTATGACCACAGGGTTATTGATGGCGCCCTTGCCGGGAAGTACCTTAACAGGGTGAAGCAAATCCTTGAAAATTACAATGGTGAAATAGCCTGAAAAGATTTTTATTCAAAAAAGCAGGTCTGTAATTTGCCCAATTCCTAATATTTCTGTTATATTAGCATCTTTAAAAATGAGATTAACAGGGAGAAGACCTCTTTCCGGTATTTGCCTGGATACTAACCTGAGGATCTGAAGTCTCTCTTATGATTTAGACCTGTAAAAGATGATCAAAAGGCTTTTTCTTTTAACAACATTCCTGACTTTTTTTTCAGGCAGCGCTCTTTTTTCCCAGGCAAAGCTGGAGATCAGGAATATGTTCTATGAAGCTGAAATGTATATCCTTTTCGAGGACTATAAGGAAGCCCTGCCCAGCTATGCAAGACTTCTGACTTTCTTCCCTTCAAACTCAAACTTAAAATACCGTCTTGGACAATGTTACCTGAACAAACCGGGAGAAAAAGATAAAGCAATAGGGTATCTTGAAGACGCTGTCATGGATATTAACCCCAGTTACAAGGAAGGAAAGTTTAAAGAGACCAGGGCTCCCTACGATGCACTTTATTACCTTGCTAATGCATACAGAATCAATAATCAGCTGGACAAGGCAATTGAGACCTACGAATTGTTCAAGTTGAACCTTAATACTAAGATCTATGATCCGGAGGTCGTGGAGGAACAGATCCAGTCATGTCTTCATGCAAAGGAACTGATAAATACTCCTCTTTTTATCAGGGCAGTGAATCTTGGAAGCGTTATAAATGACACAAGGTCAGAGTTCAACCCTGTCATTTCCGAAGACGAAAAAATAATGGTATTTGCTCAAAGCCTGGCTTTTTATGATGCAATTCTTTATTCTGAAAAAAGCAACGGAAGCTGGAGCGGTCCGGTCAACCTGAATGAAGCACTTCAGATAGACCGGGATATCTACCCCACTTCAATTTCAAGGGACGGCAAGACACTTTATTTTTACAGTTCAATAGACTATGACGGCAGCATATATACCTCAACTCTTGAAAACGGAGTATGGGGACAGCTTGTGAAGCTGAACGAGAAAATCAACACAAAATACTGGGAGTCGCACGCCACAATCTCACACGACAATAGAAAGCTCTATTTCACCAGCAACCGCAAGAACTCGCTGGGGGGGCTCGATATATACGTTTCAGAGAGGGATACTCTGGGAGACTGGGGCGAGCCGGTGAACCTGGGCCCGGTCATAAACACAAAGTACCACGAGGAAACTCCCTTCCTCAGCAAGGATGATAAAACACTCTTCTTTAGTTCAAGGGGACATTACAACATGGGGGGATATGACATTTTCTATTCAACATTGCTTGATAACGGGGAATGGTCTGTACCCCTCAATGCCGGCTATCCTCTCAACTCAACTGACGATGATGTTTTCTACAGGCCAATAAATGATGGCTATGAAGGCTACCTGGCTAAGTTTATCCCGGGGAATTTTGGTGAACAGGATATTTACAGGATTGAGATCTTTTCTGATGAACATCCCAGGAAATTCACCGTCAGGGGAGTCGTAACCATTGCCGACCTCCATCAAAAGAACATAGACAGCAGAATAAAGGTCAGCGCCCTGAATACCGGAAAACCTGACCAGCTTGTGGTAGTGTATTCAAATCCACAGACAGGCGAATACGAGCTGCAGCTGCCACAGGGAAATTTCGAGGTCACATATGAAGGAGCCGGAGGAGAGCGGGTACAAAGGAATCTTGAACTGGCGCTGATGAATCCGTCCGACAGCATTGTGATACCCGGAACTATCCTGCCCAGATCCGATTTCGTTGCAGAGCTCACGGTTGACAGCGAGAATGCGTTAACAGTTGCGAAGGGTGACACAATAATCATCCCGGTAAAAGCAGAACCCGGATCTGTGCTGGTTGTAGAACACTGGCTGGGCGATTCTCTTTTGTACACCGAATCTTTCCCGATGACCGACTCAACCTTTTATTATAAGGCAGTGCCGCAGGTTGGAGATAACAAGCTCACATTCAGGGTTACCGATAAATACAGCAACACAACTACGGCAGACGTATTCATAACGCGCAAGCCGGATGAGGCCGTGGCAGATGTTGTCAGGCCTGAATACGAGAGAGTGATCTCGGAGAAACAGATATCCGCACTGACCGAAATGCAGAAGAACCGTGCCGGCGATGATCTGAAGAAGGTTATATCCGACCTGGATTTCGGAAAATACGATTTCGCAAAGGTTGACGACCAGATCGCATTCCTCAAGGAGGAAGCCATGAAGAGAGGCGTAAGCGGTGAAGAGGTTGACAAGCTGGCTCTCGAGATAGCGCTCAGAGATAATGTACTCTCCCAGGCCGCTGTTGATTACCTTGCCCGAAACGTTTCCGATCCTGAACTTAAAAAATTGCTGAGCGGTATAGATATTTACGAAATGGATCTCAAGACCTGGAATGACCTTCAGGATTATATTGCTGAAAAAACCGGCGGTAAAACAGGCCCCGGAGAACTCGACAGGATTGCAGCTGCCATTCTCGCCCCACCGGATGTCACCATTTCAATACAAAAAGAGAAGCTCCTGGCCTTGGAAGATGATCCTGCCATCGGCTCTGTCGTGAAACAGGCTATATCCGCAACCGAGAAAAAAGGCATCACGGATAAGGGAGCCTGGCTGAAATCTGTTTACCAGGAATCTGTTGATCAGGGACTGGCAGATAAGGAGCTGGCAAGGTTACTTGCTTCTGTCAGTTCCCTGCCCGGCACAACCGCAGGACAATTCCGCAACGACCTTGCTGCTGCAGCAGAAGAACCGTTCCGTTCGTGGCTCAATTCGATCGATCTTAAGAAAGAAGGTATCAGGACACCCGAGGAACTGATCCTGTTCATTCTTAAAAATATGAGCAAGGCAGGAGTTGAAGAATCATTCTTCAAAGCCCTGGCAAGCCTTATCAATTCAATAAATATTCCGGTTGAAACGATCAAACCGGCTGTCGTACCTGAAAAAGAATTCAAATGGTGGATACTCTGGCTGCTGCTCGGAGCCGGAGTGCTGTTCTGTTTCATCATCTGGTACCGCAGAAGGAACAAGGATAAGAAGAAAGAATAAACTGCTTCTGTTTATCTTCCCGATTTTTTTAATAAATTTGTTCATGCCGTTTGATAACGCGAGATCAGGTTATTATTCAATTTATTAGGATTCCGGCGGATTCGGGAAAGAGGATATTTATCTGATAACGTTTGACAAATAAGCTGAAACACTGCTCTTTTCATTCTTAAATTATTATATATTTGTTATGATGAATAATTTCAGAGTTGAAATATACCGCAAAAAGTTACAGCTGATAACTCTGGTTCTTTTTTCAATGACTGCTTCGGCTCAGTCAACAAAAGAGATGAAGGAGATTTTTACACAGGCTGAATCATATTACCTCTATGGAGAATATGAACTGGCCAATCAGCTTTTTCTTCTTCTCGAAGCTCCTGATAATCTTAATATTAAGAATAAGATTGGAGAATGTTATCTCAATATACCAGGTGAAAAAGAGAAAGCTATACCTTACCTGGAAGAGGCAGTAAAAAATTCCAGCTTTGATGCAAAATCCGGCTCATTTAATGAGAAAAGAGCTCCTCTTGATGCCTATTTCCTGCTGGCAAAAGCCTACATGATCAACAACGAACTCGAAAAAGGATTAAATACACTTCAGGTCTTTGACAAGCTGTCAAGGCAGGATGCAAAAGGAGAAATGAAAAACCTGGAATTCATTAATCAGCAGATCCAGGCTTGTAATAATGCGATGCTTCTGATTGAGAATCCTCTGGAGATCAGTAAGAAAACTATGGGGAAAGGATTCATGCAAGGCTCAATGAATGAGAATCCTGCCGCGAGTTACGATGGCAATTCAATAATTTATACCGAACGCAGGGGGATGGTCAATGTTATCATGTATTCAAGGAAGGAAAGAGATGTCTGGCAAATGCCGATTGATATCACTCAGGTTCTGAATGCCGGGGAAGACTGTTCGACATGCTGCCTTAATAGTGACGGAACGGAAATGTTTATTTATAAAAATGACGGGTATGATGGAAATATATACTCTTCGCAGCTAGTGGACGGTAACTGGACTCCGATTAAAAAACTGAATAAAAATATAAACACAAAATTTTACGAGTCCCATGCTTCAGTTTCTGCTGATGGAAGCAGGTTATACTTTACCAGTAACAGGGATGGAGGATTTGGAAGCCTTGATATTTATTATTCCGAGAAAGATGGTAGCGGTGACTGGGGTCCGGCAGTGAATATTGGGAATACAATCAACACTCCATTTAACGAAGATACACCCTTTATTACAGAAAATGACTCAACATTGTTTTTCTGCTCTGAAGGACACATCTCAATGGGCGGTTATGACAATTTCAGGAGCAGGAGAGTTGGAACTGCCTGGAAAATACCGGAAAATCTGGGATCACCCCTGAATACAACAGATGATGATAAATTTTTCCAGCCGGCAAATAACGGGGATAATGCATATTATTCACTGACAACTGATTACAAAAAGAAAGACATTTTCTTTCTTGGGCTGGGAAGCACAAATGTTAACCTTACTTTCGAAATTACCGGAGAATACAGCCTTGCCGATACTCTCATTGCTTTCGACGAAAACTATTCCATCCACCTTATAAACCGTCCCTCAGGGGATACAATAGATGTAGGTTACCCGAACAAATATACCGGTCGTTATAATTTTGTTGTATCTGCGGGCACCTTCAGAATTGTATATACCGGTCCCGGTTATCTGTCGCAGGCTATCGACACAACTATCACACAGGATAACGCGGTCACTGTTATTTCTCTTGATGTAATTCTTGAAAGAGATACATCTTTAGCCGAGGTCGTCCCCCCTGTTGTGTATGAAAAGATTAATCTGTCAGAAATCCCTGTTGTTGAAGCAATCGATTCCAGTCTGCTTATCATGAACATGAATGTAAATGATGTTAATGATACAAACATCGCAGATACTGACGTTCTTTACTATACCGTTCAGGTTATGGCTCTCCGTAATCCTGTTGATGTAACATATTTCAAATACATTACCGACATGAAGGTAATGTACAATGACGCTGACTTGTTCTACAGGTACATGACCGGTCAGTTCGCGACCCGGGAAGAAGCTGCTGTGTGGAGACTGGCATTGATCAGAAGGGGTTATCCCGATCAGATCTTCATCAAAAAAGTATCAAAATAATGAACCGCCTGTATGTATATGTCATCTTCTTCGCCCTTCTTAACAGTTTCCCGGTACCTCTTCTTTCACAGGAATCGGCAAATAGAGATTTAATCAGATCAGTCCAGGAAGCTGATATCCTGTTCTATTATGACGAGGATTACGAAAAGGCTGCACTCCTCTACGATGCTTTATGCAAAGACTACCCGGATAATGCTAATTTTTCCGCTAAGCTTGGCTTATGCTGCCTTAATCTTGATGGCAGAAAGAAGGATGCTCTGAGATTTCTTAAAGATGCATCATCAAATGTGGCGGAGAATGAAAAAGATTATGCTGAGCATGGCGACAAGGCCCCTTTTGATACATATCTTTATCTCGCTGCTGCATACCATTTGAATGACAGCCTTGAAAAAACTGTAACACTTTACAAATTTGCAAGGGAAATGTATAGCGGGAACGCCGCAAAACTGAAATATATCGATACCCAGATAAGGCATTGCACTTATGCCATGGAAATGAAGAAAAAGCCGGTGACTGTAATATCTGATCTCTTCATACCCTGGCTTAACGACTATCCGGGAGCTGTAAATCCGGTTCTGGCTAAGAATGATTCTGTCTTCATCTTCACTCAAAAAAGCGAAGGGAAAACAATGATTCTGTGTTCATACAATAAAGATCAATGGTCTGCCCCTGTTGATATTACCCGTCAACTTGGAGGATATACAAGGTTTTACTCCAACTCAGTTTCCGGCGATGGCAAACTTCTTATCCTCTTCATGGATGACGGCGGTGACGGCAACCTCTACTTAAGCGAACGAATAGACACAACCTGGTCCCGGGCAAGAAGCCTGGGCAGGGTTATAAACACCATATACTGGGAATCACATGGATTCATAACACCCGATGGCAATACTCTGTTTATATCGACCAACAGACCGGGAGGGATAGGTGAGCTTGATATCTGGAAGTCGGAAAAAAAGGAAGATGGCACATGGGATCAGCCCGTAAACCTTGGAGATATAATCAACACACCCTACAATGAAGATACACCTTTTTTCGATCCAGGGACTGGAGCTCTGATTTTCAGCTCAGCCGGACATACCAGCATGGGAGGATATGATGTTTTCAGGTCAGTGTCAGGAAATGGGGGATGGAGTGACCCTGTGGGGATGCCTTTTGCTCTTAACACAACCCAGCCTAACACTTTCTTTATTCTGAAGAATAATGCACCGGGTTTTATAGCAGCCAGATATGATGAGGAAAAAGGTTCAAGGAACATTTATTCGTTGGCAGCAATTGATCCTGCTGATGAAATAACAGTCACTGAAGGAGTTATGAAGCTGATGGATGCAGAAGGAATTGACAAATCCAAAGCTGAAGTTAAGCTTACAGATGTAAAAACCAGAGCGACAAAAAGCATCCCGGTTAACGGGGATGGAAGATTCAGTTTCGTAATTAAACCGGGCGATTATCATCTGATTGCAAGTTACCCCGGATACCAGACTGATACTGTAAAAATAAATCTTCCCCTCTATTTCCTCAGTCACTATCTGGCTGTCAATACAACACTTATCCCTGATGTTGTTGTAACAGGGATCTTCCTGACAATGAAGACAATACTCTTTGAATTTAACAGCTGTGAACTGGATGAGACAGCCAAAGAAAGCCTCGATGAAGTAAAATCAGTTCTGATCACCAACCCCGAACTTAAAATTGAAGTTGCCGGTTATGCTGATTCAAAAGGAAGCACTGAATTCAATTATATCCTTGCAGAGAAAAGAGCACAGGCTGTTATTGATTATATGGTTTCCCCCATCAACCCTCCATCCCGTTTTATAAAGAAATCATTCGGAGAATCGCAGTATACATCAGTAAATACAAACCCTGACGGATCGGACAATCCTGAAGGAAGAAAATATAACAGGAGAGTCACGTTTGGTCTGGTTGATCCGCAATCAGGCATCGTGCTGAGGCAGGAAACATATACACCGGAACACCTGCGTCTGCCCTCATCAATGAAATACAGCATTATCCTGAAAGAGTCAACTGAAAAACTGCCTCAGAAGGATTTCGATGTTTTAAGCCTGAGTGGAAAATTGTTCCTCAGGACTATTGAATCAGGGTCGGTGTATCTCTATGCAGTCGGCGTTTTTTACAACGAATCAGATGCTGTTACATATCTTGGTTATGTCAGGGAAAAAGGATTCACTGATGCAGATATTATCAATCAATATGAATTGAACGAAAAATCGAAGCTTTCTGCCCGAGCATCTGTGGTCTCTGTATCAGCTACCGGGAAAAGAGTATATACCGTCCAGCTGACTGCTGCCAAATCACCTGTAAATATGGATCTGTTCAGGGAAATGAAAGGAGTGAGGGAGATACTTGATGATGACGGTTACTACAAATATCTGCTCGGGGAATACGAAAGCCGGTCACAGGCGCAGGAAGCTCTTAAGGCTGCAGTGGATACGGGGTTCATGGGAGCAGTAATAAGAGAGATTAACTCACTGGTAACTGAACCATAGAGTTTATTTTGCATCTCGGGGAATGGGTATTGTTAAAAAGTATCTAAATAATGAAAAGGTCTCAAGCAATTTTCATTGCAGTATTATATTTTGTCACCGGGATTAGTGCTCTTTACCCGCAGGAGATGTCAAAAAGCGAATTCACAAGGACAATCCGCAATGCAGACATCTCTTTCTATTATGATAATGACTACGAAATAGCAGCCCCTCTTTATGAGACCGTTCTGAAAGCTTATCCTGATAACTGCAATATAGCTGCCCGACTCGGCGTCTGTTATCTGAATATCGAGGGTAAAGAAAAGGATGCTCTCAGGCTTCTTTCGGCTGCATCAAAAAATATGGCAGCCGATGAAAAGGATTATTCGGAAAATGGAGAAAAAGCGCCGGCATATACCCTGACGTATCTTGCTGCTGCATATCATGTAAACGACAGCCTTGATAAGGCCCTCTCACTATATCATGAACTGAGAGAAAATACCGGGAAAGACGAAATCTCAATGAAAGAGTATTACGATAACCAGATCCGTGACTGCAGTTATGCAAGGGAAATGAAAAAGAGACCTGTAACGATCCTTTCAGAGCTGTTTGTACCATGGTTAAAAGAGTATCCGGGAGCCTGCAATCCGGTAATTTCCAAAAATGATTCAGTGTTTATCTTCACTCAGAAAAATGAAGAAAAGACTCGTATCCTGTGCTCTTTCAAAAACAACGACTGGAGTCCTCCTGATGATATAACAGAGCAGCTGGGAGGCTATGACAGATTCTATTCAAATTCAATTACAGGTGACGGCAGACTCCTTGTCCTGTTTATGGATGATGGCGCTGATGGTAATCTTTATTTCAGCCAGAGAACGGATACAACCTGGACCAGGATAAAAGGAGCAGGTAAAATTATCAATTCCATTTATTGGGAAGCCCATGGTTTTATAACTCCTGACGGAGAAACACTCTATTTCTCAAGCAACAGGCCTCATGGGGAAGGAGAACTTGATATATGGTTATCAGCAAGAAATGACGATGGCTCATGGAATGATCCTGTTAACCTGGGCAACATAATAAATACACCATACAATGAAGATACTCCTTTTCTCGATACAGAGAACAATGCATTGATCTTCAGCTCTCAAGGACATATCAGCATGGGAGGTTACGATGTGTTCAGATCTGTAATGAAATATGACCGCTGGACAAATCCGGTTGCTATGCCTTTTGCATTCAATACCACTTCCGATAATACTTTTTTTGTTCTGAACAATAACGCACCCGGATTTATTGCCAGCCTGTACAATGAAACTGACACAGAAAGAAATATTTATGCCGTTGTTGCACGCGATCCGGCCGACGAGATTTCTCTGCTTGAAGGCTTCGTTGCACTCGGTAACGGTTTGAAGCCTGACCCTGGAAAAGTAAGGGTGAATCTGACTGACATTAAGAAAGCAAAAACTCCTGCTGCCCTTACTGTTGATGCTGATGATAAATTCAGAGCCGATATCACTCCGGGAGATTATCTTATTTATGTCAGTTATCCGGGGTACAAAACTGATACAATAAAACTTAACCTCCCCCTCTATTTCCTGAGCCGCTATGTACAGGTCCGGACAGAACTGATCCCTGAAGAACCGGCAGAAGAAAAATATCTGGCGCTCAAGAATATATTGTTCGGTTACAACAGCTTTGAACTTGATTCCCCGGCCATAAAAATCCTTAAGGAAGTAAAAGCTTTTCTTATTTCAAATCCTGAGCTCAGGATCGAAATATCAGGATTTTCCGATGCAAAAGGGCCTTCAGATTACAATTTTCTGCTTTCCCGGAGAAGAGTCAATGAGGTGAAGGAATATCTTACCTCAGGCGGGATCCCGGCTTCACGCTTTGTAGAAAAAGCGCTAGGGGAATCCAATTTCGTTGCTGTCAATACAAATAACGACGGTTCAGACAACCCTGAAGGCAGAAAATACAACAGGCGGGTTGCATTCGGGATCATTGACCCTAAAACCGGAGTCACATTAAGGAAAGACGTCTACACCCCTGAACATCTCAGGCTTCCTTCCTCAATGAGATACAGCATTGTCCTGACAAAATCTGTCAGGGAGCTTCCTGATGAACACTTCAGCTCACTGAGCCTCGAAGGAAGGCTTTTCCTGAGGAGTGTCAAGTCTGACTCCGTGTCGCAATACGTGCTGGGAGTCTTTTACAACAGGACAGATGCTGCAAAGTATCTTTCTTATGCAGCTGACAAAGGATTCGGCGGGGCATACATAATAAATCAATATGAGCTCGATGGAGAATCAAGATCTCTCTACAGCCGCATCCCGGTAATAAGCAATACGACCGGGAAAAAGACTTATACCATCCAGCTTAAAGCTGCAAGGTCGGCGGTTAAGATGAATACATTCAAAGAAACCAAGGGAGTCAGGGAGATTGCGGGCGAAGATGGTTTCTACAGATATATTACAGGTGAATACAGCACTCTTGCCGGGGCAAAAGAGGCTCTGAAAGCCTTGAGGGATGAAGGTTATAAAGATGCTTTTATCCGCGAACTCAGTCTGCTTACAGGTAAATAATAAATGAACTAATAATCGCGAAATGAAGTATGATAAAATTAGGCTGAGGGCTATCGAACCTGAAGACCTGGGACTTCTTTATGAATGGGAAAATAACAGCAAATACTGGACCATAAGCAATACGGTAACCCCGTTCTCAAAATATACCCTCAAGAGGTATATGGAAAACTCACACAAGAGCATTTATGAAACAGGGCAGCTGAGACTGATGATTGATATCGCGGATGAAAAAAAGACGATAGGCACGATCGATGTTTTTGATTTCGACCCTTTTCATAAAAGGGCAGGACTGGGCATACTCATAGCTGATGAGGACCAGCGGAGAAAAGGATATGCCTCAATGGCTCTCAAATGCCTTATTGACTACTGCTTCAAAACCCTGCAGCTTCACCAGCTCTACTGTAATATCCTTGCCAATAACTGCGAAAGCATGGACCTGTTCAGAAAACAGGGATTCGTCCAGGCCGGCATCAAGAAAGAATGGATCAAGACTTCCGACGGGTACCTTGATGAGTATTTCTTTCAGCTGATAGGGAGCTCCGAATAATTAACATGAAGATATTAGTTATTAGTTATTAGTTATTAGTTATTGGTTATTAGTGAATTACGGATGATCTCAGCTTACTCTAAACCACTAATAACTAATAACGAATAACCAATAACATTCATTTCTGAGCTCTTATATCCCTGTACTCTCCTTTAAAGTATTTAATACCGATAATATCGTACCTTTTCTTAAGCACTTCAAGGCGGGCCAGAAGGTCGTCAAAATCCTTCAGCCGTTCAGGTGTCCAGCCTGTTTCTGCAATAGCAAACATGCGCGGATATACCATGTACTCCATCTGCCCGGGCGTGCTCAGGTACTCCGACCACAGGTTGCCCTGGACCCCGAGAATATATTTCTGCTCTTCCTGTGTGAGCTCCTCCGGCATTGGATTGAATGAGTAAACCTTTTCAAGAGGCAGGTAACCTCCTATTGCAAGCGGTTCCCCTTCAGGCTCGCTCTGATAATAATCGAGATAGACATACGTGTAGGGAGTCATGATCACATCATGCTTCTGCTTTGCGGCAGCTATGCCTCCGGTGGTTCCCCTCCACGACATTACCGTAGCTTCCGGCGCGAGACCTCCTTCAAGAATCTCATCCCATCCGATTATCTTCCTGCCTTTTGAAAGGAGGTACTTCTCAATTCTCTGGATGAAATAACTCTGAAGCTCATGCTCATCGCTGAGGCCCTCATCTTTCATCCTTTTCTGGCAAAGCGGACATTTCTCCCACTTCGTTTTGGGACATTCATCGCCTCCTATATGCACATACTCAGAGGGGAACAATTCGATAACCTCGCTTAGGACATCCTCAAGAAATTTAAAGGTTCCCTCCTTCCCGGCACAAAAAACATCATCAAAAACACCCCACCTGGTCTGAACTTCATACGGACCTCCGGTGCATCCCAGCTCAGGATACGAGGCCAGCGCTGCCAGCGCATGCCCGGGCATCTCTATTTCCGGAATCACGGTGATGAATTTCGAGGCTGCATATGCAACTATCTCCTTCACCTCATCCTGTGTATAGAATCCTCCATACTGTTTTCCATCAAAGGTGAAGGGTCTCTGCCCTCCGTGCCCGATAAGGGTTTCTTTCCTGAATGCGCCTGCTTCAGTGAGCCCTGGATATTTCTTTATCTCTATCCTCCACCCCTGGTCTTCGGTAAGGTGCCAGTGAAACTTGTTCATCTTGTGGAGGGCTATCATATCAATATATCTTTTGATATATCCTATCGGGAACA
Source organism: Bacteroidales bacterium (assembly GCA_041303415.1). Taxonomy (GTDB): domain Bacteria; phylum Bacteroidota; class Bacteroidia; order Bacteroidales; family VadinHA17; genus LD21. The sequence continues at coordinate 27,671 of JBFYPG010000077.1, forward strand.
TATGGCGCCCGACATCAAGGTGCATTCCCCTGTAGCCGAACCTTGGCTCGTCCTCTATTATACAGGCAGGAACTGAAATAACCAGCCCCTCAACCTGAGCGGGACTCTCCACTTCAGCAGGCATGAGCTGCCTCAGGGTCTGAACTCCATAGAATAGTCCTGATGCCGTCTTTGCCCTTACGATGATATTCTTTGGCGTGACTGTGAGCAGGTACCCTTCTTCGTGGCTGACTGCAGTATCAAGTACCATGAATATTGAGTTTTTTGACGCCTTTTTCCCTTCAATCACCTGCAGATCAATGCCTGTAGGATTCCTGACCAGCCCTGCGAGAAAATCGGCTGCCAGTTTCGTTTCATCATCAATGACCGAAAGGATTATCCTGGTTTTTCCGGTGAAGATGAAATCACCCTTAAGTTCAGTTATTGAAACAGGTGCCGGGATTACAGCCAGGTTTCTATCAGAGGCCGGCTGGTTTCCTGATTTGCATCCGGCGGTTATAAATACAATTCCCAATATCAGATAAAGAGCTTTTTTCATGTATTAAGGATTTAAATATTTGAAATGTAACTTATAAAGATACAAAAAATTCCTCAATTTATCAAGCCGGATGCCAGAAGTCCGCATGCTGCCGATATATCCGCACCGCGCGATTTCCTTATTGAGGCTGATACTCCGCTGGTTACGAGCTCATGTTTAAAGCGCATTATTGTTTCATCAGGGGAGGTTTCACGGGTATCTTTCCCGGTCTTGTGATATGGCAGAAGGTTAACCCTTACACCCGATCCTGAGAGCAGCATTTTCAACCCTTCAAGGTGCCTGCCGGTATCATTGACATCCCTGATCATCACATATGCGACGCTGAACCTCCTCTTCCTTGCTGCAGGAAAGGCTTTGATCATATTGATTATCTCACTGACCGGATAAATTGACTCTGCCGGCACCACCTCTCTGCGTTCATCACTGAAAGGCGAGTAAAGGCTTATGGCAAGGTTGCAGGATGATCTCCTGAGGAATTCAGCTATCGCCGGTGTGATACCTACCGACGATACTGTTATATTCCCGGGACTTAACGCAAGCCCCCATTCTGCAGTCAATATTTCACATGCCTTTAAAACATTCTCAAGGTTATCCATCGGTTCTCCCATACCCATGAAAACCACATGCGTAGGTTTTTCACCATTAGACGAACTGATTGCCTGGTTTACGATATCCCCGGCAGTCAGGTCGCCGTGAAAACCATATTTCCCCGTGACACAGAAAGGGCACCCCATTTTACAGCCGGACTGGGTCGATACACAGACGGTTCTTCGCTTCCGGTCAGCCATCCATACAGATTCAAATTTCCTGCCCTCCGGAGAGATATAGAGATACTTGATTGTTCCGTCTGAAGAGAGCTCTGATGATACGGGAGAATAAATGCCTGATTCAGTTTTGGCCTCAATAATCCTTTTCAGCTCTTTTGAGATCCCATTTATCAGAGATATGTCTGAAATGGATTTCTTGTATACACTGTTGGCAACCTTTAATGCATGAGAAAGATTATAGCCTTCAGGTTGTATCAATCCGAAGATCTCATCAATTGTCATTCCGCAACGTCTCTTTCTGGCCATAATCAATGTCAGAAGGTAAAAATACTCCTATTATCAATATCTTTTATTAATTTTATTTCACAGACCTGAACGATAAAATCTGCCCTGAAATGCAAAGCCGGGATTCTCTATACATATATTATATATCAGGAACAGGGAATACGGAAGTTGCCTCCCGCTGGATAGCTGACGAAGCGGTTAAGCATGGACTGAAAACAGTATTGCAGCATATAGACAGGCTTGAGAACATCGCAATGCCTGAAGCCGGCGAAAAACCTCTGATCGGATTTGCCTTTCCAACCCACGGGTTCAATGCTGCACCGATAATGCTCAAATTCATTGCCGGATTTCCCCGGGACCTGTGCAAAGAAGCTTTCCTGGTGAATACGCGGGGGTGTTTAAAACTGTATAAAATATTTGTGCCTGGCTTTAACGGACTTGCACTTATGTTACCGGCATTAATGCTATGGCTGAAAGGCTACAGGTGCATTGCATTAAGATCAATCGATATGCCGTCAAACTGGGTGCCCCTTCATCCGGGTCTGAAGAAGAAAGTCATAGAATCCATTATAGCAAAAGCAGAACCGAATATAAGGAATTTTGCAAATAAGATGCTCTCCGGGCGGAGAGTATTCAGAGGCTTATGGAGCCTTCCTGCGGATTTGCTTATCAGTCCGGTTGCAGCCGCATATTATATTGGAGGAAGATTCTTTCTCTCAAAGACTTTTATTGCCAGCAGCAAATGCAATAACTGCGGGATCTGTATTAAAGAGTGCCCTACTGCTTCGATAAGACTTATAAGGAATCGGCCATATTGGAAGCTCACATGTGAAAGCTGTATGAGATGCCTTAATCATTGTCCGCAGAAAGCCATTGAGGCTGCCCACGGAATGGCTGCCGCTTTCATGCTTATAATCAGTGCAGTAAGTACCTGGCTTATAATGCTCCTGGTAAACTCACTGAATATTCAGCCGGAGGCTTTGTGGTGGAAAATACTAACACAATTCATTTTAATTGCTGCCATGGTAGCAATTGTAACATTTTTGTACCTGATAATGCACTATGCCATGGGATTCAAACCTTTACATTACATTATCAGGTTCACATCTCTGACAACATTACCATTCTGGAGAAGATACATATACCTGAAGGGTAAAAAAAACAGTATCACCTTTAAAGAAAATAAAAATGAAACAAAATGAACAAGACATTAGCCTTTTTAATGATAGCCATCTCCCTTGCCTCCTGCGGCAGCAGGGATAAAGTTAAAAATGACCAAACCTTGAATAACATGAAAACAGACACAGCGGAACAATACGGCTTTAACAGGGAATTCCTGAAGAAGTATGTTGATGTTGTAGAGCTTAAATCAGGAAATTCAGCCATTGCTCTTGTCCCGGCATGGCAGGGACGGGTGATGACAAGCAGTGCTGACGGCGACGGAGGTTTCAGCTTCGGATGGATAAACCGGGATCTTATCGCCTCAGCTGTTATACAGCCTCATATAAATGCTTTCGGCGGTGAGGAGAGATTATGGCTGGGGCCTGAAGGAGGGCAATTTTCATTATTCTTCAAAAAAGGAACAAGGTTCGTCTACGATGACTGGCAGACACCTGACTATATGGACACGCGGCCTTTTGATGTAGCAGGACTGACTGACTCCTCTGCCTTGTTCACCTGTGATGTTGAAGCTGAAAACTACAGCGGAACAAAATTCAGGTTCAGGCTCGAAAGAAATGTTGTTATCCTCCCCGGGAGTCAGCTGAAGAAACTGACAGGGATCGATAATAACGGGATGAAAAGCGTGGCTTACAGATCTGAAAATACAATTATCAATAAAGGAGAAAATGAATGGGTAAAGGAGTCTGGTCTGGTTTCTCTCTGGATGCTCGGAATGTTCAATCCCTCTCCTGCGGTAGTTGTTGTAATCCCTTTCAGGCACGGGGATGAAAAGGTAATGGGCCCTCCGGTGAATGACAACTATTTCGGTAAAATAGCTGCTGACCGTCTCAGGGTGACAGATACTCACATCTTTTTCAGAGCTGACGGCAAAAGCAGGGGTAAAATAGGATTGCCTCCTCTGAGAGCAGCAGGAATAATGGGCAGTTTTGACTCTGACAACAATATCCTTACACTTCTGATCTGCAAGCTGCCGGAAGGTGAGACAACATATGTAAATTCTGCCTGGGAGCTTCAGGATGATCCCTATTCAGGCGATGCTATCAATTCATATAATGACGGTCCGCTTGAAGATGGATCACAGATGGGTCCCTTCTATGAACTGGAGACTTCATCTCCTGCCGCAGCCCTGAAGCCGGGAGAAGAGCTTACTCACACCCAGTATACAATCCACCTCACGGGTGACAGGGCCAGGATTAACGATGTGGCAGTTAAGGTGCTAGGTGTATCACTGGAGCAGATGGAAAACTCTTTTAAATAGGTCTTAGAGTCTTAGGGTCTTAGGGTCTTAGGGTCTTAGGGTCTT
>JBFYPG010000078.1:0-26290 GCA_041303415.1 Bacteroidales bacterium
CCTATCAGCCCGGACAGGTTGTATGCGAAGCCCTCAGAACAAAAGTCATCAATACAACGCAGTTATGGTGCGGGAACAGGTTCGGAAAAGGGCTTGTGCGTCCGGGGGGGAGCAATTACCCGTTGAGTAAGAATATTGCAGATGAGATACTTAAGCTGACTGATGATATTGAAAAACGATTCGGTGAAATAACTGACAGCATATATTCATCCCCAAGCGTACTCGGCCGCTTCGATGAGATCGGGACAGTGACACGGAAGCAGGGAGTGACAATCGGTGCAGTCGGTCCGTCAGCAAGGATGTGCGGACTAAAAAGGGACATCCGGAAGAGCCACCCGTTCGAGTATTTCAGGAATTACCCGGTTGAACCGGTTGTACTTGAGACAGGCGATGTGCTTGCCAGGGGAATGTTAAGAAATCTTGAAGCTAAAGAATCGATAAGGATCATCAGGGAGCTTATCGCGATATGGTCAGACAAGGAACAGGCTGTTACCAAACCGGTTTATGATTACAGGCTTAAACCTGACAGTTTCTCCTTATCCCTGGTTGAAGGATGGCGAGGCGAGATATTTCATTCTGCAATTACGGACAGCCTGGGAAAGATCGTTCACTACAAGATCAAGGATCCGTCGATGCACAACTGGATGGCACTTGCACTTGCAGTGAGGAACCAGGAGATATCAGATTTCCCGGTTTGCAATAAAAGCTTCAACCTCAGTTACTGCGGATATGACCTTTAAATTGATTAACAATAAGTTATCATGTTAAAAGAGATAAAGTCACTGGCGCATCACGGGAAGCAGTTCGTACCGGATCTGCGGACGCAAAGTGTTTCGCCTCTTTTCAGGGGAAGACCATCTATCGCAGGCGATATAATCGCGTACGATATAAAGGCTGCTTCCGCGCTTTGTCCGACCGGAGCAATTGACGGCAATACCGGGTCAATTGATCTGGGCAGATGTGTATTCTGCAGGGAGTGCGAATTCCTCAATCCTGGAAAGATAAAATTCACGAATGATTACCGCATTGCATCAAACAACCGTAATGCGCTCATAATCAAACCGGGAGATAATAACCCGCTACGGCTTGACGAAACAGCAATAAGAAAAGAGGTCAGGAGATTATTCAAAGGCTCCCTTAAGCTGAGGCAGGTATCTGCTGCCGGAGACAACTCATGTGAGATGGAACTCGGTGCCAGCGGGAATGTCAACTTTGATATGGGGAGATACGGTATTGAGTTTGTTGCCTCACCCCGCCACGCCGACGGTATTGTGATCACAGGACCGGTTTCTGAGAACATGTCCAGAGCATTGGAGCTGACTTATGATGCAGTTCCCGAACCGAAGCTCATCATACTCACCGGAACAGATGCGATCAGCGGAGGCATCTTCGAAGGTAGTCCCGCCCTTAACAGGAGCTTCATCGAAAAACATCATATTGATCTGTATGTCCCCGGGAATCCGGCGCATCCATTAACCTTCATCAACGGTGTTATGGATATGCTTGGAATAAAATAAAAAAAACCACGGAGACACGGAGAGCACGGAGAACCACAGAGTCCCTTTCCTGATCAGATTACCCCCTTCCCAACCTTCCCCCAGGGGGGCCCGCCCCGCAACTTGCAACATGCAACCCGCAACAAACAAGCAACAAGCAACAAGCAACCAGCAACCAGCAACCAGCAACCAGCAACATTTTCTTAAATACGCAAATTTCTCATAACTAAGTGACATTAATAAGGTCGAAATTTGAGAAATTCTTCTACCTTGCATTGAATTTTTAAAAACTAATTAAATATTGAATATGAAAACCATCAGAACATTTGCATTGGCATTCATTGCGCTTTTTAGTGCATTTACAGTATCAGCACAGACTGCTGATGAGATCATAAGTAAATATGTCCAGGCAGTTGGCGGGAAAGAATTGCTTACCGGGCTAACATCGGTTTATTATAAAAGCACCATGGATGTAATGGGTATGGTGGCTGATATGAAGACCACCACTCTTAACGGAAAAGGGATGAGACAGGATATTGACATTATGGGAAGTATAATGACAACCTGTTATAACGACAAGGGAGGATGGAGCACCAATCCATTCATGGGTAGTTCCACACCCGAGGATATGCCTGAAGCCCAGTACAATGCGGGGAAAGATAATATCGTGATCGGAGCCCCATTCATCAATTATGTCGAAAAGGGATATACGGTTGAGCTTGCCGGAACCGAGACTGTCGGTGATGTGAATGCTTTTAAGCTCAATATCACTACACCTCTAAATACAACATCTGTTTATTATTTTGATCCCAACACGTTTTACCTGATCAAGTCAGTTGAGCAGTCTGACATGCAGGGACAGATGGTTGAAAACAAAATGAATTTCTCAGACTACCGCACAGTCGAAGGCTATTCAATGCCTTACAAGATCGACATGGACATGGCCGGAGGGCAGTTCTTAATGTCTATGAAAGTGGATACAGTTATGCTGAATGTTCCGGTGAATGACAGCATCTTCATAAAACCGTAATAAGCGGCACAACAGCTTGCCCCGAGCGAAGCCTCGGGGGCGCCAGGGCATCGGGCACGAACGACAAGGCAGGCAGCCATCTTAATCTCATCAGGTGTGTTAGTCCGCGGACTATAAAGGAGACGCTCATTCCAGCAACTGAATTTAAGTACCCGTATATGGGATGAGGGCGGGAGGGCTCAGAGCTCAGAGCGCAGGGTACAGGACTCAGGGCCCAGACCGAAGGGCAGGAGGGAGGGACTCTGATAATCAGAATAATTTCGGTTCAGTATTTTCAGAGGCCTCTTTAAGAAAGTAAAAGTTTTATTTCGTACTTTTCTAACTGTGACGAAATCGAGTTTTTTCAGGTAACTGTAAAATCATTTACCTATAAAAGCAATAATATTTTCTTTTCTTAACCTTCTCTCAATAACCTCGGCAGAAACATCAAATCGAGAGCATATTAATGGAGCAACCATTGCAAAAAGGTCATCATCAGATATCCCGGGAGAATTCCAGGAGGAGTATTTTTTCATAACCTTTTGACGAGCTGATCTGAATTCTTCAGCAAGAGGATCCACAGGAACCAATAATCTTCCTGCAAATTCAGAAGCCTGAGTTTCAAACCATCCCAGTGTTTCATCATTTATTCCCATTCTGAACTTTATCCAGTCATTTTCATTTTCAAATTTCTGATTATCAATTGTACTCCTGTGCAGAACATAATGTCCCAATTCATGGGCGATTGTGAATCTGACTCGTTTATAGTAACGGTCATTTAGATACAGGAATTCGTCAACATAAATTGATTTAAAGTCTTTTGAGATAAATCCCTCCATATCGCAGTGTTTCTGAAGATCCTTGATTGGTATAATATGTATCCCCAGAGCCGCTTCTGCAACATGTTCAATATCTACCGGCAAGTCGGGAGTAAATATGTTAGCCTGCCTGAAATTTTCAGCTTCATCACGGATTTTTTCCTGTGTAAGCTTTACAGATATTATTTTTCCGGAGTCCATGCCGATCTGATTTTGTTTATCAGAGTTTTAAGTTCATCTTCGGTTGGCTCTTCACCTCTTACAGTCCTGAAGAATACCGGAAGCTGTTCAAGGATCTCAGATTCCAGCAGATCTTCAGGTATTGTTGAGAGTGCCGCCATATCCAGCAATTCCTTATACTCCTGGCTTTCCTTTTCTATTGTAAGAACGGAGGCAATTTCATTAAGGATTTTTTTACTTTGCGGAGGAGTCAGTAATCCTCTTTCGATTTTACTCCAGTTGCTTGCATCAAAGCCAGTCAGTCTGCAGAATTCTCTCAGGGTTAAGCCTGAGGCGATACGTTTCTCCCGTACAAAGTAAGCAAATGATGACTTCATAGTTTCAGTGAGGTTTGTGTGGTATAAAATTACCACATTAATATGAAAAATACAAATAAAACAAATTTTTTTGCACTCCGGCAAATACGCCCTCCCCTCTTCTCCCCCTCTCCCCTTCGCCCCCTCACTTTGCTGCGGAATAAATTGTTACTTTGAGTGGAAAAAGTGGAACTTCCTCATCACCGGAGGGATTGTCCACGGCATCCAGAGGGCATTGTACGGGATCCTGGGTGCTCGTTTATCACCCATTCCCTGACGCCTGTCGCCTGACGCCTGTAACCTTTTAATTATTAAATTTGGGTAACTATAATCTTTAAGTCATGAGAAACTTAAAATCAGTCATATCAGGGTTACTGCTTAGTGCCCTCACAGTTTCAATGTCCGGACAAACGCCGAAAGCCGTTACAGCCCAGGAGGTCATTGACCTGATAATCAAGCAGGTGGGAATTGATCCTATACCCAATACGGTAGATGTGATAAAGGCCGGTGACCCTGCCACGCCAGTAACGGGAATTGTTACCACCATGTTTGCCACGATGGATGTGCTGAAGAAAGCTGTAGCCTTCAACTGTAACCTGATCATTTGTCATGAGCCAGTGTTCTATAATCACCGGGACGAGACAAAGCAGTTTGAAAATGACCCGGTGTATCTTGAAAAGAAAAAATACATTGATGATCATAAGCTGGTGATATGGCGGTTCCACGATTATATCCACAGACTGAAGCCCGATGCCATCGACTACGGTATGGCACTGAAACTTGACTGGCTCAAATATACTGACGGTGTTGTTGTTGAGCGGTTTGTCCTGCCCGAAACAACCCTGAATGAGCTGGTTCAATCGCTCAGGAAGGTATTCCCGGAAAACACGTTCCAGGTTATAGGCAATCCTGAAATGAAGATCACAAAGGCTGCTTTATCGGCAGGAGCTCCGGGCAGTGCGGTTCATTATGCCATGCTGAAGGATAATGATGTTGTGATCGCAGGAGAGACCGTCCAGTGGGAGACATATGAATATGTACGTGATGCTGTCCAGCAGGGCAGGAATAAGGCGATCATCTTCCTTGGGCATGTTACTTCCGAGGAGCCCGGTATGGAGTACTGTGCGGAGTGGCTGAAGGGGTTCGTTAAGGATATTCCAATAAAATTCGTTGAATCGGGGCCGTCGTTCAGGACGTATTAGGCGGTACGACGGTATAACGGTATCACGGTGCGACGGTATTAAGAAATAAAGAAGTGATGGCGTAAGGGCGAGCCTCTTATAATCAGAATAATTTCGGTTCAGTTTTTTCAGAGACCTCTTTAAGAAAGTAAAAGTTTTTGTTCCTTACTTTTAGTACTTCAACGAAATCAAGTTTCTTCAGGTAACCGGATAAAGTGGTTTTTGTCCAGGAGGTGCCGGTCTGCTCTTTAATCTGATCAGCAGATAACGGACCCTTTTCCAGCAGAGATTTAATTATATCCCTGATGGTCTTCTCAGATTCTTCAGCAACACCCTGTTCTTTTATGTCAGTATGGATTGAATAATCCGAAGTAATTATTCTGCCGTAAATATCTACAGGCACGGCACCCATCCTGATAAGTAAAAGGTTTGCATTTTTTTCCCCCTGTTCAGGTTGCCTGACAAATATCACCCTGTGTTTCCGGATCCCGTCCCTGACACCTGACCATGTTCCTCCACTGTCTGATGATTCAGCAACGTAAATCTCATCTGCAAGACCGTAAATAACAGTATTTCTGGCCATTGCCAGATCTGTTCTCCATGGGACCCTGGGATGAAATGTGCTCAGCACCAGGACATCACCATCGACCAGTTGACGGTAGTAGGTTTTGAAACCTGAGCCGAATGTTGTTATACCCTGGGGGAGTACAATTATGCTCTGACCTTTATAGGCTATTGCAGAATCCAGCGCCTGCTTATCAACACCTTTCGCAAAACCGCTTACCACAACTTTATAATCCCCTGAAGCGTTTTTTGCAACATTGTCGGTAAACTGAAGTGATATCTCACCTGCATTTCTTGAACCCACGATAGCTATTGATTTTTCCTTCAGGATGTCTTTATTCCCTTTAACATACAGTACCGGCGGGGAATAATTTGTTTTAAGGTTATTCTTCAGGGTTTGTGAATATTCAGGTGAAATCAGGGGAATGATCTCGTATCCCTGATTATAAAGCGACTCTGCAAGAAATGAATTATTGGAGATCTCTGATTTTGCATTGAGAAGGTCTTCAGTTTCCTTATCATTCAGGTCGTAGGATTTTTTCCATTCAGATGCGTCCAGGCTGAAAAATCCTTCAATTCCGGTTTTCTGCTCATGATGGAATTTAACGATCAGTTCATTGATCCTTTTGTTTCTCCAGCCCGGAAGGTGGGCAATCGAAATCCAGTATGCCTCATTATTGATCATCAAGGTCTCCTCCAACAGTTTTGGCAATTGTCAATGGCGCGATTTTACTCGCTCCTAATTTAGTCAAAAATCTCCCTATTTCCTTTATGGTAGCTCCACTGTCAAAGATATCATCAACCAGAATGATCTTTTTGCCGGATATTTCTTCAGGGTCGCCATAGGAAAAGGCTTCTTTTACATTATCATTCTTCAGACAGGCATTCTCGAATATCTTTTGCTCCTTTGTTATCCTGTTTTTTAATAATTTATGGGACAAGGGAACTTTCAGGGTTCCCGACAGCTTTGCGGCAAAGTTTTTAACAAGGGTGCCTGATACCGTGGGTGGTACATATAGCATCAGGTCAAATCTCTCATTGCCGAATCTTTTTCTGAATGCCCTAAGGGTCATGATCAGAAGGAAATCGGGAAAATCGCCTCCGTTGTCATATTTTGATCTATGGATTGCAGCACCTACATTGGAGATGCCATAGAATGAGGCGGCTACACCGTTTACTATGTTTGATCTGGCGCTTTCAACCTCCAGAACGGGAAAATATTCTTCATGGAATTCCATAAGCTTCTTATCCAGGTCAGGGACGGCAGCAATTCTGAGCTTGTCAAGTCCTTTGTTGTCACAGTTTAAATGAGCGGCAGCTGTTTCATCACCCAGAAAATCGCACAGGAATTTCATTCTGGAACCTCTTGTGTTAACATATTCAATCATCTTATCAAGCTCACTTTTCTTAGTATCACGCAGTTCTTCAAATCTTTGTGTATTAAGCACAGGGGCTCCAAATATATATTCGTATTTTTTCCTGCGTGATATCGTTATTTCCCTGATGATCCCCTGATCAATAAGGTCTGATTTTATTACTCTGACCTGGGTTTGCTTAAGATTTGTCTCCTTCATTAGTTCACGTTCTCCCATTGGTCTGTTATGGATTGCCTCTATAACCTTTTTGTACTTTGACACAGGCGGGCGGCCTCCCTCAATAAACGATTCCGGAAGACTTTTATCTTCTTCAGAATAGAACAAAACGATATCTGATGGTTGTCCGTCCCTTCCTGCTCTCCCGATCTCCTGGTAGTAATGGATAGGCGACTGGGGTATCTGCGTGTGGATAATGAACCTGATATCAGGCTTGTCAATGCCCATTCCAAGAGCATTGGTTGAGATGACGCATTTCCACCTGTTTTCCAGCAATCCTTTTTCGACTCTTTTTCTTGTATCGGAGTCGAGACCTGCATTGTATAGCTGTGACGGAATCCTGAGGTGCTCAAGCCATCGCGAATATATTTCGGTATTTACCCTGGTACCTGTATAAATAATTCCGGATCCGGGCAATTTCGCAAGATTATGTCCAAGCCAGATCATTTTTTCATCCTCGGATTTTACCCTGACGACAAACAGCCGGAAGTTCTCCCTCATTAGATTACCGCGTAAAACCTTTATCCCTCCCGCTACCTGCGATGCTATATCTTGTTCAACTCTTTTAGTGGCAGTGGCAGTTGTAGCAAGGACAGGGAGGTTTCCGGGCAGCAGTTTTACAAGGTTGATGATCCTCCTGAATGCAGGCCTGAAATCGTGGCCCCAGACAGAGATGCAGTGTGCTTCATCAATGACAACCATTGATAACCGGATTTTTCTTACAGCCTCAAGCCATTCGTCATTTTCCTGCCTTTCCGGAGCAATATATAGTATCTTCAGGCTGCCCTCCTTTGCCCTCTCAAGTATTTCGCTGTTCTCATCAGTCGTCTGGTTGCTGTTGACACATGCAGCAGGGATCCCCAGGCTGACCAACTTATTGACCTGATCACGCATAAGGGCAATCAGTGGTGAAAACACAACTGTTGTTCCGCTGAATACTGTTGCCGGAAACTGGAAGCAAAGCGATTTTCCGTAACCTGTCTTCTCAATCAGGAGCACCCTTTCTCCCCTGGTGACCATCTGGATGACATCCCATTGTGTGTCATAGAATTTATCCAGCCTGAATCGCTGTTTCAATAGTATCTCAGCTTCATGGCGTTCCACAGATCCAAATTATTTACGAGACATAAGAATAACCTTAAAGATACTTAAATCCTCAGACAATTCAAAATGAAGTGTCCGGTCGTGCAGTCGTGCAGTCATGCGGTCGTGCAGTCGTGCAGTCGTGCAGTCGTGCAATCATACTGCCAGTACCTGGTAAACCAGAACCCGGAACCTGCCTGCCCACACCCCTTATTCCCCCAGGGGACCACCCCGCACCCTGCACCCCGCACCGTACTACCGCCAGACCATTCTCACTTCAACTTTTCTTATCTTTGACCATATCATAATAATCAGTCATGAAAACAGCCGTAATTACCGGAGGAACCAGAGGCATAGGAGCAGGACTTGTCAGGAGCTTCCTCAGATCGGGATGGAAGGTCGTATACTCGGGGACAACAGAGCAATCCATAGAAAAGTCGCTGGAGAAGCTTTCAGGTGAATTCGGTAAAGAATGTTATGCCGCATTCAAATGTGATGTAACTGACGAGAAGGATCTTAAGAGCCTGTGGGACAGTGCATTGAAAACCTTCGGCAGGATAGATATCTGGGTGAATAATGCAGGAGTTGCATACGACCAGGTTCCGTTTCACCAGGTCCCTGCAGAGGTTTTCGTGAAGATAATTGACACCAATGTAAAGGGAGTGATGCTGGCGACACACGTTGCTTACAGCCAGATGCTGAAGCAGGGTTTCGGTGCAATATACAATATGGAAGGTCTCGGAAGCGACGGAAGGATGATATTCGGGATGACTCCTTACGGGACATCAAAGCGGGCAGTAAGGTATTTTACCGATGCATTTGCCAGAGAGGTGAAAGGGGGTCCGGTTATCATAGGAACGATCAGTCCTGGAATGGTTCTGACCGATCTGATCCTTGAGCCGGTAAGAAAAGACCCGGAGAAAAACAAAGAGGCCATCAGGATATACAACATTCTTGCAAATGATGTGGATACGGTGACACCGTTCCTTGTCGAAAGAATGATCGCAAACACAAAAAACGGCGCAAAGATGTCGTTCCTGACCACCTGGAAGGCGGCTAAGAGGTTCATGACAGCACCGTTTTCAAAGAGGGATGTGGTCAGTAAGTACATGTAAAGGCGTAACGGTGTAACGGCGTAGCGGCGAAGGCTGGCAGTCCCTCCTGCCATTATACCGTTGTACCGTCGTACCGTCGTACCGCCGCACCGCCGTACCGCCGTACCGCCGTACCACCGTACCGTCGTACCGTTCTTACCTTAACTCAAATCGCTGATAAATTCTCCGAAAGCCAGAATTCTGCGGCTGTTTTCTTTTGTGAAGAGCAGGTGTTCAAAATCCCTTGATTTATGGTGTAAGTTGATTCTTTCAAGCAATTTCCCAATGGTAATTTTTAGACCTTTAATAAAGCTACTTAAAAATGTCGTGTACTTTTCTCACCAGATTAATACGTTTATTAAGCGCTTTGCTTCCGATGCGGCCACAGTATTCCATCAACCTTACCCTGTCAAGGTCCGATTCCATGTAAGATTCATCAAGACGAAGCTCTTCGATTTCGGTTTCAGTATTGTAAAACGGGTAAAGATATAAAAGATCAATAATGGCTTTTTCTGGGGTTGCAAACAATAAACGTCTGCCACCTTCCATCTCCCTCAGATCATATCCAAACATCATGTCAGGCTTGATATTCTTATATACATACTCACCGAAAACATTGCTGAATGTCATTGTCTTCAAAGTTGTCACGCTTGTTATCTTTGATACAGCCTCAGGGATGATCCCGTAAAACGACAAAGCAGTATGTAATGATACGTAAGAAGGCTTATATATTATGTTGGCGAACCAGAGGGCAAAATCTGTTGACTCCCTGTATTCAGGAAAAGCATAATAACCCTGCCGGAGCCTGACGAGATAACCCCGCCTTACCCATCGTCCCAGGTTATTCCTGTTAAACGAAGGATACCGGGCATACACCTGGTTTGTTGTAAAACATGCCAGTGACTGAAACCTGTTTCTGAATTCAATGAAATTCATTTTATTTCCATTATGCTGCAAATATAGTGCATTATAGAAACAAAAACAAATATTTCCTGATCAGATTGTGCAGTCATGCAGTCGTGCAATCATGCTGCCAGTACCAGGTAAACCAGAACTCAAAACCTGCCTGCCCGCACCCCTTGTTCCCCCTCACCTTCGTCCTAATAAAAGAAGGACTTCGGTGAGCAAAGCAGGGGGACCACCCCGCACCCTGCACCTCGTACCGTCGTACCCTTTTCACCCACACACCGCCACAACAAACACCCCGTTTCCCCTGATGGCGGTCGATTTGATGGTAAGTCCGGCTGCTGCGGCAAACCAGGCCACTCCTCCCCTCTTCATGTAGTTCAGGAAATTTCGGCCATGGTCGTCCTTTGCAATACTCTCAATCCCATAGGCCAGCGACCTGGAGAAACCCCGCGGCATCGGACAGTTATAGTCGGCAATGATTACAGCTTTAGCGATGCGCCTCATCTCCGTAAGTATCCTTACTGCAAGCTCTTCGGGAAACTGGTGAACAGCCATCGAGGTCACTGCAAAATCAAACCGGCTGTTGCTGTAACACGAAAGATACGAGGCATCGCGAATCTCAAAACACAGATTGCTGATCCCCTTTTTTCCTGCCCTGGCAGACGCATGTGAGATCAGCCCTTCATTCAGATCGATGCCGGTAACATGTCCTGCTCTTTGTGCGATCTCAAGGGCAAGCGTCCCGGGGCCGCAGGCAATGTCAATCACTTCTGAATGCTGACTTATGTTTTCAACGACGGCTTTCCTCAGTCCTGATAACAGGGGATCAATGAATGTGGTATATATGAGGGCGTTAAGGGTCATAATAAAAGGCGTCAGGCGTCAGGCGTTAGGCTCAAAGATAGCTGTTTGTATGGTTTTAATGGTCCTGCAATCGTGCTTTGTCAGCCTTAGCCTTGGCGAAGGTTGGCAATCATACCATTGTACCGTTGTACCGTCGTACCGTCATACCGTCGTACCGTCATACCGTCGTACCGTCGTACCGTCATACCGTTGTACCGTCATACCGTCGTACCGTTTCTTACAGCGACTCCCTGAACCGCTCCAGGTACCTGAGCAGACCGCCATGCTCTTCCTTCCAGTTCTTCCTGCCGGCAAAAAAGCCAAAAACACAGAGTCCCAGGTAAAAGAGTACCCATATAAGGATCAATAACCCGATATTATCGGTGTATCGCGACAGCCTCGTTACCAGATGGATGCCTCCACCGATACCCATTATTATCAATATAGGAATAATGACGATCCAGTCGATCATTGCAAAATACCTGAGCCTCCTGGTGGCGGCATCAACAAACTCCCTCAACGGCAGGAAATAAATATTGTCGGGTAAAGGCTTATATCTGAAAAACAGGTAAACAGCTCCTGAAATAAACCCTGCAACTAACAGCTTAAGTCCTTCATTATCTGATGATCTTACGGTCAATACGAGATACTGCACCGAAAGAATCAGAAGGAAAATAATAAAGTATCTCTTCTGCCTCATCTGTTTCTTAAAAGACTCTTCAACTCTCTTGAAGAGGTCGGTGATGCAGAGCCCGGAATCTTCGGTCAGCCTGTTTTCATCATCCTTAAAACCTGTATCTTTAAAATCGTCAAGCTCCATATTTTTCCTCCCACTCTTTTTTTATTCCATTCTTAATCCTGTGAATTCTTGTCCTTATGTTAGAATCGCTTAACCCGGTTATTTCAGCTATTGTTTTTGAATCGACATCTTCGAGGTAGAGGCTCACAATAGTCCTGTCGATTGAATTCAGCTTATGCAGGAATTCATTAAAGAACCTTAGCTTCTCCTCTCCTGTCTCCTGCCTGCTGATGTGATCCGCGTCATCCTCATCACTCTTTTCTGTTTCCGCCCGCCCTGTATCAACAGTTACGTTCCTCCTGTTCCTCAGAACGGTCAGACAAACATTGGTTGCAATCCTGTAGATCCACGTGCCTACAGCAGCTTCACCCCTGAATTTATCAATATTCATCCAAACCTTTACAAACACATCCTGTGCAGCGTCCTCGGCTTCAGACCTGTTTCCGAAATACCTAAGGCAGAGTCTGAAAACCTTCTGGTAATTCTCCTCAAAAATCTTTTTGTATATCTCCTCCTTCATTTAACCCTGGTTCAATCCGCTGTACTGATTAATAAATTTAAGAAGAAATTTCCGTATACATTGCGGAACGTTTTCTGATGATTAGATTGATAAACCGCGGATTTGTTACAGATAATATAAAAATTGACACAACCTCTTTGTGCGTAATATAAAGATCCCTTGACCATATCTCAATTTTTACTACATTGCTTATCAATCCGGATCATCCAGCAGGAAAATGAGCAAACACAAAGATCTTAAAATCAATGTCTCAGGAACACGAATGGAGATGGGTGCCGCGGCAGGTAGAGACATTGAGAAGAAGGTAAATGAGCTCCTTTCGGAGAAGGATGAGATACGGATGATCTTCGCAGCGGCGCCGTCGCAGAATGAGGTGCTCGACTACCTGGCTGCTTCAAACAAGATTGAATGGGACAGGGTAACGGCATTCCACATGGATGAATTCCTAGGATTGAAGGCCGGTGCAAAACAGCTTTTTTCAGTATTCCTCAGGGAAAAACTGTTCGACAGGGTAAAGATGAAAAATGTTCACCTTATTGATTCAGAAGCCGTTATTGCTGATGAAACAGAAAGATACTCCTCCCTGATCAATGAAGCGCCGATCGATATTGTATGCCTGGGAATAGGCGAGAACGGACATATCGCATTCAACGATCCGCCTGTTGCCGATTTCAATGACCCGCATGTTATGAAAGTCGTCCGGCTTGACCACTTGTGCCGGATGCAGCAGGTGAACGACGGTTGTTTTCCGTCGCTGAATGATGTGCCGAAGAAGGCTCTCACCCTTACTATCCCTGTACTCTTCAGTGCATCGTACCTCTATTGCATTGTTCCGGGAGAGAGGAAGAGAAATGCAGTACACAATACGATATATGGACCGGTGGATACCTCCTGTCCTGCATCAATACTTCAGAGGCATCCTGACTGCAGGTTTTATTTTGATGCAGGTTCGTTTGGGGAGTGATATAAAATAAAATGAGTATCGGTAATCAATGATAAAAATAATTATTAAAGAGTTCAAGTCTTATAATGCTAATAATCTGTTACTTGTATTTTTTCTAAATGACCCCCTTTCCCGTTTCCCCCAAGGGGGAAAAGCTATCCTTCCAGCTCCTTCCCCCGTGGGGGAAGGTTGGGAAGGGGGTATAAATGTCAAAAATTGACAATTTTATTCATGTTTGCAGATAGTTATATAAAAAATTAAGTTTAAGGAATAATTTCTCACTATGCAGCTTATTGACTGGATTGTTCTGGCTCTATACTTCCTTATGCTGATCCTCATAGGATTATGGGCGTACATGAGGGTAAAGAACTCAGCCGATTTTTTCACCGCAGGCGGCAGGCTCCCCTGGTGGCTCTCGGGCGTGTCGCATCATGTGTCGGGCTACAGCGGGGCTGTATTCGTAGCCTATGCAGGGATCGCCTATACGCATGGTTTTTCGATATACATCTGGTGGGCATGTGCAGTTGCTGCAGCGACTTTCCTGGGAGCTCACCTTATCGCGCCACGCTGGGCACAGCTGAGGATAGCGACAGGGATACAGTCGCCCACTGAGTACCTGCTCACGAGATATAACCTTACCACCCAGCAGCTTATAGCCTGGTCGGGAGTGACGATCAAGATATTTGATGTGGGCGCCAAATGGGCGGCTATTGCAATACTGCTCAATATTTTTGCAGGAACCTCATTCCTGACAGGCATACTTATTGCCGGATCTGTATCGCTTTTTTACAGTGTGCTGGGCGGATTGTGGGCTGACGTGGTGAATGATTTTGCGCAGTTTCTCGTTCAGCTGGTTGCCGGTTTTACAATGTTTATAGCCGTACTGATGAACATGGGCGACGGAGTATCAGGTCTGGTGACGCTCTGGAACCGCCTTCCGGAATCGCACTCGGCATTTTTCAGCGAACCCTACACATGGACCTTCTTTATTGCAATGATGATCATTGACTTCTTCAGCTACAGCGGAGGCACGTGGCATCTTGCAACACGATTCATAGCAACATCATCGGGGTCAGTGGCAAAAAAGGCAGCCACACTCTCCTCAATCCTTTATCTGCTGTGGCCCCTGGTGCTCTTCTTCCCCATGTTTGCCGCACCGATCTTCCTGCCTGATCTTCAGGAACCTACACGGTCGTACGGGCTCCTGGCGCTGAAGTTCCTTCCTGCGGGACTGGTGGGCCTGGTGATGGCATCGCTCTTCACCAACACACTCTCCATGACGTCGTCGGATGCGAATACCATTTCGGCTGTGATCACCCGTGATATACTTCCCACCTTTATACGGGGATTCAGGGACTACAGCAGGAAGAAAATACTTCTCACAGCCAGGATATCCACCTTCGCCTTTACGGTACTGACAATAATCATTGCCATCAATGCCGAGAGCTTCGGCGGTGTGTTCGGGCTCATAGTGTCGTGGTTTGCAGCCCTGCTGGGTCCAATAGCGATACCTATGATTCTCGGTCTTCTGCCTGCATTCAGGAAATGCGACAGCCGGATAGCCATAATGTCGATCATTGCAGGAATAACAGCGTTCATCATTGTCAAGCTGATCCCCGGGGCCTCGCTGACCATGGAA
Source organism: Bacteroidales bacterium (assembly GCA_041303415.1). Classification (GTDB taxonomy): domain Bacteria; phylum Bacteroidota; class Bacteroidia; order Bacteroidales; family VadinHA17; genus LD21. Next base: position 15,027 of record JBFYPG010000078.1, read on the forward strand.
GTGGGGATACCGCTCTTCACATCATTGCTGATTTATATTGTCCCGGGTTTATTAAGCAGGAAAGAAGTGCCGCCGGAAGTCGACAAGCTGCTTGCTTCAATTAAACATAAAAATGAATGAGATGACAACAAACCTGATCACTGCTGCGGGCCTGACTGACCTTCAGGTTAACGGATATGAAGGGATAGATATCAATAGTGAAAGCCTTCAACTAAATGATCTAAGGGATATTTCGGTGAAGCTCTGGAGCGAGGGAGTGACGACTTTCTTTCCTACTGTGATCACTAACAGCAATGAGAACATTATCAGATCTTTAAAAACAATATCTGAAGCCTGCAGTCTCTATGCTGAAGCAAAAACCAGCATTGGAGGGATACATCTTGAAGGGCCTTTCATATCGCCGGTTGACGGACCAAGAGGCGCTCATCCTTCGGCACATGTGATGGCTCCTTCGTGGGATCTTTTCTCGCGCTGGCAGGAGGCTTCGGGAGGCATGATAAAGATCGTCACACTATCGCCGGAATGGCCTCAGTCTGCGGATTTTATCAGGAGTTGCGTGAGGTCGGGTGTGATAGCGGCGATAGGACATACTGCTGCCGGACCTGAACAGATAAGGGAGGCTGTTGACGCAGGAGCAACTCTTTCAACGCATCTCGGCAACGCATCGCACCAGATGCTTCCGCGGCACCATAATTATATTTGGGAGCAGCTTGCAGCCGACAACCTGTATATCAGCATAATTTCCGATTCATTTCACCTGCCCGACTCCATGCTGAAAGTCTTCCTGAAAGCGAAGCAGGGCAAAACGATTCTCGTGAGCGATTCCACTCAGTTTACCGGGATGAAACCTGGTAAATATTCAACCCACATCGGAGGAGAGGTAGTCCTTACTCCCGGAGGGAAGCTGCACATGAAGGGGCAGCCGGATGTTCTTGCCGGGTCGGGACTCTCGCTGCTTCATTGCGTCAATACGCTTATCAGAAAGAGGCTGGCTTCGCCGGCAGATGCCTGGGATATGGCCAGTGTCGTGCCTGCAGTGTTTACAGGATTGCTGAATCAGCCGGACCAGGTGATGATGGAGCTGACGGATGAGGGTTATGTGATAAAAAAGACAATCAAAACCGGGAGTGTGGTATATCATACGGGATAACACGTACCCACCCCCTTAATCCCCGCCCTGCATTTAGCACATGTACCCACCCCCCAACCCCCTCCCTACTTCGTAAGGAGGGGGTGAAAAACATGCAGGTAACTCAGAGACAATTGTGTTATTTTGTTATAAAAAGAAAGCGATACCTACCGCAGTAATCTAATATTCAATGATATACAAATTCAGTTTCCCCCTCCTTGCGACAGCAGGGAGGGGGATTAAGGGGGTGGGTACGTGTCGTTTAAAAGAGGGGAAGGTGGTTTATAGGAAGGTTTGACGGTACGACAGTGCGACGGTACGACGGTCAGTCTATTTGGACCCTTGTGCCATCATGGTAAGCCCTGTAGAAGATGCCTTCCTTGTAAAGAAGCATCTCCCCGGGGCGGCGGTACATCATGCCGGTGTCGGCGCCAAGTATTTTATTTCCGAATCTGACGGCAATGGTTCGGTGCGGTGTATGTCCGACCACGATATGGCTGATATCATAAAAGGCAAGTATGGCATCTATCCTGCTCTCGCAGAAAGTAGTATCAGTGAAATAGCCCCTGTACCAGACGGGTCCATCATCATAATCCAGGAATTCGAGTTCCTCGTCGCTGCATAGAGTTCTGTCCCTTTCGGAGCTGAAATTCTCTGAGAACTTGCGGTTCACATCTTCAACGGACATCTTCCTGCTGATCATCTCGTCAGATACGCCGCCGTGCACGAACAGGATGTCAGATATGGTCATCATCACGGGTTTCTGGCGCAGCCAGTATCCAAGCACTGAATTATCAGAGTAAAGATCATAGTAGCTTGTCCCGGTTATCTCTTCTACTTTCCTGTATTTGTCGCCGATATAGCGAAGGTCTTCTCCCAACACCATCAGCTCATGGTTGCCGAGCAGGACATGAACCTTCCCTCCTGCCCTTTCTGCCTGTTTTTCAAGACCGTACAGGTGCCAGAGCACCTCCGTGACCTTATCTCCGCGGTCAAAGACATCTCCGATGATAACAAGGTGTCCGGTGCCGAAACTCCAGTTGTGCGCATGGTCGATAATCCCTGCTGACCTTAGCGACTTCATGTAAATGCTGTATTCTCCGTGGATATCGGCAAGAACTGCAATGCTGTCGGCGGGTTTATGGCACTTGTTATGGCAGTATTCAACTGAAAAGGTCTGCTTAATATCAGAATAGTCAAAGCTGAACCCAAATCTTTTTTTATGCTTTTTAAAGTTTTTTTCAGTTACCGTACCCTGCCGGAGGACATCATTCTGAATCCATTTTATCTTAAGTTCTTCATTTACAAGGAAGATATATGGACCGTCCTTTACCGGCCAGGCTGCCTGATTCTCATCAAAATGCGAACCCCTCGCATACTGAGCCAGGATAAAAACAAGTGCCAGGTAAAGAAGCCGTTTCATGATCTGCCGGAGCTTAATATTTTGGTTTCAGCTTTCTCTTTCGTAAAACAAAACAACCGTATAATTTGTTTAAATGAGGCATATCAAAAATAGGAGTTATTTTTTGCAATGAAAATTAAATGCAATATAATACCTGTTCTTTCAAGAAGCTTCGTGATACTGTCAGCTCTTTCATTAACTGAACCATTGCCTGCATCCGGTGCCGACACCCTTTTTTTGTCTGACAATATAATCAGGATAGAGCTGAGGAGTGACTTTTCAGCTATCCAGGAGGAGCGGAAAGGGACCCCATCATTTCACCCGGGTGAGCTTACATACCGTCAGAAGGGCGGCAAGCCGGTGACGGTACCGGTAAGAGTGATGGCAAGAGGAAATTTCCGTCTGAATCCGGGAAACTGCAGCTTCCCTCCCCTCATGCTCGACTTTAAAAAAAGTGATTCAGGAAACACTCTGTTTGATAACCAGGACAAACTGAAGCTGGTAACTCCCTGTCAGACCGAAGAGGATGTGATTGATGAGTACACTATATATAAGATGTACAACCAGGTCACAGACAGGAGTCTGAAGGTCAGGCTTGTGAAGATCTCATATTATGATGAAGGGACAGACAAAAAGCTTTTTGAGAAGTATAGTTTTTTCCTGGAAAACAAGGATCATGCAGCAGAAAGGAACAACTCTGTAATTATGAAGGATACTGTCAGGCATTACGACCTGAACAGGGAAGGCTATCTGAAACTTGCTGTCTTTCAGTATATAATCGGGAACATGGACTGGCATGTCGCCTTAGGCAAAAACCTTGAGGTCATGAAGCAAAAGGATTCATCCGGAGAGCTTTTTGCTGTCCCTTATGACTTTGACTTTTCCGCGTTTGTCAATGCCGAATATACCAATCGCCAGGGAGTACCGGTGGATATCCTGGTTGAGAGAAGGAAATATCTGGGATTATGTTTTACAGAGGAAGAATCCGGGGAGGTATTTGATTTTTACAGGGAATTGAGGCCTGTCTTTGAATCGGTTATCAGGGAGCAGAAGCTTATTGCCATGCAGGACAGGAAGGGGATACTGGATTATGTAGATAAGTTTTATGCAATTATCGATAACCGCGATCTTGTGAGGGAAGAGTTCCTGAGCGGGTGTGAGTAACGGCGCAGCGGCATAACGGCACAACGGCGCAAAGGCACAAAGGCGTAAAGGTGCAACGGCAAAGCGATACGACGGACATGTAATATTTTTTCCTATATTTCGTTTCCTTAATACGGAGATTGCATTCTTTCCTAAAACTGATCGTATGAAACCTGTTATAAGACTATTGCTCGTTTCAATTATTCTGACGGCTGCCGCAGGCATGGGGTTCTGCCAGACTGCCATACCGGAAGTACTGGAGAACGGTACCCTGAAGGAACAGATGACTTACCTTGAGGAGAAGACAAGGATATACGAGTACTACCGCGCTATCCGTGAGGATATGTTCCAGATCATAAAACGGAACGCGGTTGATTCACTGGTCAAAGCCCAGGGACAGATAAACATCCTTGCAGTCATGAACAGGAACCTCGTATCAAGAATCGATACTCTTACAACAAACGTCACTGACCTTGAGACCAGACTCGATGAAGCAATAACGACCAAAGAGAGCATCCAGATCTTAGGCATGAACATAAACAAAAATGCCTATAACTCAATAATGTGGATAATAGTGACGGCGCTCCTGGCCACTCTCGGACTGGGATTCGTAGTCTTCAAAACGAATCTTTCATCAATGCTCAGGACTAAGAAGGAACTGGAAGAACTAAAAGCTGAATATGAAGGGTACCGGCAGAAGAAGCGGATAGAGATAGAGAAGATGGGTATGGACCACTTCAACGAGCTTCGCAAGCTGAAGGGAGGCTGATCATTCCCTTATCCTGATAATGCAATTCATCAGCGACCTGGCAGTATGGTAATTGCCTTTCCAAATCTGAGATTTCTTTGACTTCCCGGCTTCAGGCTCCTTGTCAACTGATCCGGGATATACATCGCCATATTCCCAGTCGACCATGTATTTCTTTATGAACTCCCACTGATCGATGAACTTATGCCCGTATTCCAGCGGGTCGTCAGGATAAAGCTCCGACATAATAAGAAGCGTGTTGAGTGTTTCAAACTGAGCCCACCAGTTTTTTGTATCACGGAGTATCGTAACCTCCTCCTCTCCCTTATAAAAATATCCTGCATCAAAAACTCCGGCTTTACCGCTGTCCCATCCGTAATTCATCGCGTTATCCACCATTTTTTTGGTGATAACCGGAGTTTTTTCGTCTTCAAATCTCAGTGCCTCAGCGGCTTCCATCAGAAGATATGCAGTTTCAACATCGTGTCCGAATGACATGTGATCAAGGAAATACATTTTCTGATGTACCTCTCTTGCAGAGTCCTGAAAAGACAGCGGAGTAAGGCTTTCGCTCATGTAGAGCTGGAGCGATCCTCTCTCGTTTACAATCACATCTCTTATCAGGTAGAACATTTCCTGCAGTCGCTTCCGTACCAGTTCATCGGGCCACACCTGGTACAATTCAGTAAGCGCTTCCATCAGGTGTATGGAGCTGTTCTGGTCTTTTGGGGGAGTACCGCCCATCCCCTCCCTGAAAGGAGTTCCGTCCTGGTCGAGGAACTGGAAATAACCACCGTGGAGAGTGTCGTGGCTTCCATTTTCGAGCCATGCAAATGCCTTTTTAGCCAGTTCAAGAACCTCAGGATCAATGCTTTCCTTATAATATGCTGCCAGGGCATATATGGCAAAAGCATTGCCGTAGGCATTCTTATGGATGTGCGGGTTATTGCCTTCATTAATCGGGATTCCCTCCCTTGTGACAAGATTGAAGAAGCCTCCGTACACGCTATCCCACATCTTATCCCTGAGAAAATGGTAGCCATGCCTGGCGTAATCAAGGTATTTTTCATCGCTCGTGAAAGCCTTCATCTTTGAGCATGTCCATATATGACGTGCCTGGGTGACGATCATCTTGTTCTGCCGGTCACTCATCTCCCATTTATAATTGAAGTCACTCAGGTAACCTCCGCAGACCGTGTCGATGACAAGCGGATACCAGGCTGGCATCATATTTTCCATCAGAAGGTCTTCCATCTCGTCGGCAACAGGAAGCAGGTTATTACCCTTCTGACAGGATTGAAGAAGCAAAATGATAAACAAAATATTAATAAAGTGATTTTTCATGATTATTCTGTTTAAATAAAAATTGTCTTGTTCGGCATCTAGCTAATCCATTTCCCGTTTCCTGCTTATGACACTACCCCCTTTCCCGTTCCCTTTTTATGACACTACCCCCTTTCCCGTTCCCCCCAAGGGGGGAAAGCTGAAGAAAATACAGGGAAGATTAGTGTATCTTTTGTTTAGCACCTAAACAATTTATTATCTTTTCTATAACGTTTTCAATTTCTGTTTCAACCTCTTAATTTTTTAACCTCAGAACCTTAAGTCCTGCAGATTCAAGATATCTTGTTTTTTCAGTATCATACTCACCAGTGAACAGGTGAATATCACCATCTACTTCAACAGCAAGATTTGCTTTATCACAAAAGAAGTCAATGATATAAATACCATATGGGTGTTGCCTGCGAAAATGCATTCCATATAACTGTTTTCGCTTTAATCTTTCCCAAAGTATCTTTTCAGCGTTTGTCATATTCAGACGAAGTTCTTTAGCCTTAGCTTTAATATTAAGGCTTGCCCCATGAACATGCTTCGCATCATTTACTCTTCTGCTATAAACCATTTTTGTCTTTTATAAACTTAATTTTCCTTTTAATGCTCCTCCCCCCCTGGGGGGAGGCCGGGTAGGGGGTAAATGACACACACTACCCCCTTTCCCGTTTCCCCCCGAGGCTTCGCTCGGGACAGGCCCAAGGGGGAAAGGTTGAAGAAAATTTGTAGAAGGTTATAGAATTTATTGTATAGCATCTAAACAAAATAGAAATTTGTGACCTAACAAAGACTCTATAAAATTAAAATAATTACGCTCAGTTTGATTATGATAATAGAGTTTTATAACTTTCAATTTTGATAAAGTTGGCAGTTGGCAGTCTGCAGTTGGCAATCAGATTGACAGACCAGTAACAAGCAACAAGCAACAAGCAACCAGCAACCAGCAACCAGCAACAAGCAACCAGCAACAAGCAACCAGCAACCTAACCTACCTATAATATGAATTCAAAAATCCTCAATTCAATTCTAATCATTACAGTAACATTTCTTGTATCCTGCAAGAGCGCCAATTATAACCAGGAGAAGATGCTCCTGAGAGATAACTGGGCCATTCAGTCATCAGCTGAAATTAAAACAGCCGGAAACGAAATTTCAACAACCGCTTTCGTTCCTGAAAAGTGGTATCCGGCAACAGTACCATCAACTGTGCTTGGAACGCTTGTGGAAAACAAAGTGTTTCCCGATCCGTATTTCGGAACCAACATTGAATCGCTCCCGGGTTATTTCCCCCGGAGGGGTGCTGAGATCCCGGGCGACAGTCCTTATTTTGTTCCGTGGTGGTACAGAACGGTTTTTACCCTTCCTGCTAGCTTTGAAGGGATGTCAGCGTGGCTTAAGTTTCACAGTATAAACTACCAGGCAAATATATGGATGAACGGTCAGCTCATTGCTGACACTACTGCAATTGAAGGAGCATACCGCCTTTATAATCTTGACATTACAAAGTATGCCAAACCAGGTGAAGAGAACTGCCTGGCTCTTGAGATCTTTCCGCCGCGGGGACTCGACCTTACGATTACCTGGGTCGACTGGAACCCTACACCTCCCGATAAATCGATGGGGATATGGTACGATGTAGCTGTGCAATCGTGCGGACCGGTAGCTATAGAAAAGCCTGTTGTTAAGACGAAGCTCAATCTTCCGGAAACCAGCAAGGCAAAACTTACAATCTCTACTGAGCTTATAAACGCATCAGACAAAGCAGTCAAAGGAGTTCTGAAGGGTAAAATAGAGGATATTACCTTTTCGAAAAAAGTAAAGCTGGCACCCGGGGAAACCAAATTCGTCGTTCTGGATCCTGAGGAGATAAGACAGCTCGAAATAAACGATCCGAAGCTTTGGTGGCCCCATACTGTTGGGCCGCAGAATCTTTATGACCTGGAACTTACTTTTGAAACCAACGGAGGAATCTCAGACACTGAAAAAGTACGGTTCGGTATCCGGGAGGTAACATCATGGATGAATGAATTCAGGAGGAAGCCGACAAGGGTGTTCCAGATCAACGGACAGAATATTGTTATTACAGGGGGCGGGTATGTAGAAGATATGCTTCTCCGTCCCTCAAATGAGAGGATTGATACCGATATAGCCTATGCGAAGCACATGGGGCTTAATGCCCTGAGACTTGAAGCACCTCGCGGATCTGACTACCTTTTCGAGAAATGCGATGAGGAAGGCATCCTTCTTATGGTAGGATGGTGCTGCTGCAGCTCATGGGAGGAGTGGGAAGAGTGGACTCCCCATATTGAGACCATCGCTCAGAAAAGCCTCATGGACCAGGTATTCAGGCTCAGAAATCATCCTTCAGTATTTACCTGGGTCCTAGGAAGCGATTACATACCTCCTCCTGAAGTTGAGAAGATGTACGTCCAGGTGCTTGACGATCTTGACGGAACAAGGCCATGGATAGCTTCAGCTACAAATGATTCAAGCGAAGTGTCGGGCAACACTGGCGTATGGATGGGTCCTTATCCGAAAGTATATGCTTACTTCCCCCCCATTTACTGGTACGGGAAACTTGAGTTAAACACAGAGGCAGGACCATCAGGAGAGCAGATACCTCCTGTTGAATCAATGCGCCTGATGATGCCTGAAAAGGATATGTGGCCAATGAGCCGTTCATGGGACCTTCGTGTTCACAGGGCATTTTACCCGCATGCACGCGAAGCCCTCAATTCGCGTTATGGCAAACCCACCGGACTTGTTGAATACAGCATGAAGTCACAGGTACTTCAGTATGAAGCCACAAGGGCGATGTTTGAGGCGTTCCAGGCAAACAAATATAAATCATCAGGCATCATTTACTGGATGTACAACTCGGCATGGCCATCGATGTACTGGCAGTTCTATGATTATTTCTTTGCTCCAAACGGTTCATTCTACGGTGCAAGGAAGGCGAATGAGAACCTGCACATTCTATACGCATATGATGATCAGTCTGTGCGCGTAACTAACAACAACTACCAGGATTTCAATGGATTGAAGGCTGAGGCAAAAATGTACAATTTCTACATGCAGCAGGTATTCTCTAAAGAAGTGCAGGTTGACATAAGGTCTGATGAAAGCAAAAAAGTGATTATGGTTGAACCTCCGAAGGATGCGGTCACTTTCCTTAAGCTTGCCCTTTACGACGCTGAAGGCAAAGAGATATCCTCCAACTTTTACTGGCTCTCGGGCAAGGGTGATGAGAATGCCGATTTCACATCACTGAACAGGCTGGCTGAAGTGAAGGTTAACTATACGGCCTCAGCGCTTCAGAAAGAAAATGGCAAATACACCATGACAATCGATTTTGAAAACACAACACCCACCCTTGCATTTTTCGTAAATCCGAAGATACTGAAGAAAAGCTCGAAGCTGATGGTTCTTCCGGTATTCTGGAGCGATAATTATTTCTCATTGCTGCCAAAAGAGAAGAAGCGGGTTAAGGTTGAATTCACCGAAAAGGACCTCACCGGTGATACACCATTACTAGTAATAGACGGGTGGAATATCAGGCATGAGGAGGCGGAGGTGAAATAGGAAAGATGGCGAGCCTCTTATATCGCGCACGATATAATCGTGCATGATATTTTCATTCTTTACCTGTTATTGAACTTGTCAAAGAATTCAAGCTGTTCCTTAAAAGGCAGCGGAACTGACTTTACTTCATCCCCAAACTCCATTAACACGGGTGAGTTTTTATCAAATGCAGGCCATTCGGGAAGTCCATCGCTGTTCGGATTACCTGTTTTTGCAAAGTTAACCCAGTATGACGACATTCTTTCTGTCAGGTCCCAGTCAGCCTGAGTGAATGGTTTGTCCCATAGTTTCAGGGTTTTCAGGGCGTATCCGAATTCGGCGGAATGAAATGCTCCATAATTTGGTTCGCCGGGAGGCATATGTGTGAAATAATACAAGTATGCCTTGCTGGTTCCTGTTGTGCTCTGCATTTTTACCCAGTTATAGTTCTGCCATCCGAATGAAAGGACAGAAGTTATCTTCTGGTACTTTTTAACCTCCTCATCGGTTGCAGCCGGGAAAGCTTTAAGGTAATCAGGAGCGTATTCTCCGTATCTCTTTTCCGCTTCTTTCCTGAATTTCTCAACATTCTGCTCTGATGCCATCGAGAATCCGTCGTCGGCATTCCATCCTGCTATAAGGGGGACATCGTTCTGTTTTCCTTCAGCGAAAGCAGCAGAAGCCGGAACCACGACAATATTATCAATTGTTATTCCCGACTGGCTGCGGACCTTCATAAGATCTGCCGCAGGCATTGCCCTGAGGTCGCTGATTGAAGCTGCTTTCAATTGTTCAGCATACCTTACTCCGGCCGTTTCTGAAGTCTTCAGATCGTTAACCAGTCCCGGACCTCCTGAGAACATTCCTCCGCTCTGGCCTATGGCCCTGTGGAACAATCCTTTAGCAAGAGGTGAGACCATAAGTGCGTTCACGCTGAAAGAACCTGCCGACTGACCGGCGATTGTAACATTGCCCGGGGCGCCTCCGAAAGCGGTGATGTTCCTGCTGATCCATTTCAGTGATTCTATCTGGTCGAGAATACCGTAATTGCCCGATGTTTTCATTGGTGATTCGGCAGTCAGTTCAGGGTGGGCAAGGAATCCGAAAACACCCAGGCGGTAGTTAATTGTTATATAGACGATGCCCTTTTTACAGATCTCTTCACCGTCATAAAGCGGTACTGTTCCTGATCCTCCTGTGAAAGCTCCTCCGTGGATCCATACCATTACAGGAAGTTTATCGCCTGTACTTTTTGCAGGTGTCCATATATTGAGGTACAGACAATCTTCACTCAGCGGTTCCAGCGGGGCCATGAATTCCTTTGTCCACATCATGAATGGATTCGGCGGACTCTGCATGGCACTTGCAGGAGCTGTCACACATTCCTTCACACCTTCCCATTTGACAGCAGGCTGAGGGGCTTTCCATCTCAGATCGCCCACAGGTGGTGCAGCAAATGGGACTCCCATGAAGATGCTAATGGTTCCGTCAGTGTTTGTTTTTCCGGATACAAGTCCGGCTTCGGTGGAGACGGATGTTATATCAATTTTAATTCCGGAGGTGCTCTTTTTACCTGATGAACAGGCAGTAAGGATAAGCCCCAATGAAAGCAGGTTGATTAGTGCAATTTGCTTAATTTTCATTTAGTATTAAGTTTAGGTTTTTCATAACGTCAACCCACTACCAAGCCTCCCCCCAGGGGGGAGGTGTTTCAATGGAAAGTCCCCTTCCCCCTTGGGGGAAGGTTGGGAAGGGGGTCATATCCTATTTAAATAACATTGGTGCGAACTCAGAAAGATATATTCTCCAGTTAGCCCATGTGTGTCCGCCTGTGCTTTCGCGGTAGATATATTTAAAGCCAAGCTTATCGTAGGTTTCACGCATCGATATCACGCCGTTATACAGGAAGTCATCCTTTCCGCAGGCTATCCAGTAAAGCTTCTGGCCGC
>JBFYPG010000079.1:0-6085 GCA_041303415.1 Bacteroidales bacterium
ATATCGGATCTGAAACTGAAGTTAACAGGATACTTCTTCAGGAATATATTAAATTAGGACAGAGGGTCCAGGAGTTTAAAGTTGCAGCATTAGTTGGGGGTGAATGGGATCCTCTTATCGATGGCACAACGATAGGCTATAAAGTGATAAGAAAATTTCCTGTTGTAAAAACCTCAAAAATAAAGATATCTATCAGTAAATCAAAAGCTTGTCCGGTAATCTCAAATATTGAACTCTACAGAGCGCCGGGAGAGTAAGTGTTGAAAAGAATCAGAATGATATAACCGGAATCAGCCTGAAGTAACAGTTGGGCGTGTTGGGATAATGAGATTTTATGGATGAATAAAAATACAGATATGTATGAAAACTAATAATTCCTTACTTAAATGTTTGATCATTTTATTGGTTACAACATTCACAATTAATGCCGAATCGCAAAATACCAATAAATGGATTTTAGGATATTTCCCATTTTATCATCAAGATGATAATGGAGATGCACTGTGGTTCAATAATTATGATTTTGATCGTGTTACGCATCTTAGCCATCATGGTCCTTATATCAATGACGATGGAACATTAAATTACCGTCCAACTAAGGTGAGTAATAAAAAAATGGAAGAGGCCGTTAAATTATGCCATCAGCACAACAGGCCAATTTTACTTAGTGTAGTTTCTTGGATTAGTTACATGAATGTAATAAAAGATCCAAATAAACGCACTGTTTTAATCAATAGCTTATTGAATTTATTAGACACTTACGGGTATGATGGAATAGATGTCGATTTAGAACCCATAATGTCTCGCAGGGTTGACGGAATGCAAACGAGTAATCCCAATTATGTTTCTTTTGTAAATGAACTATACGCAGAACTTCAAAAAAGAGATAATGCATTTCTTGGAAGGAAACCTTTGCTTGTTTGTGCTGCAAATGCCTATGGTGCACCTGCTTTAGTACAACTTCAAGATAAGTTTGACATGATTAATTTAATGACATACGATTTTACTAACACGTGGCCAGATGATAAAACATGGCACGATGGTGCAGTCTATAGTAATGGGAATACCTACTCTTCTACAGGAGAAGAATTACCATCGGTTGAAAATGTTGTTAAGTATTGTTTAGAAAGAGGAATTTTGCCCTCTAAATTAGGAATAGGTATCAGTTTTGATGCCTTTCAATGGAAAGGTGGATCGGGAACTCCAACAGGAGGCGTTACTGCTCCGTTACAACATTTTACAACCCGTCCATCCTGGACAAGATTCTCCTATACTGAATTCATGAATAATTTTTATAATCAGGGGATTTTCCATTGGGATAAAGCTGCTCAGATGTCTTATTTGAGTTTAGATAAACCGAATAATGCCGATGACCAATTTTGGAGCTATAACGATGAGAATTCTTGTAGAGCTAAATCTAAATATGTTTTAGATAATAATTTAGGTGGTGTTATTATCTGGGAATTATTCGGAGGGTTAAGAAATTTAAATCCTGAAAATAACCGCATACCCCAATTAACAGCAACTTATAACGCTTTATATTTAGGAGATACTATTATTTCAAATACTAACGTATTAACACATTTAGATAAAGGAATGACTGTTTTTCCAAATTCTTATTTTAATGGAAACTTTTCTATTGAATATGGTAAAGATGAAACTGATAAAAAGATTAGTATTTTTAATCAGTATCATGAGTGTTTTCAATAGTAAGAACAAATATCAAAAAAAAGTTATGATGCTCTAATAGGTTCTACTCATTATTATTCATTAAGATAGTGAAATTATGAAGTTTTATTTTATGCTTTTTATCTTGCTTTTTAATAATTTGATCACCTCTGCACAGAAGGAAGAGAGTGATAATCGTTTTGGAGAAAACAGAAATAAACCTGAACGTCAGGAATGGTTGCGCGACTTGGGTTTCGGGATGTTTATCCATTGGAGTTTCGATAGCCAGCTGGGTATTGTAATCAGCCATTCAATGGTAGGCGCATCCGATGACTATATGGATAGGTTTATTAATGAGTTGCCCAAGACTTTTAATCCCTATAAATACGATGCTTATCAAATGGTAAAACTGGCAAAAATGGCTGGTATGAAGTATGTGGTTTTTACAGCAAAACATCATTCCGGTTTCTGCATGTGGGACACAAAAACTACCGATTTTAAGATAACCTGTACCCCATATGGAAAAGATATCTTAAAAGAATATGTTGAGGGAGTAAGAAAGGCAGGACTTGCGGTTGGATTGTATTATTCACCTGAAGATTTCAAATTTCTGTATGATAACCATATTAATGTAAAGCGTGGTGGATTGAAACTGGATGAAAAAACTGAAACTGCCTATAATGATTTGGTTCGCCAACAGACACGAGAACTATTCACAGATTACGGAAAGATTGATATACTGTTCATTGATGGGGATCACAATGAGCCGTGTAAAGAAGAGGCCTGGAAACTTCAGCCTGACCTGGTCATTACCAGGGGGGCTGTGAATACTCCTGAACAGACCCTTCCTGGTATTGCCAGCAATACACTGTGGGAATCATGCATAACAATGGGCACGCAATGGCAATACAAACCGACCAACGATGAGTTAAAACCAGCCGGACGATTAATCGAAATTCTGATCGAAACTCGTGCCAAGGGAGGCAACCTGCTTTTAAATATTGGACCTCACCCAGACGGTTACATTGCTTATCCTGAAGAAACACGCCTCAGGGAGATGTCTGCCTGGTATTTTATAAACCATGAAGCTATTGTAAATGTACGTCCATGGATCATCCCCAGGGAGGAAAATATTTGGTTTACGGCTACAAAAGATCAGAAAACCGTTTACTCCTTTATAACCGGATACCCAGACTGGATTAGAGGTGATCGTAAAGAGTTTGTATTAGGTTCAGTTAAGGCTACACCAGAAACAAGAATAAGCGTACTGGGACAAAATGACCTTGTGATTGAGTATCAAAATGAGAAAGATGCAGCATCTTATTTCAAGCAGGAAGGTGATGGACTTCACATTTCTGTGGTTCGGGCGCAGCGTATTTATAATAACAGCAAATGGCCCAATCCTATTACTGTTAAGCTTGAAAATGTGGTTCCAGCCCTTGATCCCCCTGCTGTTAAAACAATTAAAGCTGATGTTTCTGAAGATAAAGCCATACTAAGAGGAAATCTTGCTAAGAAAGGTGATGCAGAATCAGTAGAAGCAGGTTTTGAATACCGTCCCTATGCAGGTTTTGTGGAAAACCTGTACAGCACCAGTTGGAACAGAACACAATTTGTGAAGATGACAGAGGAAGGGGACTTTTCTATTGAACTTAAAGACATTAAAAAAAATGAGCAATACGAATTTCGTGCAGTGGTAATTCATCCACGAATGAGTATTTATGGTGATGTAAAGCATTTTAAATAGTTTTATGATAAATCCACATAAAGACGTATTGTTCAATTGATGATTTAGTTAAATGAAGTTTCCACAAAATATATCAATTAGGGAATAATTGTAATTTATCTTAAGTACTCTTGCACTTCTTTTAGGATAAAAGTTTCTCTCCCATTTAAAAATGATGGCGGCAATGTTGGCAGTAAGGACTCTTCATCTCCCCAAAAAACCTTTATTATTTTCAAGCATTTCTGATTCGGCTTTCTTGTACATTATTAGATTGTATTTTTATGATTTTTTATTACATTTGCACCCGCTCAGGATTTTGCCGCCCAGATGGCGAAATTGGTAGACGCGCTAGTTTCAGGGACTAGTGTCAGTAATGATGTGCAGGTTCGAGTCCTGTTCTGGGCACAAAAAACGGCGTAAAGGCGATAAGGCATTAAGGCTTAACCACGTTTGATGATAGTTCTTTTTAATACAGGTATTTAAGCCCTATAGCCCTAACGCCCTATAGCCCTAACGCCCTATAGCCTTAGTACCTTTTCTGCCCAGATGGTGAAATTGGTAGACACGCCAGCTTGAGGGGCTGGTGCCAGCAATGGTGTGCAAGTTCGAGTCTTGTTCTGGGCACCATGAGAAGCCAGATTGAAAAATTCAGTCTGGCTTTTTCATTTTATTCTGCCATCACTTTTTCCTCTGAAGTAAATTATTACATTTGTCAGGTGACGTTGTTTATCTGAAAATTCTGATATGCAAAAAGTAAATGATTTTCTTGTGATGCTCGACGGCTACATTGGAGGGCATCCCTGGTTCGTGATCCTACTCCTCGGGACAGGAATATTCTTTACACTTTATCTCAGGTTTCCGCAATTCCGGTATTTCCGGCATGCCATCGATGTTGTCAAGGGGAAATATGATCATCATCTTGATATTGGAGACACGTCTCATTTTCAGGCACTTGCAACTGCCCTTTCGGGAACGGTAGGCACCGGTAACATTGCCGGAGTAGCTCTGGCTATTCATCTCGGCGGACCAGCTGCACTCTTCTGGATGATGGTCACTGCCGCAATAGGGATGTGCACAAAGTTTGTCGAGGTGGCCATCTCTCATAAATACAGGGATGTTCTTCCTGACGGATCAGTGTCGGGCGGCCCGATGTACTATATGAAAAAGAGACTGAACATTACAACAAAAAGCGGTAAAATAATCAGGACAGGGGTGATCATCGGCGGATTCTTTGCTGCTGCTACTGTGCTCTCATCATTCGGAACCGGCAGTCTTCCCCAGATCAACAGTATTTCAAATTCCGTCTTCACAACATTCGGCATAAAGCAGATCATCACAGGAGCAATTCTGTCCGTAATACTTGCGCTTATTATTATCGGGGGGATTAAGAGAATTGCCAAAGTAACGGAGATACTGACACCGTTCATGGCAATATTCTATTTCCTGGGGGCACTGCTTGTTATCGGAACAAACTACCAGAACATACTCCCTTCACTGGGAGCTCTCTTCTCAACAGTGTTTACCGGTACCGCTGCAACAGGCGGCTTCCTTGGCGCAACAGTAGCATTTGCTATTAACAGGGGCGTAAACAGGGGACTCTTCTCAAATGAATCAGGTCAGGGATCTGCACCTATTGCGCACTCTGCGGCACGCGCCCCCGAACCGGTATCTGAAGGAATGGTTGCAATTCTTGAGCCGTTTATTGATACTATAATAATATGCTTCCTTACCGGAATGGTCGTCCTCTCTTCAGGTGTCTGGACAGAAAAGATGCTGAACCAGTTCCAGAGCGCTGATATGACCTTCCTTAAACAGAGATACGACGAAAACATTCCTGACCAGAAGAAAATGGTCATCGATTTTGTCAGGAACGGTAAAGCCCTTCCTCTTTTTAACGGGGAACTGGATATTGTCGAGGGTAAAATGAAAAATGATTTAACTCTCATTGCATCACGTTCTGTTGCCGAGGATTATAATTTCTACACCAATAAAGTTCCATTCACTGGTAGGGTAAGTGTTGTTAACGGTAAGTGGAAGCCGGGCTCTCAGTCACTGTATGTTGAGGGGAAATCTCTTATCCACAGTGCCCCGCTGACAACTGAAGCATTCAGCAGAAGCATTCTCGGAAAATGGGGCAGGTACATTGTTTCGATCGGAATACTTCTCTTTGCCTTTTCCACAGCTATCTCCTGGTCATACTACGGCGACAGGGCTCTTACATTTCTGCTGGGACCAGAATACGTAATTTATTACAGGATATTATACGTAATAGCCTTCTTCATTGCATCTTTCACCGATACAACAATAATCTGGTCGCTCTCCTATATTACGATCGCGTTCATGACAGTTCCGAACCTGATAGGATTGTGGATACTCAGGAAAGAGATCAAAACAATCATCGCAGACTACTGGGTGGCATTTTCAAAGAAATACCCTGAAGACAGGATGTCGAAACGATACCTGAAGAAGGGGAGATTATAATGTTATTATGACCCCCTACGCGACTTTCTGATAACACGTACCCACCCCCTTAATCCCCCTCCCTGCTGTCGCAAGGAGGGGGAAACAGCTGATACAGAGTTTCTTAGCCCCCTCCTTACGAAGTAGGGAGGGGGTGTGGGGGTGGGTACGTGTGATCGTAGGGAGGGGGTTGGGGGTGGGTACGTGTGATCGCAGGGAGGAGGTTTGGGG
>JBFYPG010000080.1:0-13533 GCA_041303415.1 Bacteroidales bacterium
CGAATTGGTTGGTAGTTTCCCACTTAAGAGAGGGATTTGGTTTTATTAAACCAGGAGCATAACCAAGATATAAGTTATCATTAAGAACAATCGGCACGCTAGATAGAGTGGAAAGAGACTGGTATGGGGAGATAGCTGTATTCCCGGTTTTACCCACACTTCCACGGATTTTGAAGTTGTTAACTTTTTCCAAACTATTCCAAAAATCTTCTTCACTTACTCTCCAGGCTAGCGCAACCGATGGGAAATAACCCCATTTCTCATTTACACCAAACCGGGAGGAGCCATCTGCCCTTATACTTGATGTAAACAAATACTTTCCTTTGTAAGTATAGTTTATTCGAGTAAGAAAGGAAAGCATTGAATAATCAATGTAATCAGAAGTTGGGATGCCTATGGAACTTCCGGATTGAAGGCTATAACTATCAAACTCATTTGTTAAAAACCCATTTGAGCTAGCCTTAACAGATTGCGATATTGATTTCTCAACAGTTAATCCTCCTAAAATTGTCAAAATGTGATTGGCACCAATCTCCTTTGAATAGGTTAAGATATTTTCATTCACAATATACGTTCTCTCATCATAAGAGATACTTGCTGCCCCATTTAACGATTTTATAAGCTTTGTTGAAGAATAATAATCTCTACGGAGGTTATTATATTCAACCCCCGCAGAAGATTTGAAAATAAAATTCTTTAAGATGCTACCTTCCAAGGATAAATTTAACAAAAAAGAATTCTCTGTTTGTAAATCTTTTTGTTCAAGGGCAAGTGCAACGGGATTCTCTGCCTGAGCATCACTAAATACATACTGTCTCATATCCGTATAATTACCTTGTTCGTTATACGCTGTAAGTGTTGGTGCTGCAGTTAATGCAGAGCTCAAAACTCCATAACCTCTCGTGGTATTATCACTATAGATGTTATTAGTTGCAGTTCTATTCAAAACATTATTTAAGGAGATTTTCCAACTTGGGTTAATCTTATGTTCCAAATTTGTTCTTAATTGATACCGTTTAAAATCAGAATTTATAATGATTCCTTCCTGGCCAAAATAGTTGGATGAAACATTAAATCTGGTTTTATCATTACCTCCTGAAATTGATAATGAATGATTCTGAATTGAAGCTGGTTGAATTATCTCATCCTGCCAGTTTGTGCCTTCTCCTAAGGCCGCAATTTCTGAATCAGAAAAGTATGGCAATACACCATCGTTTGTGGCTCTAAAGTTTGCCAATGTTGCAAATTCTTTAGCATTTAGCATATCCAAACGTTTTGTTACTTTTTGGATTCCATAATAGCCATTGTATTCAATAGATGTTTTTCCTGATTTGCCTTCCTTTGTAGTTATTATAACAACTCCATTGGCTCCCCTTGAACCATATATGGCTGTTGCAGAAGCATCTTTTAATATCTCCATTGATTGAATATCGTTTGGATTTATGATGTCTAATTTTCCAGATAAAGGAAAACCATCAACAACATAAAGTGGTTCATTTCCTCCAATCAGTGAGTTCCCTCCTCTTATTAATACACTCAGGTTGCTTCCGGGTGCGCCTGAGTTTTGAAGAACATTGACCCCAGGAACAAGTCCAGTTAGTGATTGAATAGGATTTCTTACTGCTTGAAGATTTATTTCATCTTCTTTTATAGAACTTACGGATCCAGTTAAATCACTTTTCTTTACGGTTCCATAACCAATCACCACAACCTCTTCCAGTGCAGTTGCAGACTCGATCATAGTTACATTGATCTGGGTTAATGTACCAATAATGATTTCCTGGGATACCATGCCGATAAAAGAGAAAGTCAGGCTTTTTGATTCCATAGGAATTTCAATGCTGTATTTACCGGAAACATCGGTTAAGGTTCCCTGAGTTTTTCCAGTAACAACAACGTTTACACCGGGGAGAGGTGCCCCATCTTTGTCGGTAACAGTACCGGTAACTTTTTGTTGCTGCTGCATGACGTCAGATAATGCTGTTACATCGTCAGGAGTAAGTATGATCTGCCTGTCAAATACTTTAAAATTAACTCCCGTTCCCGAAAAGAGAGATTCAAGAATATCGGAAATTTTTTTGTCTTCCACAGATATCGATACCTCCCTTTTAACATCAATCAGTTTTGCATTAAAAAGAAAATAGAATTCACTGTTGCTCTCAATTTTATCAAGGACGTTAGCTACTGGAACACTATTTAGATCCAGAGTGAGCCTCGTATTCTGCGAATAAGAATCACTCGCATATAACTGAAAGATACCTGCAAAAAAGATCAATAGTGTATTTCTCATAATTTTCAAGATTTTACAGGAGTATATTTTTTTTAAATAACCTCCTCCATACGAACAATATTTTTTCATAAATTTGTGTGATTTAGTGGATTATTACCATTGTTTTGACTTGCATTGGGAAAACTGCTGAATTATAAGGAGAGCGTATCCGCGCTTTCCTTATTTTTTTAGGTTATGGTTTTTATCATAGGCTGGAGGTTTTCAGGTTAATCACAGGGTTATGTTTTAGTCGCATTTTTCTCATCTTTTACTGTAAATCTCAATCCTTCTTTTTTCAAACGTTCCGTCATTTTCCATTTTTCTTTCAAAATCCCTGTATCTTATTGGAGCAGTGTACTGAAGAAGCTTTAACACTTCATCCAATGTTTCATTTTGAAAAGTGGCATAATAACTATAAGATTCAAGCGATTCATCCTTGATTACAATATTTACATTGTACCACCGGTTAAGCTTTCGTATGACTTCCTCAAACGATTCATATTTAAAGGTTAGTTTACCATCCAGCCAGGAAAGCTTTTCTGAACTTTTAATTGAAAGAATTTTACTTGAATCTGACAAGGAATTATATATACATGATTCATTTGGTTCCAGTATTCCTATACTTTTTATGTTGTTATTTGTTTTCTTAAAAACTTCAACTTTTCCTCTCTCAAGTGTAACTTCTGTTGTTTGTTCATCAGAATAGGCCATTACATTGAATGAAGTTCCATACACCTTAATATCAATATTTTCAGTTGATACAATAAAAGGCTTTTTAGGATTTGAGGTAACATTAAAATATGCTTCTCCTATAAGTTTTACATCTCGGACTTTCCCACCAAACTGAGTCGGAAATTTCAAAGATGAACCTCCGTTCAACCTTCCTGTTGAACCATCTGGCAAATAAAAGTTTGTTCTCGTCCCGTATGGTGCATGGATCTCAGCCCACGACACTGCATGCCTGAATGACCTGTTCTGAGAATAAAAAAACAATGATGCAATTAATAATGGTATAGTGAGGATGGCTGCTATCCTTGTTAAATAATTAATAAACCGGATCTTTGGTTCGGGTTTAGTTAAGAATATTGCTTCCTCCAGCCTGATTTTATGATGTATCTGATCCAGGATATGAGCATCGCTGTATTCCTTAATATCTGGTTCCAAAGGTGTTTCATCCCAAAAAAGGAGTGATTTTTCATTCAATTCATGCTCAAGATTAGAATTCGCAAACCACCGCCTGACAATGGCTGAATCTTCTGAAGTGGCTTTCCCTTTCAGGTACCTCATTAATATCTTAATATCAATGTTTTCTTTTTCCTTTTCCATAATTTCTTTTATAAAGGTAATGAAGCTAAAAGGAGTTAACCTTCCAGCTTCATATCACCTACCCTAACCCAAACCCCAAATTAGAATTGGGTGTCTAACTAACCATGTAACCATTTATTAAAAAACTAACGTAGCTGACAATAATATCCAGCAGAGAGCCTATCTTCCCAAAAAATAAGTTAATTTGTAATCAATCTAAATAAGGAAAGTTTAAGGAAGAGGTTGAAAGAGTTGAAGAAGTTGAAAGGGTTGAATGGGCTGAAGAAACTGAACTGGTTAAAGGGCCTTAACACCACGGAACGTAGTAAAAGGCCCAAAATGAAGTTATTAGTCTGAAGTTCTTTAAAATGTAATTGAGGTTGAGAGTAAACTCTAAATGTCTCCCTCTGCCATCAGCCCTCTGTCCTCTGCCTGATTCGTTCCCGTTATTTAAGAAATAACCAGAAGAAAAGAATAGACAATATGTGTCCATCAGAGATTGATTTTCTTAAGAAAGCTCTTGCCATGGTCAGATAATTATCCACTGTCTTTTTTGAAATATTCAATTGCAAGGCAATTTGTTCATTGGTCAGTTGTTCTTTTGTACTTAAAAGAAATATTTCTTTTTGTCGGGAAGGTAATTTTTCGATTAGCAAATTTGCGATCTCAAGCAGATTTTTGTATTCAATTTCAAGGCTAGTGGAGTTGTCTTCCGGGATTATGTTTTCTATGACCTCTTCCAGCTGCCTCTTATCTGAGGCCTGTTTCCGGAATTTTTTACAAGTTTCATTGTAAGTGATTTTAAAAAGGTACTTACTGAAAACATAATATTCATTGATTTGGTCCCGGTATTTCCAGATATTCATAAATACTTCCTGAACAACATCTTCAGCTTCCTCTTTATTTTTTAAATAGCTTAGTGCAAAGTAGTAAACTTTTTTATTGTATTTTTTGAATATAGAATCAAATGATAGAACATCCCCCTCTTTGAGTTTATTAATAATCAGCTTATCATCTGGATATTGGATCATTATAATAATGATGTTACAGAACAATTTAGTGTTTCCCAACTAAACAAAGAAACCCATTAGTATTATTAATATTCAAAAGTAAAAAATATTCGCCGGGTAGAGCATATATAAATACGGGCTTGCTTTTTCTGAACAGCTTGAACATGTTTTATAATTTCAGTTTCTCTTGCTTTTTGCTGTATTTCTCCCGGTTTGATTATGCATAAATGGCCGATTTTATAGTTTCACTTTCCAGATTATGTTGAATACTCCACCTGCTGATCATTTACCCTGTTTTTGGAAGTTCGGTATCAAGTAAAACATGAGAAGCTGTTTTTAATTTTTTCAGTTCAGTAATGATATCTTTTTTTATTTCAAATAATTCCAGAATAAATCCCATTCTTTTTATTACAGCCTGAGATTTGAATCTTATTACATACTCCAATAGGCTTGTGAAGTTAATTTGATTTTTCGAAACATGAATAGCCCTTGCAATCTCAACGATACCACCGGCGTAACCTGGATTAAACAGGCAATCGATTATTGTTTTTTCAATATCCGAACAAATTGCCGTATTATAACTGTCAATCCATGTTTTTCTATAGCCAAAGAAATGATTCTCATTATGGTAGATGAATTGGAACGGAACATTTTTAATAATGATAATTGAAGGCCTCATTTGCTTCGACACAACAACCTGTTCCTTTAGTGACGGCTGAGTTATTAAGTCAAGAATCTCCAATGCTAAATAGTATTCAATATAATAACTGTTATCGCTTAAAAGGCATTCAGCTGCCAGATGCCAATCAGGCATAAAAGAACGAGAATCCTGTTCATACGGAATAATGAAATATTTGCCCTCTTTCAATCTCATCAACAGTCCTCGCCTTGTCATATCACTAAGTAATTCTCTGACTGCACTTTCTTTAGAATAGGGGAGGGCTTTAAATGCCTCTTTATAATCAAAACAAATCATATCTCTTTCCCTGAACCAGGCCAGGAGTTCATTGGATTGTGTTGAAATATATTTATTCTTCATAGTATAATTGTCAGGATAAACCTGACTGTAGTGATATGATATATAATTTAATAAATGCCTTTTAGGATTGAAATAAATTATTACTTATAGCCCAGTTGTCAGGATAAACCTGACTGATGAGATATGAAACCTAATAAACAGTACAAATAAACGGCTCTGGGTTATCTTGTCATGGTTGATCTGTCAAGGATACGGGATTTTATAAATTATGTACGTTATTGTCATGTTGTCCATGGTTTCCCCGTATCCTGGAATAAAAAACAGAATTAACTTATTTATTTCGAAAAAATCATTATTTTTGCGGTCTTAATTTCAAATCATAATACAATACATCGATGAAAAGGACATATCAGCCGTCAAGAAGGAAAAGGGCAAATAAGCATGGATTCAGGGAAAGAATGTCCACAGCCAACGGAAGGAGAGTCCTTGCTTCACGCAGGGCAAAAGGCAGAAAGAAGCTCTCTGTATCTCCCGAGCTTAAGCTTAAAGGATAATCTCTGTTAACGATAGAATTGAAAAGGTGCCGGTTCAAGGCACCTTTTTTGTTAAATTTGCACAGCCAAGATTTACCGATGAAAATCCTGACAGAAAACATAAATAACCCTGAATTAAGGAAGATAGCCGAAAAAGTGATCGCCGGCACCCGCATCACTCCAGGTGAAGGATTAATGCTTTACAGCAAAGCGGACCTGTCGCTTCTGGGTCTGCTGGCAGGCGTTGTCAGAAGACGGAAAAACAACGGATTCGCATACTTCATCAGGAATTTCCATATTGAGCCCACCAACAAATGTGTTTATAATTGCCGCTTCTGCTCCTACCATAAAGCTGCTTCAGATCCTGAAAGCTGGGAATACAGCCATGAGCAGATGCTTGATATCGTAAAGAAGTTTGATGGCATTGATGTTCGTGAAGCGCATATCGTGGGCGGAGTTCACCCCTCATACGACCTCGATTATTATGGCAGCCTGATACAAGAAATAAAGAAGCACAGGCCGTCGCTTCATGTCAAGGCATTCTCGGCGCCTGAAATTGAATTCATGATTAAGAAGTCAGGAATGACAATTCAGCAGGGACTGTTAAGACTCAGGGAGTACGGACTTGACTCGATACCCGGAGGGGGAGCTGAAATATTTGATGAGAAGCTCAGGAGTGAGATATGCAATGAAAAAACATCATCTGAGATGTGGCTTCAGATCCACGAGACTGCTCACAGGATTGGAATACCCTCGAATGCCACCATGCTTTACGGTCATCTCGAAAACTACTCCCACAGGATAGATCACATGGAGAGGCTGAGGAAATTGCAGGACAGGACAGGTGGGTTTAATGCATTTATTCCCCTTAAGTTCAGAAAGGAGAATAACAGTATGTCAGAGCTCGGCGAAGTGAGCATTACTGAGGACCTGCGCAATTATGCGGTTGCCAGGATCTATCTTGACAACATACCACACATCAAGGCATACTGGCCGATGACAGGGAAACCTGCTGCTCAGTTAAGCCTCTCTTTCGGGGCTGATGACCTTGACGGCACCATCGACGACACAACAAGGATCTACTCCATGGCAGGAGCCGAAGAACAAAATCCCTCAATGTCAAAGGAAGAGATCTGTAAACTTATTATCGAAGCCGGCTTCGAACCGGTGGAGAGGGATTCACTCTACAACAGGATCTGATAATAATTTTATCAATACATTTGCGTTATCACTTATGTACATATTGCCTGTATGAGCTTAAAGAACTTCATTTTCAGCAAGGTATTCCTTAAGAACCTGGGGCTGGCATTTCTTATTGTTGCCGGAGCCATCTTACTTCTCCTTTTATGGCTCAACATTTATACAAGGCATGGGCAGGCTAGAACTGTTCCTAATTTTACAGGATTAACCATGGAAGAGACCGCCGCCCTTGCAAAGAAGAGCAAGATGAAATTCCAGGTGATCGATTCCGTGTACACATCACTCGTTCCCCGGGGCTGTGTGGCGGAACAGAACCCGAAGCCGGGCTTCAGAGTAAAAAAATGGAGGAACATTATCCTGACAATAAATGCTTTCCGTCCTGAAATGGTGGCAGTTCCCGACCTTAAAGACCTTCCCCTGCGCCAGGCAATCGCCCTCATTGAGGATGCAGGTCTTGAAATGGGAGAACTAAGGTATAAGGCTGATCTGTCAATTAACGTGGTGCTCAGCCAGCTCCTTAATGGCAAGGATGCCGTCCCCGGTGATTCGATCCAGAAAGGAAGCGTTATTGACCTTTTGCTGGGGAAAGGACTGAGCAACCAGCGAACCCCGGTTCCCGACCTTACAGGAATGAGACTGGACCCTGCAAGAAACAGGATATTCGGAGCATCGCTTAACCTGGGTACATTTATTTTTGACAATACGATCCTCACAAGTGAAGACAGCCTGAATGCTTTTGTATATAAGCAGAATCCTGAATACAGGGAAGATGCATCCCTCCAGCTGGGATCATCAATCTACCTGTGGCTTACGGTGGATTCGCTCAAGCTTCCTGTCGATTCAACCCTCATAGTCTTGCCTGATACCCTTCTTCCGCCGGGGATACTTCCCGGAACAATGATCTGACCCTGATGATAAAAAAGGCCCTGATAAATATTATCCTTCTGGTGTTGCTGACATGTTTCGCCAGGGGACAGGAGATGGTTACCGGACTGACTTCAAATATCCTGCAGAACAACGGAGCTTTCACAAAGGAAAATGCCGGATCGCTGAACCAGGACACCCTTGAACTTCCCTTTTTTGATGATTTCTCACTGGCAGGCATCATCCCGGATCCCGGGAAATGGTCTG
This sequence comes from Bacteroidales bacterium, assembly GCA_041303415.1. Lineage (GTDB taxonomy): Bacteria > Bacteroidota > Bacteroidia > Bacteroidales > VadinHA17 > LD21. The sequence goes on from JBFYPG010000080.1 coordinate 8,428, forward strand.
ACAACTACGTGTTCATCAATAACACATACAGCAACACGCAGATAACCACGGGAATAGCCACCCTGGATGCCCTCTCGGAGACCGGCAGGCTGTATGAGAGTGCCTCCTCCGTGGTGTTCGAAGCTGACCACCTTACTACACAACCGATAAACCTTAATAATCCGGCATCTGACAATATCTGGCTCAGCTTCCATTACCAGCCCGGAGGCATAGCCGATCCGCCTGAAGAAAACGACAGCCTTGCTCTTCATTTCTTTGCTCCGGCAGAAGGGAAATGGCACCCGGTATGGAAGACAGCCGGAAGCAATTATCCTGACTTCAGGGCAGTTACAATTAAAATTGACAATTCAAAGTTCTTAAAAAAAGGATTCAGGTTCAGGTTCGTTAATTATGCAAGCCTGAGTGCAAACCTCGTTGATCCCTCAATTGCAGGCAACTGCGACCACTGGAATATTGATTATGTGCTCCTTGACAAAAACAGATATGAAAGCGATACTGTTTATGCCGACGTTGCTTTCAGGTACCCGGTAAGATCATTGCTCAACAATCATGAAGCAATGCCCTGGAAGCAATTCATTGAAGTGTATACGTCAGAAATGGGGGAAACTATCGGCATTCATTACCGTAATAATGACATCATCCCCCGAAACGTGACCAGGAATTTTGAAATATGGGATGTGTACAACAACAAACTGTCAAAATCCTTCACGGCAGGAGCGACGAATATAGCCCCCCTGACCAGCGTCGATTATGATGCCAGCCACTTCTATACTTTCAGGGACAACACCGACTCGGCTCTTTTCAGGATAAAAAGCTGGCTGATAACCGATGATTTCGATCCCAAGCAGAACGATACTGTTGTTTACTACCAGCATTTCGGAAACTACTTTTCTTTTGATGACGGGTCAGCTGAAGGCGGTTATGGAGTAAACGGACTGGGATCGAGAAATGCTATGGTCGCATTCAGGTTCAGGTCTTTTATTGAAGACACCCTGAGGGCAATTACCATCTGCTTCAACGACAGCTATATGAATTCCAACATCAGATCGTTCGATCTTATGGTATGGGACAATGCAAACGGACTTCCGGGAAATGTGCTTTATGCCCTGGAGGAAGTCCTTGTAAAACCGGGTGATGGTGTTAACGGGTTCCACACTTATACACTCCCTTCCCAGGTTGCAGTAAACGGCATATTCTATATTGGGTGGAGACAACGCTCAGAGACGTTCCTTAATGCCGGCATTGACCTTAACACTCCTCATGGCGGGAAGCAGTATTACTGGATTAACGGGAACTGGAATGTTTCCCAGGTATCAGGCACCCTGATGATCAGACCTGTGCTGGGTCCTTTCCTTAATACCGCAATAAATGACAGGCATTTTCGCGGAGGCACACTTCATTTCTGGCCAAATCCTGCCGGTGATCACATATTTATCGACGCCGGGGACCTGCAGGATGCTGAATCAATGTCAATAACCATTTTCGATCTGCATGGCAGAAAAATGATATCGGTACCATACCGTGAGCAGATAGATATATCATCGCTCCGGGAAGGCTTATATATAATAATGGCTGAGAGGAACGGATTTCCTGCCGGGTTCAGCCGTCTTGTAAAAACCAGGTAACTGCCAATGGCCAAAGAGGAATCAATGGAGCAGCAGGAGCTTTTTGAGCATCACAGGTTCAGAATAGATCCGGGACAGTCGCTCATCAGGATCGACAAATACCTCTTTGCCAGGATGGATAATGTATCAAGGACCAGGATACAGGCTGCAGCCAATGCCGGGAATATCCTTGTGAACAATAATCCTGTCAGGCCAAATTACAGGGTCAAGCCAAACGATCTTGTTCAGATACTGCTTCCGAATCCCCCCAGGGAAGTGGAGCTTATACCGGAGAATATCCCGATAAATATTGTCTGGGAAGACGATGATGTCGTTGTTGTAAACAAGGAGCCCGGTATGGTGGTGCACCCTGCCTATGGGAATTTCACAGGCACCCTTGTAAATGCCCTGATGTGGCATTTCAGGGATCTTCCTCTTTTCAAAACAGGAGAGGTGCGTCCGGGACTCGTTCACAGAATAGATAAAGATACATCAGGCATTCTTGTGATTGCTAAAAATGAATACGCCCTTAACAGGCTATCCAGGCAATTCTACGAAAGGAGTACTGACAGAAAATACATTGCCCTCGTATGGGGCGTTCCCGATCCCGGGGAAGGGACCATTGCAGGACATGTAGGAAGGAACCTCCGTAACAGGAAGATCATGCAGGTCTTTCCCGACGGGAGCCACGGCAAACATGCTGTCACCCATTACAGGGTGCTTGAGGATCTGGGTTATGTGTCGGTTGTTGAATGCAAGCTTGAAACGGGAAGGACCCACCAGATAAGGGTGCATTTCAGCTTCATCAGGCATCCCGTTTTCAATGATGAAGAATACGGCGGTGATAAGATCCTCAGGGGTACAGTGTTCAGTAAATACCAGCAGTTTGTCAGGAATTGTTTCAATATATTGCCAAGGCAGGCTTTGCATGCAAAATCACTTGCTTTCAATCATCCTGTTTCAGGGAAAAGACTTTTTTTCGACTCGGAACTTCCGTCTGACATGCATCAGGTCATTGAAAAATGGCGAAATTATATCTCTGAAAGAGGAAATAAATAACCGCAGAGAACGCAAAGGTTAGCTAAGATCGCAAAGGAAATCCAATATTGATACTTAGCGTACTTTGCGCCTGCTTCGCGTCCTTTGCGGTTAAATATTCTTTCTTTTTTACCAGCTTCCTCCGGCGCCTCCGCCTCCAAAGCTTCCGCCCCCAAATCCGCCAAATCCCCCTCCTCCGCCGCCGCCTGAGAATCCGCCCCAGCTGCCCCTGTGACTGCCACGACCTGAGTTCATCATCGACAAAAGAAGCCATAACGGAAGCCCCTTGTTGCTTAGATGCCTCTGGTTCTTTCCTCCCCTGCTCCGCGTTGACATAATTATTATCAGAATGATAACAAAAATGATGAACACAACAAGACCGCTCAGGTCACCTGATCCTTTCTTTCCGTATTCATCTGCAGTGAATTCCCCGCTGGCAAGAGCCATCAGAGTTGTGGTCGCTTTATCGAGTCCTCCATAGTAATCATTATTGCGGAATGCAGGAATCATCTCATAATCAGTTATTTCCCCGCACAGGATATCAGGAATAACTCCTTCAAGACCATATCCCGTTGCGATGAATGCTTCTCCCGATGAGAATCTGGTCCTGGGTTTGACGAGTATCATTATACCATTGTTAAGCCCCTTTTGTCCTATCCCCCACTTTTCAGCAAGCCTGAATGCATAATCTGATTTGTCGTAGCCTCCCAGGTCATCAACTATTACGATTGATATCTGTGTAGATGTGGAATCGTTAAAGGCAACAAGCTTGTTCTCAAGTGCATCTGCCTCACTGCTGCTGAGGATACCGGAAAAGTCGTTCACCAGGCGCGGAGGATCAGGCATGTCAGGAATATCCCGGGCAATAATTGCTGCCGGTAAAAACAGAAGGAGAAACAGTGTCAGAAACATTCTGTTTTTATTTCTTCTTGTCATCCTGGTCATGAATAAGTTGTGTCATTAAAAGAAATATCGTCCGGGAGCTCGTTGACATCCCCTTTTCTGAACGGGAAATGTTCTTTCAGCTGTATTCCTGCCATTAATATTCCGCGAACGAGGCCCTCTGTAAATTCTCCCTTCCTGAAATGCTCCTCCATCGTGTGTTTTATACTGTCCCAGAAATTTTCCGGGACTTTCTCATTTATACCTTTATCCCCGATAATGGCAAATTTCCTGTTGTCAACAGCCAGGTAGAACAATACACCGTTCCTTTCAGCAGTTTCATGCATCTTCATTTTCTTAAAGATCCATGCCGATCTGTCAAGGACATCCCCTTCAATGATGCTCTCAAGGTGTACGCGGATCTCTCCTGAAGTATTATCTTCAGCTTTCCTGATAGCCGCAAGTATTTCAGCCTGCTGCTCCTTTGAAAAAAAAGATGAGGCTTTCATCTGGTGTGGTATGATATCAGAATTTTACTTCTGGAGCTTTATCCGCGCCCTCCATTGATTCAAAATACGGACGCGCTGTAAATCCGAACATCCCTGCGAGGATATTCTGCGGAAATCTTTTTATGAAAACATTGAATGACTGAGCCACTTCATTGAACTTCCTTCTTTCAACAGAGATCCTGTTTTCGGTTCCTTCCAGCTCAACCTGAAGATCCCTGAAGTTCTGTGTAGCCTTTAGTTCGGGATACTTTTCCACGACGACCATCAGCCTGGAGAGAGCCGAGCTCAGTTCTCCCTGTGCCTGAACGAACTGCTGCATGTTTTCAGCTGTCATCTTTGCCGGATCAATCGTCACCTGTGTTGCTTTCGCCCTCGCCTCTATAACCTGAGTAAGGGTCTCCTGTTCGAAAGCTGCTGCTCCTTTAACTGTGTTTACGAAGTTCGGGATCAGGTCGGCCCTGCGCTGATACTGGGTTTCAACATTTCCCCATTGGCTTGTGACACCCTCCTGCAGGGTGACCATCTGATTGTAAACCTTTGTTCCCCAGAGCACAACACCCAGAACTATAAGCCCTATAAAGGCACCTGCTATTATCCATATCAAACAACCTTTTTTCATTTTCACAGATATTAATTTTTTTTCAAAGTTAAATATTATCTACAAATCAGATAATTTATTATTATAGATGTATCAACCCCCTTTCACTTTCCCCCAAGGGGGAAATGAATGAACTACTGGGGCTGTTGAAAAAGACTTATTTAACCGCAAAGCACGCTAAGAATGAGCAAAGTACGCAAAGACAAAGACAAGCAAATCAACACTTTGCGATCTTTGCGATATCTTTGCGACCTTTGCGGTTAATGGATTTCCTGACTTTTTCAACAGCCCCGAGGGAAGGGGGTATTGATATATAATAAATCATTAAATTTGAAGTGATCTACATTTAAAGGTAATGAGGACAATTGCAATTGCGGCAGGAGGTGATTCTTCTGAATATGAAGTTTCGGTCAGGAGCGCAAACGAGGTCAGTAAAGCTCTCTCCCCGAACTATACGGTTTATATCATAATGATC
>JBFYPG010000081.1:0-27131 GCA_041303415.1 Bacteroidales bacterium
TTTTAAACTGATGTTTATATGTGATTCTAGGGGCGCCTCGCCGCTTCTTCCCCTAATTTTCTCTTGCCAGCCTGTCATTCCGAGCGAGGAATCTCCTGAATATCAGTGCTATATAATACTTGTGTATAAAGATTAGCTTGCGTTAGCAGGGAGGGGGCCAGGGGGTGGGTACATGCTCTTATCTTACCTTATCCTCTGCTCATTCTCCTCAGGCTTCTGAGGTTTCTCGCTTCGCCTTTCAGCAGGTTCCGATTTGGTTTCTGCAGCCGGTTTGCGTTCAGACTGGCTCGGCGAAGCCCTCGGAGCCTCTTCCCTTCTTGCAGGTTCAGGCCTTGAGATCACTCTCTCCTGAACAGGCTCGGGCTTTGAGATCTCTCTCTCCCGGACAGGCTCGGGCTTTGAGATCTCTCTCTCCCGGACAGGCTCAGGCTTTGAGATCTCTCTCTCCCGGACAGGCTCAGGCTGCCTCCTGTACTCTGTTTCTGATTTGGCTGGTTCAGGTTTGTAGACCTCCCTCTCTGGTTCGGTAACTGAACTTCTGCGAAAAGGTGCCGGATCATCTTCAACTGTAGATTTGGCGGCAGGCCTTTCGTTAACATTAGTGGCAGGCCTGCGCGTTGCAGTTGATGTTGATCGGGTTGAAGGATCGGAAGAGCTCCTGCCTGTTGTAGTGTTATCCGACCTGCGGGTTGTAGCTGAAGTTGCACGTGTTGATGTCTCCGTGCGGGTCATCCGGGATGAAGAGCTTCTTCTCTGGCTTATGACCGGAGTGTTCAGATCAGTCCTCTTTTCCTGCGTAGGGTGCATTGAAGTGAAGAGGGCTTCACCTTCCCTTCTCTGTTCAGGACGGGAGTATGTTGTATTATAGGTTCCTTTATTTATATGTTCGTACACTTTTGGTGAATGTGAATGGTGTCCGGCATAGTAGAAGTCGTGGTATCCCTGCCAGCGCGGGTGGTCCCAGTGGCGGTAATGCCTGTAGTAGTGGTGGTACCAGTTGTAGTGATATCCGTAGTAGTAGTGCCAGTAGCATGAGTGCCACGGACGCCAGTAGGAAGGGTAGTAACCCCAATACCACGAGGAGTGCCATACATGGTATCCGGGCATGTAGATATACCTGATCATCGGCCACTGAGCGATCTCCCAGTATGAGGTATATATTACATTAACAGTTACATTTCTTCTGGTTCTGCCCATGTACCCGGGATTGGGTGTCTCGGCATAATTGGGTTCAACGATGTAATTCTGCCCGTACAATGCCTCATCCCCTATGAGCTGGATCTGGACGGATCCGTTCCTGAACTTCTGGACTGTAAAGACAGCCACATCCTGGAAATCATTTTTGTCAAGGCCAACACGCAATACTATTGTATGTACATCACCATCGACATAGTCAGAAACACTTATATAGTCAACGAAATTATCGCCGTTGAGGTCAAGGTTGTTGATCCTTGCGTTTTCGTCGTTCAGGCTTCTTTCAAAAGCTTCAATAGTCTCCGATTCCTGGAACAGTTTCATCACTGCATAAAGGTTTAGGTTGTCACCAGGCAGCCCCAGGTATTCGTCAGGATACTCCTGAGCCCTAACTGTGGTCCCGAGAGCGACCAGGACTGCGAGAACCGATGTGAGTAAATATTTTTTCATTGCCTTAAGTTTTACGAAGAATGATTTCTTCAATAATATACAGTCCAAAAGGCGTGCCAGAATGCTAAAATCACCATCTGGCGGGCAAATACAACCGATTGCAATCTTTAAATTGCTTAAATTATTAAATGGAAGCAGGGAAGTGGTTAACCGTGCAACTCCGTTTCGAATTCCGTGTTACTCCGTGGTAAAACCTTATATATGCCTGATTCTGATATTGATAGTTCGTTTCTCGTTCTCTTTTATTGTGAACTTGAATTGATCAAATTTCGGTTTTTTAATACCGGTATGATAGTAATCCGAGAAACCGAATCCTTCTTTCGGGATTCCGATAAAATTGTACTCCATCAGGCTGCTCATGTTCTCGTCATCGAGAAGGGTAAGGCCATAGGTCCCGGGCTCAAGCGTCAAATGAACGTTCATCTCCCCGTTCACGATGCTGGCTTTAGGGAACGATTTGCTGAGGAAGGCCTTTTCTGTCTCAAATGTCGCCTGATCCTTAAATACACCGATCAGGATCTGTCCCTTTTCCGATTTTATACCTTTAATTATTACCTCCACATTCTGACCTTTCAGGGACGGAAACTGAAAAGCAAAAACCAATATACTGGTTACAATAAAGTTCTTCATTATATTTACATTATTACTAATAACATGCAATGACAAAAATATCAAATTACTTCTATCTTTAGATTATAAATAGCGGTGCAGCGGTATAACGGTATGGCGGTACGACGGTAAAACAAAGAGCCTGACTTGAGAATAACTGTAAATAAGATTATTACCCTGATGGAGTTCCTGGAGGAGCAGTATCCTGAATCTCCGAGGACACGTGTCAAGAAGCTTCTGCAGAGCGGGAAGATCAGGATCAACGACAGGCCGGTAACACTCTATTCATTCAAGCTCAAACCCGGAGATGTAATAGAGATAAGCCACACCGGGATAAATGCATCAAAGGCGGGGTTGACTTTTCCCGTCCTGTACGACGACCAGGATGTGATCGTCGTTGACAAGCCTCCGGGGAAACCAACATCAAGCACCGACGGAAGCCTGAGCATCCAGAATATCCTCACGGAATATCTTAAGACAGAGAGCAGGGGACGATACAGGGCATGGGTAGTTCACCGGCTCGACAAGGAAGTCTCGGGTGTGCTTCTCTTTGCAAAGACCCGTGAAAATATGGAGACCATAAAAGACACTTGGAAGGAAACTGAGAAGCATTATTATGCGTTGGTTGAGGGGATACCTGAAAAAGACGAGGATAAGATAGAAAGCTGGCTTATTGAGGACGGCTCTCAAAAAATGCATTCGGTACCGCAGACTGAAGAAGCCAAATTTTCAGTAACTCACTATAAAAAGCTGAAGCATTTCGGCGATCATGCTCTTCTTGACATTCATACGGAGACAGGCAGGAAAAACCAGATCAGGGTTCATCTTTCGGATATCGGATGCCCGATTATCGGCGACCGTAAATACGGCGCTTCGGATGAGTTCAAACGGCGGGTGCGGCTGCACGCTTACTCGCTCTCATTTCCTCATCCGGCAACTGGGAAGATAATTACAGTGAAATCCCCGATGCCTGAGGGATTTTTATCACTTAAGCAGAGGGACGAAAAATATAAGTAAAGGCGTCAGGCGTCAGGCGTCGGGCGACAGGCATCCAGTAACCATCATGACCTGCACGACTTGCATGACCTGCATGACTTGCACGACTTATTTCAACCCCATCTTCTGCGCAATAGCTGCAGGTATCCCCTTTTTATTGACCATGATGTTCGTTGTTCGTAAAGCAACGAATGGTTTTGAAACGTAGATGAAGCCGTCGTATTTACCGGTGATGCCCCATGAGTTTTTTACCTTATAGAATGTGTTCCCCGACTGGTCAGCGGCGACTCCGAGGATATGCATCCCGTGATCGTCCATTGTTGAGTAGTTATTGAATTCCGCCTGCCTCAATTCCTGGGTTATCACTTTCTCCTTCTGAGGTCCGGCAAATGCTTTGGCAGTTTCAGCCTCGGTCATGTCCGTCCAGTTTTTTTCAGGCACTATTGCCGCTCCTTCTTTCATTGAGAATCCCTTGTCGCTCACATCACTGGCCCAAGCTACCGTGTATCCGTTTGCCAGGGAGTTGTCGATTACCTGCAGGAATTCATCAAGCGGAAGGTTATGGAACAGTCCTGCAGCCCAGTTGTCAGGCAGCTCGAGCATGAACGGTTTATAAAACGGATGATGTGTAAATGAGGTAAGGCATATATAGTCATCAGGATTAATGCCAAGCTCCTTAATGAAAGATGCAGGCGTGACTGTTTTGCCCTCATAGGTGAAATTGTCGGGTGATTTGCCCAGGTAAGCATCAAGGATCCCGTTAATTCCGGCAAGCCAGACGGTAGTGAGCTTTGAATTCTTGATGAGTGCATCCATATAGCCGCGGAGTACTCCATCCAATTCCCGGTGATTATGTTTTATCTCGCCATAGTTCAGTCCAGGATACACAGCATCCGGGACGAGCCCCTTCTCTTTGCTGATTGTCAGAAGATCTCCGAATTCACTTCCTCCTGCAAAGCTGGAACTGCCATGCATCCTGGCGAACATCTCCGCTTTATCTTCATAGGTATGCCTCACCACGAACATCTCTGAAAGATCATAGGTCCCTTTTCCCATGCGGATGAGTTCCGACTCGAACATCGAAATTCCTGAGAAGCACCAGCAGGTTGATGTTAAGCTCTGGTTCTTCACCGGAGTGCAGGGCATCTCCTTCTTCATTGTAAATACATAACCTGCTTCCTGTCCGAATGACAGGTTGCTCATCAGAAGCAACAGGAAGATAAATCTCATTATAAGTTTCATTGTACTATATGTTTAAAAAATAATTTAAGAACTAACACAGAGGAAATCCAGAGAAGACACAGAGAACCACAGAGTTTATACTCAGTGGAACTCTGTGTCTCCTCTGTGGAACTCTGTGTAAGTTCTTCATTTTTAAGTTATCAGATCATGTATTCTTCAGGAATTCAGCGCTCGCTTCAAAGTTTTCAGGATCCATCTCCACGAAAATATTCTGAACGCCGCCGGTTTTCAGCGAGGCAAAGAATTCCTTCCAGTCAATGACGCCCTTTCCCACAGGCACCTGCTCCTTCAGGTCAGAAGCATAATCGGCAAGATGGGCTGAGATGAATCGTCCGGGATACTTATTAAAATAATCTGCAGCTTTATAACCTATGTTGAAGACGGCAACCTGGAATTGCATCCTGATGTAATTTGGATCGAACCGGTTAAGGAGTTCATCATAAATGAGCTTATCATCAATTTTTGCAAATTCGCCATGGTGATTGTGAAATCCCATCTGTATGCCGGCCTGTTTTGCCTTCATACCTATCTCATTAAGCTCATCTGCAGCTTTCATCCAGTCGTCCATTGTGGCTTTTGAAGGCAATCCGAAGCTTGAAAGGATCATTTGTGTCTGACCCAGCTCCAGTGCAAAAGCAATTCTTTCATCCAGGTTATTTTTCAGCTCATTAAAAACATAATGTGCTGATGTGCATACTAGCCCGGAATCATTAATTATCTGCTTCATCTCCTTAGCGGAATACTTCACCAGCGGAGCGAAGCCGGCAAACTGGTATCCCGGAGGTGAGCACATCTCAAGATTCTGGTATCCCATATCCGCCATCTTCTTAAGTGTTCCGGGGAAGTCCTTTACAAGTGATTCCCTTATTGTCCATGTCTGGAAGCCGATAAGCATTTTTTTCGGCTTCATTGTTTTTTTCTCAGCCTCTGCAAGAGAAAAGCGTGATGCAAAAGCAACTGATCCAACCCCCAGGGCAGATTTGCTTATAAAGTCCCTGCGCGTAATTTTTTTCATAAGATTCGATATTTTTAATTGCCAAGATAATAAAAAAGGTGCAAAGGTGCAACGGCCCCAATGTTCCCGGAATGTATTGAATATGTTATTATAAAAAAAATTGACTTTGATTGAAGTAAAGTCTACCTTTGATTTTAGTTTTCTTCAACTCTGAAAAAGTCAGCCATGAAAAGATTGATTATTTTCTTTACAGCAATTTATGTTTTTAGTTACGGATCAATAATCCTGGGACAAAATGCCATTACCGCCTCAGGCGGAAATGCAACGGGAGACGGAGGCTCTGCAAGCTATTCGGTCGGGCAGATTGTATACACCACCAATACATCAGAAACCTATGGTTCGGTAGCCCAGGGGGTACAGCAGCCGTATGAGATTTCAGTAGTGACTGCACTTGAGAAATCTGAGAATATTTCGCTTGAAATGAAGATATATCCGAATCCTTCATCAGATTTTCTCAGGCTTAAGATAGAAGGTTCCGAAGTTGAAGATCTCAGATATCAGCTTTATAATATCAATGGGAATATGTTGCTGGACAACAAATTAATGGGTACCGAATCTGATATTTCCATGCAAAACTTTCCCCCCTCAACTTATATTCTGAAAGTGATCCGGGGAAATAAGGAGATGAAAACATTTAAAATCATTAAAAACCAATAATCATGAAAAAGATCCTGACTCTTGCAGGTTTAGCGATTCTGGCATTCAGTGTTTTTGCACAGGTACCTGAGAAGGTTAGCTATCAGGCTGTTATACGCAACTCAGGCGGTGACCTGGTAGTAAGTCATTCAGTGGGCATCTTAATAAGTATATTGCATAATTCACCAACAGGTGACCTGATCTATACCGAAGCGCAAACGTCTTCAACCAACGAAAATGGTTTACTGAGTATTGTAATCGGAAGCCTGGTACCACTGGGCGGTATTGACTGGTCAGACGGAACATATTACATTAAAACTGATGTAGATCCGTCGGGCGGCACTGTCTATTCTATTTCGGGTACAAGTCAGTTGCTCAGTGTACCTTATGCATTATATGCAGCAGCAGCAGAAACAGCCAGACCGGATGGAAATAATCCGGGTGATATGCTGTACTGGAATGGAACGTCATGGTTACTGTTACCTGCCGGGCAGCCGGGTCAGTTTTTACAATTTGCTGCATCTAACAGACCTCAATGGTCAGGACCTTTGTTTTCAACAATCACTACCGATGCCGCATCATCAATAAGGGGAAGCACAGCAACCAGCGGGGGAAATATAACAAGTGACGGAGGTGCATCTGTAACCGCACGCGGAGTATGCTGGAGCGAATCTGCAAACCCGACAATAATGGATAGTAAAACTACTGACGGCACCGGAACGGGGACATTTGCAAGTTCAATAACCGGATTAACACCTCTGACAGAATATTTTGCCAGAGCTTATGCTACAAACAATGCCGGAACAGCTTACGGAAATGAAATTCTTTTTACAACCACTTCAGCTATTGCCCCGACCATGTCAACAGCAGAAGTAACAATCATATCACCAACTTCATCAGCATCAGGAGGTAGTATTACTGACGATGGAGGCGCTGAAGTAACAGCACGCGGTGTTTGCTGGAGCGAAACAACAAACCCGACTATTGCATTAGAGACTAAGACAGAAGATGGTGCAGGAGCAGGTGCATTCATAAGCACAATGACCGGATTAACACAAGGTACAACTTATTATGTAAGAGCTTATGCCACAAACGTTGCAGGTACAAGTTATGGCAATGAATTAAATTTTGAGGCAGGAAAAGTAAAAGACATCGACGGTAATGTTTACAACACAGTAGCCATAGGCACTCAGCTATGGATGGTTGAAAACCTGAAATCGACAAAGTATAATAATGGCGAATCAATTGGCACAACAGAACCTCATAACCTTGACATCTCAGGAGAGACTGATCCAAAATACCAGTGGGCTTACAATGGTAATGAAGACAATGCAGCCATTTACGGCAGATTATATACCTGGTTTACAGTAACTGACAGCCGAGGCGTGTGCCCCGATGGGTGGCATGTACCCACTCATGCCGAATGGACAACTCTGGAAGATTACCTGATAGCCAATGGTTATAATTATGATGGTACAATTACTGGAAATAAAATAGCAAAGTCCCTGGGATCCGCAACCTTGTGGCAAGCGTCAGGAACTGTAGGGGCAATTGGCAATACCGGTTATCCTGAAAAAATAAATGTAACCGGGTTCACAAGCGTTCCTACTGGCTACCGTCATCCAAACTTATCGATATGGTACTATCTTGGACAGTTCGGTCACTTGTGGACAGTCACGGAGTACGATGGAGAAAGTGGATGGTTTCTGTCCACATGCTATGCTTACAACTATACGGTGCAGGGTGGCGGCCTTAAAAAAGCCGGATTTGCTGTTCGTTGTTTGAAGGACTAAGTCTTTATTGAAGAGAACAATGAAAAACAAAAAGAACATAATCAGCAGGGCATTATTCATCACTCTGGCAAATCTGCTCATCTGCTCATCATTATGGGCACAGTCACCGCAAAGAATGAGCTATCAGGCTGTGATACGCAATGCCGACGGAGAACTGGTAAAGGATCATGCAGTAGGTATGAAAATAAGCATATTGCGGGATTCTCCTGCCGGGACACTGGTCTACCAGGAAATTTTCAATCCTAATCCTGAAACGAATGTAAATGGATTGGTGACGATCGAAATCGGAGGAGGCATTCCTTTGTCAGGGACATTTTCAGCTATTGACTGGTCAGGCGGAACTTATTATCTTAGAACTGAAACTGATCCTACAGGAGCAACCAACTACACAATCACCGGCACAAGCCAGTTATTAAGCGTTCCCTATGCTCTTCATGCGACGACAGTTGCGAGCTATCCGGAAACAGATCCCGTATTTGATGTTTCTCCTGCAGCCGGGATTACTAAATCAGATATAAATGACTGGGCTGCTGCCTATGACTGGGGTAATCATGCTGAGGCTGGTTACGCACCGGTTGGCCATACTCATACTGCGGAGGAAATCGGAGCGGCAACGGAGGAGTCTGTTGATGCTCTGCAAGCCCAGATTTCTTCGCTTGAAAACAGGCTTATCAGCTCAGGCATGATGGCAAAAGATGCTGACGGCAACTATTACAGTACTGTGAGGATCGGCAACCAGACCTGGATGGTTGAGAATCTCAGGACAACAAGGTTCTCTGACGGTACAGAGATACCGCTGGTAACTGTTAATAATGACTGGATAGGCCTCACAACGCCCGGCTATTGCTGGTACGATAACAACCCGGAAACATATGGCGGCACCTACGGGGCTATGTACAACTGGTATGCGGTAAGCACAACAACCAATGGCGGAAAGAATATCTGTCCTGCAGGATGGCATGTGCCTTCAGTTGATGATTGGGATGCCCTTGAAACCTTCATGATTGCCAATGGATATAATTATGACGGTTCAACCAGTGAAGATAAGCTGGCCAAGTCGCTGGCTTCAACAACCTGGGAAACCTCGGCAGAGACGGGTGCTCCCGGCAATACTGATTTTGCTGAAAAACGGAATCTTTCTGGATTCACATTTCTTCCGGGAGGATTCCGCAACAATACAAACGGGGCATTTGCACTTGCCGGCTACTACGGTAACATATGGAGTTCCGATGAATATCAGTCGGATCCTGCCAAAGGAGAGGCAAGATGTATCTATTACTATATGATTTCATTATTTAGTAATAATAGTGCAAAAGCCATCGGTTTATCGGTCCGTTGTATGAAAGATTGATCCTGCCGGGGTCAGGCATTAATGCGATCAGAGCTTTTTTCTGATATTATCGAGATCTTTAAGTCCCTCACTGGTGTCAAGCCAGATCCTGCCATCTTTTTCAGTGAATCCGTAGATGCCCGTGCTGCTGTCAAGCAGACCCGGACCAACTCTTTTCATCGACCTGACATGGTAGAGGGCATGCAACTCTTCAACCCTGGCTCCTTCGGCAGTCGACATGATATCAATCCATGCCCATTCCTTATCCGGACTTGCATCCATAAGGGTAACAGCCATTTTAACATCCTGGGTTTTCTCTTTATACTCTTTCAGTTCCTTTACATCGGCCAGCGCTATTCCTTCTCTCTGGTCGGTATCAAAAAGAACCATATCCTGGGTTTCAGAGTCATAAACCTTCTTTATCACTTCATCATCACTCACAGGGTCAAGAGTCATGTTATGGAAAAGAATATCCGAAATGCATGTATCATCAAAGTCTGAGCCCGGATATACATCAACTATCTCAACCTTCAGGAACCAGTGCAGCGACATCGGAGTCTCAAATTCCTGCAGATCTTCCAGCCTCTCACTGAACTCAGTTTTAAAATCCCTGGTAAGTAATATTCTCTCTTTAAAGGCGCTCTTCATGTCGACGGGAAGAGGGACCTCCTGGAGTCCTATTGCATCGTTGAGCGTTACAACAGATGAGCTGCCTGTTTGTCTTGCCCTGTAAATTTCACCTATTTCGGTGACCTCACCCGGAAGGTGAAATCCTGCAAAGAGAGTTATTTTTGCATTTTTAACCCTGCTGTTCTTCTTAAAGATGCTCTCAGATTTCTGGTAACCATTTCGTATCTCGATCTTCCCCGGAAGCATATAGCCCAGGTCAGCAATAAAATATTCTCCGGTTCCATAGCCTTCGGCGCCTTCAACCCAGGCTGTTTCAGGATTATTATCATAAAGGTTCCCAGGGTTGTACTGACCTCTTTCACCTTCCCAGGCATCACCCGGCTCAAGCTCTGAGCTGCAATGTGACCTGCCGGTGAACATTAATTCAATCCACTCATTTGCTGGTGTGCCAGCAGATGGAACAGATGAAGGAGCAGGAGCAGAAGCAGAAACAGAAGAAGTATCAGAAGACTGATTGGTGGAAGGACCAGAGGAATTACATGATACCAGAAGGAGCAAAATAATAAAAGGAATGATTCTTTTCATCGGTATGATTTTGGTTGATTAACTATCGGACAATGCAATTTATAAAATTCTTAGGAATAAATATGGAGGGACTCAAGATCATGCGTAAAGTGCAGTGGACCTTGCACCACGCATCCCGCAACAAGCAACCGGTTTATCGTTCAAACAACCCCCCGAGCAGCGACCCTGCTTCTTTTCCCATATTCCGGCCGAAAGGTGCCAGTGCCCGGATAAGCTTGCGTATCGGCATCGACTGCAGCCATACCCGGCCTGTTCCTCTCATGGTGGCAAGGAAGAGCCCCTCTCCTCCGAATACCATCGACTTAAGGCTGCCGGCTGTCTCAACATCAAAATCAAGTGACGGCTCAAATGCAACCACACAGCCTGTATCTATCCTGAGTGTTTCATTGTTAAGTTGTTTCTCGATAACAGTGCCTCCTGCGTGGATGAAAGCTTTTCCTTCACCTTCAAGTTTCTGGAGAATGAAGCCTTCACCGCCAAGAAGCCCTGAGCCTATTTTCTTATTAAGTGTTATGCTGAGGCGTGTTCCGAATGCAGCGCAGAGGAAACCGTCTTTCTGAACGATAAGTTTTTGTCCGACCTGCCTGAGGTCGACGGGTATTATCGTACCCGGATAGGGAGCGGCAAATGCCAGTTTTCTCTTTCCGCTTCCCCTGTTGGTGAAGTGGGTAAGGAAGAGCGATTCCCCGGTGAGTATCCGTGAACCTGCCTGGAACAGCTTTCCCATTACAGTGTTATCGGGTGAAGCTCCGTCTCCCATTTTTACATCGTAGATGATGCCCTCCTCCATGTACACCATTGTTCCTGCCTCGGCAATTACGGTCTCATTCGGATCAAGCTCTATTTCCACGAACTGGATGTCGTCGCCGTAGATCTTATAGTCAATTTCATGTGAATTCATAGGATTTATTTTTATTGTTAAAATAAAGAAACTAAATTAGATGAATCGATGCAAATTGCAAAAAGAAAATTAAACTGTAAAATCATTAATTACGAATAAAGCACTTAGACTATGAATCCGAAATCAAAAGAAATCCTGCTGGGAGTGATCGCATGCATGCTGCTTCTTATTTACCTGGTCTCGCTCGGAAGCCTTATATGGGCTGTGCTCAGGTGGGATCCTGAGGGAGGAGGCTATGTTCCGGGGATTAACGCTGTATGGGTGATCAACCTGCTGGGCGGACTGGTCTCAGGTGTTGTCATCGGCAACCTGGCGCTGGCCGACAGCGGTTCAACACCGATGTCTCAGGTGAAGGTGCTGGCGCATGACTATGGCAGGAGGCTGATGCAGGGCATTGTGTGGACATATATTATCGTGTGGCTCCTGATCGGGTTCAGCTCATTTTATGTAGGTGTTATAAGGAGTCCTGATGTCTCGGTAACGCTTAATGAGATCGGCAAGACCTGGCTCGGCATCCTGGTCGGCGCCGCCTATGCCTGGTTCGGTATCAAGAAATCATAAAAACATAACCACGGAGTAATAAGGTTCCTGCTCAGAATCTCACGGAGTTACACGGATAAAAAAAAGTGATACTCCGTCTGAACTCTGTGGTTAAAAAACTGGTACTTCCAAACTATTTGCCCTTACCTCCTCCACCGGCTTCGGGAATTGAACCTTCTCTGTGCCGCAAAATGAGGACGGGGATGATTCCTTCGCTGCTGCTGCGGCAGTTTTACCGGGGTTATTTCGGTAAGGGGATAAGGATGATCATCAACGATCTCAATCTTTTTTGTGATGAGCTTTTCAATGTCCCTGAGATATGTTTTTTCTTCTGCATCACAGAATGAGATAGCTGTTCCGCCGGCTCCGGCCCTTCCTGTCCTGCCTATCCTGTGAACATAGGTCTCGGAGATATTGGGAATCTCGTAGTTAATCACATATTCAAGATCATCCACATCGATGCCGCGGGCCGCAATATCTGTTGCCACAAGCACACGGGTTGTCTGAGCCTTGAAATTGGCAAGCGCCTTCTGACGGGTGGTTTGCGCCTTGTTTCCGTGAATCGATTCGGCACTTATGTTCTTGTTTTTCAGGACCTTTGCAACTTTATCCGCTCCGAATTTCGTACGGGTGAATACCAGGGCTGTTTTAATCTGCTTGTCCTTTAACAATTCCAGAAGAAGCGCATTCTTGTTTCCTTTGTCGGTGAAGTAAACCAACTGTCTGACAATGTCAACGGTGGTTGCCGAGGGAGTCACTTCAACCTTTACCGGTTTGTTCACTATTGATCCTGCCAGCTTAACAATTTCCGGAGGCATGGTAGCTGAAAAGAAAAGCGATTGCCTTTTATGCGGGAGTGATGCTATGATCTTCTTTACATCATGTATGAATCCCATGTCAAGCATCCTGTCGGCTTCATCAAGGACGAAAATTTCAACATCCTTCAGGGAGATATATCCCTGGTTCATGAGATCAAGCAGCCTGCCCGGTGTTGCAACAAGGATGTCAACTCCGTTTCTCAGCGAGGCTGTCTGAGGATTCTGATGCACACCTCCGAAGACAACAGTGTTCGTCAATCCTGTATAGCGGCCGTAGGCGCTGAAACTGTCCCTGATCTGTATTGCCAGTTCCCTGGTGGGTGTGACAATGAGGCTTCTTATTTTTCTTTTCCTGTCTGATGATCTCGTTTTGCTGAGGATCTGAAGGATCGGTACTGCAAAAGCGGCTGTTTTTCCGGTGCCTGTCTGTGCGCAACCTATAAGATCGGACCCCTGCAGGATTACCGGGATGGCTTCTTTCTGTATGGGTGTTGGTATCGTGTACCCCTCTTCTTTCAATGATCTAAGAACAGGGTCAATAAGGTTCAATGATTCAAAATGCATAAATATTTTTATAGTATGGGGAAATAAAAACTGCCGTAATGGCCGGGATTATTCCGTAATTAAAATCGGGCAAAGGTAGTCATATTAATCGATAAACCTAATTTAACGGCGCAACGGCACAACGGCGCAACGGCGCAACGGCATTAAGAAGGAGGGGGAGAGTGGGAGAGTGGGGGATGGGGAGATGCAGGAATAAATGACATTTTTATTAACATTGTGCAATGAAAAAAATTATCCACCTCTCGGATCTCCACGTAGGCCACAAGGATTGCGGCGAAAAATTCCGGGCTATAATTGATGGTATTTCACAATTGAAGCAGCCGGCAAAGGACTATATCATTATGATAACCGGCGATATCGTCAACAATGCCAACCGCGGTAAGCAGATTGATGAAGCTGTTGAAGGGATAAGGCTGCTGGAGAAAAGAGGATTCAGGGTGCTGGTTGTCCCGGGCAACCACGATTACGGAAATGGTGCGAAGGGGAACAAGAAGTTCGTAAACCTGTTCAAGGTGAGGTATTACATGTCGCCTGATATAACTTATCCGAAGCTCGATATTATCGGAAAGCTCGTT
Organism: Bacteroidales bacterium; assembly: GCA_041303415.1. Lineage (GTDB taxonomy): Bacteria > Bacteroidota > Bacteroidia > Bacteroidales > VadinHA17 > LD21. The sequence goes on from JBFYPG010000081.1 coordinate 13,879, forward strand.
TTTATCGGTCTCGATTCAACAGCTGAGGAGCTACACTGGAACGACCGTTTCTTCAGTGAGGGAGAACTGGGCACCGGACAGCTGAAACGTCTGAAGAAGATACTTAAGGATCCAAAGATTGCCAGCTGCAAAAAGGTCGTTTACCTGCACCATCATCCGTTCGACTTCAAGCTCGCCATGCAGATGAAGGACAGCGACGGATTAAGAAAGATAATTCAGAACAAGGTTGATGCTCTCCTCTTTGGCCATTATCACAAAGATTCATCAAGCCCCGGCAAATGGTATCATGGCACCTGGGGCATCCCGAGATGCTACAACGGAGGTTCCTCCACGCACAAAAACGGCGATCCCGGATTTCAGAGGGTAATGGATCTCTCCAGTGCAGATCCGTCACAAGATTACGATGGGAACTTCGTTTGATAACTGTTGCCCGGTGAAAGGATGGAGTGGGAGAGTGGGAGAGGGGGAGAGTGGGGGAAACGGAGATAGATTGATTTACACTGTAACAATTTAAGCAGCGTGACATCTAAAGATAAAAAATATCTCAATGTCATGACAAATCACCCTCTCACCCCCTCATATTACTATACGTTCGTTCAGGCAAACAACCGGTTCACCGGCAGAAACCTGCCGTTCGTCGAATAATCTTGTTCAAAAATCTTATAAGCCATAACTTTACACTTAATTAATTAAAACCAGTACAATGAAAAGAATTTTGCTATCAACTGCTGCTCTTCTGATTGTTATTTTGTTAACAGCACAGGAGACCGCCAACCTGCGATTGAACCTGGAGAAGAACAAAATATACAGGTTAAAATCAGTTTCCGAACAGACTGTGACACAGACGATTAACGGCGCTTTGCAAACCGTCGAGTCGAAAATTATTTATGCACTTTCGATGAAAATACTTGATGTTACACCCGATCTGATGGTCACTGAAGTCCGCTTCGATACCATTATCACAAAAACCAACGCGATGGGTAAAATCACCGACATAAATTCAACAGTTGAAGGGGATATTAAATCCTCTGAAACCACCGACATAATGTCCTGCATAATGAACAGGCTTACAAGGAATGCGCTTTATGTCAAAATGGATTTCACCGGAAAACCCCTGGAGATCGTGAATGCGAAAATGCTTTCCGACATGATACTTAAAGATACCGCTTCAATAACCCTGACAGAACCGATGGCTTCGGCCATAAAAACCCAGATTGCAGAAGTTGTAAGCGAAAACGCCCTGAAAGCAATGATCAGCGGCTTTACATGGAACCTCCCGGGTAAAGAGGTTTCGGCAGGCGATGAGTGGAAGATGGCCGACAAGATGAACTCCGGGGGAATGCTGCTTATGATTAATTCTTCATATCATCTTGACCGTATTAACGGAAATAATGCAGCCATAACTGCCGAATCAAGCATCAGGGCGGCAGAAAATGCACCTCCAATGCAGTCAGGAGGGGCAACTGTTACCTATGATAACCTGTCAGGATTGAGCAAATCAGACCTGGTTATCGATATCCGCACCGGACTTATGGTGCAAAATGTTTCCAAAACACGCATTTCAGGAACCCTGGGGATCAGTGCACCGGGATTCAGCATGCAGATGCCTATGGATATTAACGGGGAAACAAAGGTCACTGCATTACAATAATAATTCAGCCTGAGACATGAAAAGGGGAAAAATCTTGATTGCAATATTATTGCTGTTTGTTTCTGTTGCCGGCAGGGCGCAGACTATAAAAGGGTATGTCAGTTACGAAAAAGACCGGACACCGGTACAGTTTGCTTCTGTTGCACTTCTTCAGCTTCCCGATTCAGTAATGGTTAACGGAATCATTACCCTTACTGACGGAGGATACACTCTTGAAAATATAAAACCGGGTAATTATTTTGTAAGGGCAAGCTTTGTAGGATACAGGTCAGCCGGTAAGCCTGTTAATGTAAATGCAGGCGGACAGGAGATTCTTGTCGATTCCATTTTCCTGGCAGAAATAACAACGGCCCTGAATGAAGTGATGGTAGTCGGTGAACGCCTTAAGGGCAAGGAAATGGTAGACCGCACTGTCTATGCTATCCCCGAGGTTGCAGCCAAAACTGCGAGCAATGGTTACGACCTGCTGAAAAAGATCCCGCAGGTGACTGTCGACTTCCAGAATAACATTACACTGAACGGAAGCAGTAATTTTATAATCCAGGTAGATGGAAGGCAGCGCGACAGGGAATACCTTGCAAGAATTCTTCCGACTGATATCCAGAGTATTGAGATCATCTCCAACCCGTCGGGCAAATATGAAGGCAATATAGACGGGGTTCTGAACATCATACTGAAGAAAGAGGCCCGGTACGGAGTGAACGGCAACATTCTTGAAGCCATAAAACCATTCCGTAAAGTCACCAGTGTAACCCAGGGCAGCATTGATTATTCAATGGGAAAAATAACATTCTATGCAACTGGATCATTAATAACACAAGGCCTCAACATAAGCAATACAACCGACAGCCGGTTCCCGTCCATTGATTCAACAATTTATACATACGGCGACGGAAAAATAAAGGTCTCACTGGGATCGGTGAACGCAGGTATGGATTATTATTTGAACGACAGGAACAATATGAGCTTTAATGTCAGTTATAAACCGGTACAGCAGAATGTGGATATTCCCAATACTGCAACCCTGTTTAAAAGCGGAAATCCGCTGAATACTATTTCATCTGTTACTACCAGTAAGGTGCACAGCGATGAGACTGCTTTTTCACTCTTCTATAAAAAGTCATCTAAAAAACCTGTCGAGGAATTCACGGCTGAGGCAAGCTACTATATCTTCAGATCTGTCTCGGAGAACGATTTTTCCAATTTACGTTATCCTTACGGCAGCGATGTATTGATCGACTCTTATTCCAGGACGGAGGACGACCTGAATGACAGGGATTACTTCACAACCAAGCTCGATTATGTTTATCCTCTGGGGATGAATGCAAAAATTGAAGCCGGGTATCATCTCTATTACCAGTTTCTGGGGTATGATTTTAATATCGATAATCAGCCGGAGAGCAACCTGTTTGAGTATGGTGAATTCAGGAATTCGGCCTATGCAGGGTTTGCCATGAATCTGAAAAAATTCGGTCTCCAGGCTTCGCTGAGGGTTGAGAACAGTCATATCATGGCTGATTCGGTCACAAAACCCGATTATTCCTGTTTCCTTCCTGCTGCAAATATCCAGTATAAGTTCTCAGCCTCACATAACCTGAAGTTCACTTATAACAGGAGGATCAACCGTCCGGGAATTTATGATATGAATCCTTACTGGAGAGTCGGACAGTCGTACGACATCACCCAGGGCAATCCTGACCTGAGGCCCGATTACCGCGATCGTCTTCAACTTACATATACATGGAATTTCGGAACCAATTATTTCTCACCTTATATTTATAATGAGTTCTTTGACGACAAGGTAAGCAGCCGCTACAGCATAACCCGGTCACCGATTACCGGAGCAATCACAACTATCTCAAAGCCTTACAACCTGCTCAGCGGTTATGAATTTGGCGGGGGAGTCAATGCCATGTTGTGGTATGTCAACATAAGCGCAAGGATTTACAACGGCCATTATGATGAATATTCAGAAGGCACATTTACAATTCCTTCCCGCGATTATTTCTCATACACTGTTACAAGTACTGCCTTCGGAAATCCTGATAAGAAGAAAAAGATTACACTGTTTGCATATCTTCAGTATAACGGTGTGAATATCAATGCACAGACTAAGATGTACACTCTTCCGATCTATGGGTTTGGCGGACAGTATCAGCTGAAGAACCACACCATGGGTCTTTTCTGGCTGCTTCCTTTCTCCAAAAAAATAGATTACCAGAAGATGGAAACCGAAGCACCTGCTTTTACTTCAACAAATACAACAGGTATTGATTTCGGAACCTGGGTCCAGTTCCAGTACTCCTGGAGGTTCAACAAGGGCAGAAATATAAAGAAGCTCGGTCATAAGCTGGAAGTGGAGAGCGACAGCAAGGGGCAGGCAATAGGCCAGTAGGCACTTTAGGATAACCGGCAATTGGGCAATCCTTTCTTCTTTTCAGTTGCTGCCAGATTAAAAAGAGGGGGTGAGTGGGGGAGGGGGAGAGTGGGTGATGGCTGGAGGGCGGGACTCCGTGATTCTCTGTGCACTCCGTGTCTCCGTGGGTTTTTTATAACTTTGACTCATAACCAGGTACCATCGCCATGAAAATCAACAACAATGAGAATATCCTTGCAGGTGAAGTTAGAATGGAGGGAGCGAAAGAGGTTAAAATGAAAATGCTTGTAGGCCTTAACGACGGGTCAGAGAATATTTTCATGCGGCATCTTATAATTGCTACCGGCGGCAATACACCTTATCATCAGCACAATTATGAGCATGTTATTAAAGTTGAAAAGAACAGGGGAATTGCTGTTGATGAGAACGGGAATGAACATGAAGTAAAGAAAGGTCAGAGCCTCTTTGTCAGACCGGATGAAAAGCACCAGTTCGGAAATCCTTTCAACGAGGATTTTGAGTTTATCTGTATCATTCCGAATCCGGATAAGAGTTAATTCCGCCGGAAAACCTGAATCCGGGATTATATTTAAACAGGCCTTTATGTTTCATCAGGAACATCCAATGCCCTTATAGTGTCATCAATAGTTCCGATATTTCTGATTTTCTCTTTGTTGCTTTTTGCATCAAGATCCTCAAGCTTTCTGCCTGTTACAAGCAATCTTCCCTCGTATGAGCCGATAGCTTCGTTATAACTTCTGACAGCATCTTTAAGTCCCGAACCTATGTTTCCGAGATGCTGGTTGAACTTAAGAAGCCTTTCATGAAGCTCGCGTGAAAGCTCCATTATTTCCGTAGCATTTACTGTTATATTGTGCTGCTGCCACGACATTGCATATGATTTTAGTATAATGAACACTGTTGAGGGAGCAGCAAGTATTATCCTTTTGCTGAGAGCATCCTGGAATAGATCCTTATCGGTGAGAAGTGCAGCGTTAAGAGCTGATTCCACGGGAACAAAAAGAACCACCAGGTCGAGGGTATCCTTAAATTGCGACCAGTAGTTTTTCCTGCTTAGCTCCGTCATCCTGTTCCTCACTGACTTCGAGTGCGCTGCAAACAACTCGTTCCGCGTTTTTTCATCAGAAGCTTCTATTGCTTCCATGAATGCTTTTAGCGGAACCTTTGAGTCGACTACGACATGTCTGCTGTTAGGCAGATTCACAAGCATATCAGGTTTGATTGTATCGTCTTCTCCCTCTTTGTATACCTGTTCATTGAAATCGCAATGATCAAGCATGCCGGTGAGCTCCACTATATTACGAAGGGTTATCTCCCCCCATCTTCCCCTGGTCTGGGGATTCTTCAGGGCTGTTGCAAGATTGCTTGTCTCCTTCTGCAGTCCTGTGCTTGTGACCTGAAGGCTGGAAAGCATCTCCCTGACCTGTCCGAATGTAAGGTTTGAATTTTTGCCGAGCTCCTCCACCTTCAGGTTATATTTTTCAAGTACTTCCTTCATTGGTCCGAGCATCTCGCTGATTGCATTTTTCCTCTGGTCCAGTTCAGTTCCGGCTTCTGTTTTATGTGCTTCAAACTGGGTTTTTGCCAGTCTCAGGAACTGTTCGCTGTTCTGTCCCAGCGCAGCAGATGCTGCGGAGCTGAATTTCTCGAGCATTGCATCCTGCGCAGCTTTCAGACTCTCCTTCTCCGCTTCAAGTTTAGCGTTCATTGTAGCTATCTGTTCCCGGAGTCTTGTTTGTTCATTGGACTTTTCGATAAGTTCCCTGTTGTGAGCTGAAGTAAGCCAGGATCTTGTAATAAAATAAGTCAGGAGAGAACCTGTTGCCACTCCGGCAAGGATATATAATAGTGTTTCCATTGTTCAGGATATTAATGGTCATCAAATTTACGAAACATTACACGACACACGACGCACGACGCATGACTCATGATACAAGTAGTCTCCAAACCGCCATACCATCGTACTTCTTCAACTTTTCCCGCCTGCAATATTTTATTCTTCTGATTTATCCGGTTCCTTATCAGTTTCTTTTTTCTCACGCCTCTTATTCAGTTCCATGGTCATTGCTGTCATACCAGCAAGACCTCCAAGCTGCATTGTCTCCAGTGCTGAACTGGGGACAATTACTATTGTAGCGTTTGTCTTAAGTCCTTCATACAGCATATTCATTGCCCTCAGGTGCAGAGCTGTGGGGTTATCTGCATAAGTTTTGGCTGCATCTCCAAACTTCTCTGCCACCTGTCGTTCTGAATCACCGAGGATCACCCTGGCCTGGCGTTCTCTTTCAGCCTGGGCCTGCATCGACATTGCATCCTGAAGTGAAGCGGGAATGTTCACATCTTTTACTTCAACCGATATCACGTTGATGCCCCACGGTTCTGTTCTGTCATCAATTATCTTCCGGAGCAATTCGCTCATCTTGTCCCTGCCTTCAAGCATCTCTGACAGCATTGTCTTGCCAATGACATCACGCAGAGCTGTTTGTGAGGCCCATCCTATTGCGTTTTTGTACTGGGCAATTTCAAGGGCAGCTTTCTTCGGATCGATAACTTTCCAGAACAGCACGGCATCCACATCTACAGGCACAGTATCTTTTGTCAGTGTTTTTTCTGCTGTAAAGGCAGTTGAAATGACACGAGTGTCAATCCAGTATGCTACAGAGTCAAGGATCGGTATAATTAAAAAGAGGCCGGGACCCCTCATGGACTGGAAGCGTCCCAGCCGTAATACCACGGCTTTTTCCCACTGGTCCGCGATCTTTATTGAGGAAGAGACGAAAATGGCTGCCAGCAAAAAGACCAGGCTGATCCAGACAGCACCGGAAGTGTCGCCCGCGGCATAGCGTAAATATGCCGGGATACCACCGATAACAGCAATCACAAAAAAGATAAATACAGCAAATGAGCTTTTTGATTTCATGATAATAACCTCCCTTTATTTATTAGTATCGGAACGAATATTTCCAGGACAACGATAAACCGGGTAAAAAGCAGGATCTGTTCCCTTCTTAAACCATTATCAAATGTACATGATTTAAACTTACCAGGCCCTCCTTCCGGGGTGTTTTTATTCAGTGTGGAACAGGCTTTCCGGGAGCAGCCATTATTTAAATTTGACTTTAATATTGACATAATGTAACTTTGATCTGCATAGAAATCTGCAATGATCTTACGCAGATTGCATTGAACCCTTAGGCAGCCAGCTGAGGAAAAGGGGAGACAGACGTCACAAAGCAACTCTTTCTGTTCCTGTGACTATTCTTGTTCTGATAAATTTGATTTTGGAGATAATAAATTAAAAGCAATACCGTGAAACATGTCATCGATTTATTTATCAGGATATTTCTTCTGGCGATTCTCATTATTATCTGGTGGCTGGTATCAGATGCTTCGCTTTCAAACTTCATGAATCTGTCTGTCATTACAGGAGGGGTATTGCTGACATACCCCCTGGTATGGCTTGGCAGGAAGATACTGGACAGGCACCAGACAAAAGGATACGCCGTGTGGACAACAACATTTGTTCATTTTGGACTGGGTTTTACTATGGTTATTCCTGTTGTTCGTTTATTCGCCACTTACAGGGACTGGCCTGACTGGACTCTCCCGGTACCATCAGTAATCGGTTTGGTTCTGGTCATTATTACCGGGGCAGCTTCCTTGCTGACAGTGATAAACCTTGCTCTGAGAGGGTTCGGTGCACCCTTTTTCATTGCTCTCAGCCGCAAACTTGCGGCAGACTGGATGTATGCCTGGACGCGTAATCCAATGGTTCTGGCAGGCATCTCATTTTTACTGTCACTTGGAATCTGGTTTCAGTCACCGCTGATTGTATTCTGGGTACTTTTTGTGTTTACCCCGGCACTGCTTTTTTTCGTGAATGTGTATGAAGAACGGGAACTTGAGTTTCGTTTTGGGGCATCCTACCTTGAATATAAATCCAGAACGCCTATGTTGTTTCCAAAAAAACCGGGTACGGCTTTCTAGTTATTTCATCCTCTTCAACTTTTTTTTCACCCCATCCCCCCCTCACCCCATCCCCCCTTCCTTTTTCTGCCAGCCGCCCGTATGGACCAGTCATGATGGGGAGGGCGGGAGAGTATTTTTCAGATCCTTATGATGATCTTACCCCGGGGCTTGCCATGTTCTAAAAGCTCAAATGCTTCAGATGACTGATCCAGGGAAAAGTAATTTTCAATTACCGGATAAAGCTTTTTCTCGAGGAATAGTCTCTCCATCTCAGCCATGTCCTCAGGCTTGGAACGCATGTTCGATGAGGTGAGCTTCTTCCCGTACACAAGTTGAACAAAAAGCGAGGAGAAGAAAAGAAAAAGCTTTATCTGCGTAGTGGCATAAACGCCTCCCCGTTTCAGAAGCCTGCATACATCCTCATAATCCATCATGCCGTATGCATCAAGAATTGCATCGAATTTTTTATCGCTTCTGGCAAGCTCCTCCCTGCTGTACCCCATAGTAACATCTGCCCCAAGCTTTCGGGCAAGTTCAGCATTGCCCTGGCTGCATGTTGCGGTAACAAAAGCTCCTTTTGCCCTGGCGATCTGGATTGCAAAATGACCAACCCCGCCTGTGCCGCCGTTTATAAGCACCTCTTTCCCTTCAGAAACCCTGCATCTTCTTAAGCCGTTAAGGGCAGTAAGTGCGGCAATGGGCAGCGATGCAGCTTCCTCAAATGATATCTGTGCCGGAATGGCGGTGACAAATTTCTGATCAACTGCCAGCAGCTGTGCCAGTGCTCCGGGCTTGCCCCAGATCACCGGGGTCACTCCATAAACCCTTTCACCCGGTTTGAATTTTGTAACTCCGTTACCGGCTTCCCTGACTACTCCCGCAAAATCAGATCCAAATATGCGCGGGAACTTTGAACCGGTCATTAATCTTGCAACACCCCGTTTCACCTTGTAATCCACCGGGTTGATGGATACTGCCTTTACTTCAACCAGCAGCTGACCGCTGCCGGCTGAAGGATCGGGGAGATCTCCATAGTGAGATACTTCCGGTCCGCCATAGGCTGTTGAATAAAATGCTTTCATGATTGTTTAGTTTTTTTGCAAGATACCTGATATTTTTTGTAACAAATTTGTTACTGACAAAGATGTTTCATTATTATCTTCCTGTTACCTTTATTAAAATAAAACGATTGAAGAATTCTTTAGCAATGAAAATAAGGAATTACGAATTCAAGGCACGGGTGGATGACCTTCAGGAGTATGAAAGCAGGCTGCTTACACTTAATCCTGATTTCAGGGGAACGGATCACCAGACCGATACATACTTCAACGTGAAGCATGGGCGGCTCAAGCTCCGTGAAGGAAATATTGAGAATGCTCTTATTAACTACGACAGAGAAGATATTGCCGGATCAAAGGAATCGGATATCATCTTGTACCGGCATGCTCCCGATGCCGCACTGAAGGAGATCCTGGTGAGGCAGTTCGGGATCAGGGTCGTTGTCAGCAAGATCCGCAGGATCTATTTCATCGGTAACATTAAGTTTCATTTTGACACAGTAGCGGGACTTGGAACTTTCATTGAAGTTGAAGCTATTGACGACAGGGATGAATTCACAACCGACCAGCTCAAAGCGCAGTGTGATCATTATCTTCACCTTTTCGGGATCACTGAGGAGCAGATGGTTGACAGGTCGTATAGTGATCTGCTTTGATCATAAGGCATATGGAAGGCTCAACGGCATGAATTGAAGCAAGGATGGGGAGAGTGGGGGAGTGGGAGAGAGGGAGAATGGGAGAAAAGCCGTGTAACTCCGTGACTGACTCCGTGCAAATCCGTGGTTAAAAAATGATTATCCGCATTATTCTTAGATAATCGATTTATTTACCATTTTCTCGCACTCACGCCCTCTCTTTTATCGCCTGACGCCTGTCGTGGCCCATCATACCCCCGGGACTACGCCCGGGGCAAGCTGTTGCACCGTAACCTGATTGTAAAATAAAATTGACTTGTATTGAAATAAGCAGTAGCTTTATAAGATTGATTTAGGTTAGCTGATTATTTGATAATTAGAAACGAGTTGAATTATTCACACTTGAAGGTCAAAAAGTACTTTTTTTGATCAAATTAACTGGTTGCTATTAAGGCAAAAAGTATCTGTCTCCATTATAATTCGTTTCAAAAACGACTTTTCTAATTAGTAATCAATAATAGAATATTATGAAAAACAGATTCAAAATTTTGTTCATGGTTATTGGAACCATGATTTCAGTAAGCTTGTTTGCACAAAGGAAAACAGATATTGAAAACAGTAAAGATTATCCTCTCATCGGCCGGTTTGAAGGCGCTGTGATAGAATTCTACAAAGAGACGAAATGGGGAACCTACAAAATTCCCGTTGATGAAAATGGAAAGATAAACTTTGATAAGCCCAAAATACTTGAAGGGAAAGTTATCAGGATACAATATTCCGTTTCGATTGACGATAATCCCGCGTATCTGTTGCAAAATTACAAAGCAGCTTTTACAAAAGCCGGTTTTACAATTTTAACAGCAGCAGCTGACGAAGCGGTTGGCGTTGGTACACGTTCACAGGATTGGGACAGCCGTTATTACGGTCCCGGTGATGCATACTTTTCAAATGCCCTGAATAATGGGAAATTTGGCAGTGCGATTGGAATACCCGCCTGGAAAAGCAATCAGGCTTATGTTGCAGCCAATATCAATAAAGATGGCAAAGATATTTATGTTTCCCTGTATTGCGTTGAGAACAATACCTTTACATTAATCAATCAGGACGTGATTGAGGTTGAAACTGCTCAGGCAGCAGATATGATAAAAGTCAATGCCGAAGTAAAGACTGATGACTTCCGGAAAGATCCCCCTTTAAAGACTGCCAAAGAAGAAGTTATTGATGCGCAAAAAACGGATGCCGCCCAATCAGATAAATCCATTCTGAAAGAAAAAGATGTGAAATCATTTGAGTTAAGGATCGGTTTTGGTGGTTATGCATTTTCAGCTCCGTGGCTTTCGGGTTCCTCCAATTTTTTTATGTATAACCCGACCTGGACTGTCACAGGATCAATAACCGGATTCGGATTGTTGAAAGGGCCATATGGGAGTGCAAGGTACTTTTTTAATGAGAATTTTGGTATTTCCATCGATCTGAGCAGTTTAACGAGCGAAGAATCAGTCAATACCTTTGACAGGGAATATGCTTCCAGTGCAAACCTTTTTGCGCAAAAAGCTGGTTTAACAGGTCAGATTACTGGTAATAATACACCCGTTCGTTTTTCAACGACATTCGGAGCCGGTCATTGCCTTACTGAACTGTATCAGCGAACAGTTATGATCCCCCCATACGCTGGAATGGATATTTATCTGAAGGGAAAAGCAAGCATGCTTGTTATGTTTATTAATGTTGATGTTTCGTTTCCGATTTACCGGAAGTTGTATTTATTTGGCAACTACGAGTTCAATTTCATCCCCGTCGGAAGCTTTGTGATGGAACATGACGGAGGTAATGATTATTCAAATACATATAACAATAGTGACTTTGGCGGCTCGCATTTCAGATTCGGATTAAGTTATAGTTTTTAACTACTTTCAACACCATATATTACCCACAGCAGCGTTTTCCCTGAATTGTAAATATTCTTTTTTAAATTTGACTCATAATCAAATACCATTCCCATGAAGATCAATAACAATGAAGAGATCGCTGCAGGAGAAGTGAATATGGAAGGAGCGAAAGAGGTAAAAATGAAAATGCTCATTGGCCTTAATGACGGATCGGAAAATATTTTCATGAGGCATTTTATTATTGCTCCCGGCGGCAATACGCCATATCACCAGCACAATTATGAGCATGTCATTAAAATTGAAAAGAACAGGGGAATTGCTGTTGATGAGAACGGTCACGAGATTGAAGTGAAGGCGGGTCAGAGCCTCTATGTGAGCCCAAACAAAATGCATCAGTTCAGGAATCCTTTCGGTGAAGAGTTCGAGTTCATCTGTATCATCCCAAATCCCGGTAAGAAATAATCGTGCAATCATGCAATAATACAATCCATCAGCTCAGGGAAATGGAGATAAGGAACTACGAATTCAAAGCCCGGGTGGATGATATTACAGCTGGTTGACAGGTCGTACAGCAATCTGCTTGAATCAGAAGGCAAATGGAAGGCTCAACGGCGCAAAGGCGCAAAGACGCAAAGGCAAAATGGCTCAACAGCATGAATTGAAGGAAGGATGGAAGAGTGGGAGCCTCCTACGCTGAAGCTTCGGAGGCCGAAGGAAGGGGAGAAAAGCCGCCGCACCATCCTTCGCCAAGGCTACGGATGGCAAAGCTGTCGCACCGTAAAAAACTGAATTTAATTACCAAATTGGTAACTTTTTATTATCTTTGCATTTATTATCATAACAGATGAGAGTATTTGCAAAGAAAATTCTGAGAATTTTCTGGAACAAACAGGTTGATTCAGAAGGACAACTTAAAACCTGGTACAAAGAAGCCTCAAAAGCTAAATGGACATCGCCATCAGATATCAGGGATGAATATCCAAAAGCGAGTATTCTCAAAGATGGTAAGGTAATTTTTAACATTTGTGGTAATAAATACAGATTAATTGTACGGATCAATTACTTAAGAGGCTGGGTATTTATCTTGTTTATTGGAACACATTTAGAATACGATAGGCTTAAAGTTGATAAAATGTAAAAACATGAAAATAAAAGTTATTAAAACTGAAGAGGACTATAATAAAGCCTTAAAAAGACTGGAGATTATATTCGATGCTCCGCCGGATACACCGGAGGGAGATGAAGCAGAACTACTAGGTATTCTTATTGAGAAATATGAAGATGAACACTATCCGATTGACCCGCCAGACCCGATTGACGCGATAAAATTCAGGATGGAGCAAATGGATATGGATAAAAAGGACCTGGCTGAAATAATTGGATATAAGAGCAGGGTCTCCGAAATTTTTTCCAGAAAAAGAAAATTAAATCTTGAAATGATAAGGAGACTCCATGAGAAAATGAAAATACCCTATGAGTCTTTAATAAAAGACTATTAAGATAAATCCCTTTTGCTGACAAACCGCCATACCGTCGCACCGTCATACCGTCATACCGCCGTACCCTCGTACCGCCGTACCGTCGTACCGTCGCACCGTCACACCGTCCCCCATCACCCCCTCCTTTTCCTGCCAGCCTCCTATACGGATGAGG
>JBFYPG010000082.1:0-15310 GCA_041303415.1 Bacteroidales bacterium
TGTCATATACTATATCTTTTCAACGTATTAAGATACGTTTTTTAATACGTTGATAAAAATATTGAGATAAAAAAAGCCCCGACGTTGTCGTCAGGGGGCGGCTTTTCAGTAAAAATGATATTATATTCAGCTCCTTCATAGCTGCATGATGGATATAGTCCTCTTCCTCCGGTTGCACCGGAGGTTATTTATATACGGCTCTTTCAGAGCCGGTCATGATTATCAGCCACGTAGTGGCTTAATGTGAATAACCCCCGGCCGACAGCCGGGGGAACAGCACTACTACTATGTTGTTAAGCCCTGCAGAGCCTGCCCCGATTTATCGGGGGGCTTAATTCAGCTCCTTCAGAGCCGGTTATGATAGAACGATCTGGCCCTGGTCATAAAAGCCCCAAGCACTTCCTGCCACGAAGTGGCTCAATTTGAATAACCCCCGGTGCCAACCGGGGGTAAAGCACTCAATACCAGATTGTAGAGCCCTGAAGGGGCTCAATTTATTTGGGTTTTACCTGGAATTTTTGTATCTTACCTTTTTCTCGCTGTATTATTAATTTAAACCATTTCATCATGTCAAGCTACAGACAGTTGCTTTATCACCTTGTCTTCAGGACCAAGGATAGCCTGCCCTCCATAAATCAGGAGTTCGCAGGGCAGCTCTATTCCTATATAAACGGAATAGTCAGAAATAAGAACAGCCACCTTTACAGGATCAATGGCACAGAAAATCATCTGCACCTGCTTACTGATGTGCATCCCTCTTTGGCACTGGCTGATTTTATGAGGGAGTTGAAGGTTGCTACATCTATGTGGATGAAAGGCAATGGCTTATTTCCAGCTTTCAACGGTTGGTCGGACGGCTATGGTGCGTTTACCTGCTCTTATCTGGACGCTGGCCAGGTAATTGAGTATATTAAGTCCCAGCAGGAGCATCACAAGAAGCAGAAGTTTGAGGAAGAGTACAGGAAACTGGTCATGGAGTCTGGTATCAGGATCGATGAGAGGTATTTTCCATAGGTTAATATTCAGCTCCTTCAGAGCTGAACCTGGTATTTGCAGGTCTCATCCCCCGGTTGACACCGGGGGTTATTCAAATTTGGCTCTTCCAGAGCCGGTCAGGCGGGATAATCACACCCTGTTTACGGTCGTGTATTATCCATATTAAGCTCTTCCAGAGCCGGTCAGGCGGGATAATCACGCCCTGTTTACGGTCGTGTATTATCCATATTAAGCTCTTTCAGAGCCGTTTATGATAGTATGATCTGGTTTCAGTCACAAAAAAAGCCCCGACTTTGAAGGTCTGGGGCAGCCATGAAAAGAATGGTAAAATCGCTTTTGGACAGATAAAAACTATTGATCTGACCTAGAAAACGTCCAGATCCCTGCCGGCTATCACTTTCCCTTTATATTTTGCACTTATTTCATCAATCAGATCCTGTTCCGATGAACCCCAGAACAAGATATGATAGAGGATAATAAGACCGGGATTTATTTTTGCGGCAATCTCGCCAAGTTCATATGTCGATGTATGATGTTCCGAATGGTATTTTTTCCAGATTTCAGTCCTTGAGTCAAATCCCTTTTTGCTGTATACTTCATGCACGAGTATATCGGCATCTTCAGCATATTCTATTATTTTTTCTGAAGGTGAAGTATCTCCCGATATTACAATGATTTTATCAGGTGTGGTAAAACGAAATCCCCATGCATTTGGCCATGTCCCGTGAGGAACAGGAAAAGCTTCCACTTTTACATTTTCATCCTGATATATAATTCCTTCTTTAATGAATTCATGGCTGTTCACGCGCCATCCCTTATCATTTGCAGGTTCAGAGCTATATAGCCGATACCTGATATCATCTTCATAAGCTTTAAGGATATTATAGGTCATTTTATTTATCCCTTCCGGACCATAGACTTCAAGGGGTTCATCTCTCCCCATTACCCATGGAGTCAATATCAGATCCGGATAGCCGGCAGTATGGTCGGAATGTAAATGTGTCAGGAATGCCCGCTTTATCTTGTTCACTTCCATGCCTTTTATCTTCCCCCCGTATGTCGGAGACATCGCAGCAGCCTTACGGATTAATCCGGGGCCAAAATCAATTATATAGGGTGTATCGAAGACGACTATAGCTATTGAACAGCCTGACTGAAAAGGTGACGGATTCGGAGTGCCTGATCCGAGTATTATCAGTTTGGTTGTATCCGAATCTGAAAAGTACCTCTGTGAGACAGCAATCGTTATACTAACTGAAAATATCAGCAGGATGGAAATCAACTTTTTCATATCTGTATTTTTATATGCACATTTTGATAAAGTTATGAAGTTTAAGATATAAGTTAAAAAGATATTACCCTCATAATTAAGTGAAATCACTTTTACTTTTCAAGTTTCCGGTCAATGTATTATAAAACGTATTAAAATACGTTGATCTTTATTAAGCTCCTTCAGAGCTTTTGGTTGCAGTGGGAGCTGCAACCCTCCGGTTGCACCGTAGGTTATTCATTTTTGGCTCTTTCAGAGCCGGTCAGGACAGGGAAATCTGGCCCCACCCACAAAAAAAGCCCCGACTTATGAAGGTCGGGGCAGCCATGATAAGATTTTTTCATTATCACTTCTATTTTCTTGTGATTGTGAGATTATCAATCCATACCATTTCATGAACAAAATAAATTTGAAGCGTAAGAGGCTGGTTATCTACTGCATAAAAACTTCCTGTTTTTAATTGCCAATCTATATCAACTTTGGAGCCACCGTATCCATAAGGTAAGATTTCCGGAAGTAACACTAGTTTATAAAATATCTGATTATTCTTTCTCACAATTATACATGTCCCACCAATATCTCCAATTTCCCCTTTTCCCTTAACCCAACAAGAAATCTGATATGTTTTTAGAGGATCAAGAATTAATGGTATGTTCAGAGTAAACACAGACCATGCATTGATATAGCCTGGTGTTCTGGGATATCTTACAAAAAGTGAGTATTTCCCCTCCTTTTTTACTGTATCGGATAAAGATATTACGTGTCCCTGAGCCGGATACTTGGTAATATTCCAGTTTGCTAATGAATTTTGGTCTTCAAAGTCCCCATTAGGGACAAGGTTTCCTTCTGCTGTTTTGGCGCTAACCATATTGCTTCCACCAATCCTGCCATAATTGTTCATCTGGTAAACCCTGTAAAAATACTGCTTACCGATTATTAAATTTCCGTCTACAAATGATGTATCATTCCTATACGTTGAAACATAGATTAATTCACCGGTACTTTCATCCAATCCTGCATCCACTTTCCTGTATAGTTTGTACTCAACAAAGTCACTGGCATCTGATGGATCCCAGGATAATTTCATACTCTTTTCTTTAATATCAGACGGAGGATGCAGATTACAAGGTTTAGGTAATCTTAATGAATCCAGAGTCACATTTGCAATAACATCTATTGATTTGGTTATTTCAATAAAACTACTGTCATTAAAAGTTTTAGAAATTCTTATTAATCTTATTCCAGTTTTTACATTTGTAATTCTAAAATAGCCTGATTCATCTGTATTTCCAGACCAATCTGAATAATCATCAATTGAAACTCTGGCAAATGGTAAAGGCTTTCCGCCGCTTGTAGCATGACCATCGATACTAAATTCAGTTTTGATCTCCTTGGTGCAACTGTTCCCGGAGATAATAATAACAATTAATCCAATTATTCTGACTATTCTTCCAACCATAAATAATTGAAATACAAAATGCTATTACAAATTTATGATTTATTTTTAATAGATGTTTAATAATAAATAAAAAGTTCCTTAACAAATTCTTTTTCAGAAATTTTACATATACAGTTATTGTATCTCAATATTTGACATTGGGCGCATTGCAATCCTACTTTTTTTTAAAGTATTGCTAAAAAAAAGCCCCGACTTTGAAGGTCGGGGCAGCCATGAAAAGAATGGAAAAATTGCTTTTGGACAGTAAAAGCTTCTTTAAAGTTTTACAACTTTATATACGTTACTTAATTTTCCTTTAACAAGCCTTATAAAATAAACTCCAGCCGGGAATTGCTGCATATTTACCTGTTTTTCAACGGTTGTAGCTTCGATGAAGTCGGTCAGGACAAGACTTCCCTGCTGGGTAAGAAGATAGAGATCAACGGCCCCGTCAAGAGGCAACTCGAACTTAATGTTGAGCACATCACTAGCCGGATTGGGATAAACAGTTACATTCACCAGCTCCAGGAGATTCTCCTCAATGGTTGTCACTATCAGCTGCTGCTGAAATCCGTGGGTAAGGATTAGTCCTCCGGCTGAGAATGTGGGGATAATCGTTTCACCAAGAGTCCAGCTTATTGATATGCCTCCGGCAGAATTATACCCGCCTGCACTGGCTATAACTTCCTGTTTCTGTGCGCTTAACGATAAAGCGAACATTGCTGTCAAGAAAACCAGAATACTCTTTTTCATCCGGGGATCAGTTTATTCAGTTAATTTAATACTATTCGTAAAAATATACTATTTTTTTACAAAAAGCAATATTATTCGATTCATTTTCATAAGCGACCGAAAAAATTGGATGAACGGCCGTTTTAAAGTGGTGAATAATATGAAAATGGCAAAAACAATATCCCGGGGAGCCCTGCTCTCACTTCTTCTGTTAATTTTGTGCATTTGTTTCACTATGTCAGAAGGAAGAATGCCTGCAATGAACAAATATCATCTCATAGGACTTTCTGCTGCCGGAGGGATAATGGCAGGCCTGGCCTGGACAAGCTGGTTCTCCGGGCTTATTCTTCTCGGCGCATTTGTTCCGTTCTTTCTGATAGAAAACCATCTTTTTGAAAATCAGGTGAGGTACAGGACTACTTCTTACTTTGTTTACCTGCTTCCCGGAATGATAATTTTCAATACGATGTCGGTCGGATGGGTCAGGGCAGCAAGCATCCCTGCCGTGATCACCGTCATTGCCGGCATGTCGTTCATGATAACATTCACCCTGTGGCTGGCTCACATTATAAGGATAAAGGCGGGAACTGTCACCGGCTCAATTACAATTATCTCCTTCTGGCTTGCCTTTGAATTTCTTACTCTGAATGTACCACTGCTCTCACCCTGGATCAACCTCGGAAACGGGCTCGCAAAAGATATTCTTTTCATTCAATGGTACGATGCAACAGGCACCGGCGGCGGAACCTTATGGATACTGCTTTCTAATCTTTTTCTGACATTTATTATTGTTAATTTATTAACACAAAACAGAAGACACAGGCTCTTTACCGTGTTATGGATTGCCCTTGTGATAATACCATCTATCATCTCTATAACAAGATTTTACACGATCAAACAAAATAATTCTGACCTGCACCAAACAGTAATAATACAACCCAACATAGATCCCTTTACTGAAAAATTCACCATTCCCTTTAGCGACCAGCTTGAAAAAACTCTTGATCTGGCAGGGAACGGCGTCACAGCCGGTTCAAGATGGGTGCTGACTCCCGAGACAACGGTTGACGATCCTGTAAACGAAAAGGATAATCTGAGCAATCAATATATTGAATCTCTCAGGGAATTTGCGGGACAGAATCCGGGTGCTGCGATTGTTTCAGGACTTGTAAGTTACATACTATACCCCCCGGATGAAGATCCGCCTTCAAACTCAGCCAGGAAAATTGATACCACGGGATTATGGTATGATCATTTCAATTCTGCCTTTTTTATCGATAGTTCGGGTGTCAGGGAGATCTATCATAAATCGAAACTTGTACCGGGAATTGAAATGCAGCTCTCTTCAGTGCTGGGCGGATTCATAGGCAAAATTGTCCCATATCTTGGCGGTACAAAATGGGGATACGGGTCACAGGAAGCGAGAGAGTGCTTTGTTCATCCCGTGACAGGGCAGACCGCAGCCCCGGTGATCTGCTACGAATCGGCTTTCGGCGGCTATGTGACAGAATATGTCAGAAAAGGAGCAAATGTGCTGTTTATTATCACAAATGACGGCTGGTGGAAAAACACCGCGGGATACAAACAGCACCTTTCATATGCATCGCTAAGGGCGATAGAAACCCGCAGGATGGTTGCAAGATCAGCCAACACTGGTATCTCATGCTTTATCGATATCCGGGGGAAAATATTACAGCAGACACCCTGGTGGAGCGAGGCTCTGCTGAGGGGCAGCATCAGCACTGAAACCCGGATCACTCCCTATGTAAAATATGGCGACTACATTCTGAGGTTCTCAGCTGTTCTGAGCATTCTCATCCTGGCATATGTATTCATTGCATTGCCGGCACGAAAAAAAATTCAGCGATTTCGTTAAAATAGTGCAACCCTTGAAATAACCCGTTGTCTTTATAACCAGGAAAGCAGTTAAAGTGGATCAGAAGGATTTCAATATTCATGCTCCCCTTATTGAAGAGTGCAGAAAGGGAAGCAGTAAAGCACAGTATATGCTTTATAAACAATATTCAAAAGCCATGTACAACCTTGCTTACAGGATGATGAACAACAGGGAAGATGCGGAAGATATCCTTCAGGAGACGTTCACTGAATGCTTCAGGAACATCGGCACATTCAGGTTTGAATCAACATTCGGCGCATGGCTGAAGAGCATCCTTATGAACAGATGCATAAACCAGCTCAGAAAGAAAAAGGCAGAACTTGTTTATTATGAAACCCTTCCGGCCGTTGCCGAGGAGGAGGAACCGGAAATAAATTACGACACCAATAAGATATTCAGGGGAATAGAACAGCTCCCCGACGGCTACAGGATCATACTGACACTTTACCTGCTTGAAGGTTATGATCACACTGAAATATCCCAGATAATGGGGATAACAGAGTCAACATCAAAATCACAATACTCCCGTGCAAAGGAAAAGCTGAGGAATATTCTTGTAAAAACTTAAGAGTATGGACAGACTGGAAGAATATATAAGGGAAAAAAAGGATGACCTGGATAAATACGAACCTTCGCCGGAGGTATGGCGGGGGATCAGGAAAAAGATGCACAGTGGAAGACGCAGACTTGCCGGATGGCTTTCCGCAGCAGCAATGATAGCTGTAATATTGGGCACAGCCGCTCTGTTCTACCTGGCAAACCACAACAAAACCCATCCTGAGCTGGTTGAAAGCGAGATATATTATAATAACCTTATCAACGACCTGTTCAGCCAGGCCACTCCACTGCTTACCGGATACCCTGATCTTCAAAAAGAGCTTCTGACCGATATGTCACAGATTGACAGCATATGTGCAGACATCAAAAAAGATCTCAGGGACAACGTTGATAACCAGGAGGTTATTGAAGCGCTTATAAGCAACTACAGGATAAAGACACGGATCCTGGAAGAGATGCTTGAGGCACTCAGGCATGATGAGAACAATACTGAAAAAAAGACAAACAATGCGATATAAATTAGCAACACTGGTACTGGCGATTGTCCTTCCTGCAGAATTGGCCTGCGGACAGGCATTTTCCGAAAAGAAAGTGACAACGGAGGTTATGCCAGTGACAAGGGAGACCACCCTTGAGGTAGACAATAAATACGGTACTATCCAGATCACTTCATGGAATAAAGACTCGGTCGAGATAAGAGCTGAAGTGGAAGCCTTCTCTTCCGATCTTGACAGGCTGAGAAAGATGTTCCAGGGAGTTGAAGTAAATATATCAGGATCGAGTTACCTTGTAAGGGCCTTCACGAGCTTCACACAAAACATAAGCATGCTTTTTGAAAGCTTCAAGGGGCTCACCAGCAGGCTGATACCTTATGAATCACGAATCCAGGTCAATTATTTCATAAAGGCTCCTGAATATATCGATATGAGGATCACCAACAAGTATGGCGATGTTTATATGGAAAACAATAAGGGCAGCCTGACGCTTAACCTTTCAAACGGGGCTTTTAAAGCCAATCTGCTCAACGAGGCAAACGGTTTTGACCTTGTTTTCTGCGATGCAACCGTTAACAGGCTTGTGAAAGGACGCCTGAACACCTCCTTCTCAGAAGTGGAGATCGACGAATCAACCGATCTGTCGATCTCTTCGGTTTCTTCAAAATTCCATCTTGAAAAAACAGGGACTATAAATATCGAATCCAGACGGGATGAGTTTTTTATAGGTTCAATAAACTCCCTGAAAGGAAGCTCGTACTTTTCTGATATCAGGATTGAAGAGGTCGTGAAGGAAATCAATATGGTTACAAAATACGGTGACCTTGATGCCGAATTTATCGGCAGTGGAATTGAAATTGTAACATTGAACTCCGATTTTACCGACATCAGCCTCTCTTTTGACAAGTCAGTCTCCTATAACCTGGATATCAGGCATCTGAATGCCTTTGTTGTGCTCCCTGACGATGATGCAAAGCTTGAAAAGAAAGTACTGAGCGAAGAGAAAAAGGAATACATGACCTATGGCACGGTGGGAAAGAACCCCGGTAATGTCAAGGTGGTGATCGATGCCACAAGAGGGAATATTTATATAAAATAATCCTGCATCGTGCAACTGCATTGCTTTTTCGCTGTCCTTATATCAAACAACAATATTATTCACAATGAAATCCAGGATCATATTTGTAATTGCAGGAGTATTACTGATAACGTCCAGTTCCTGCCTTAAAGATCTTTTGTGTGTAGAAGGTGACGGTTACCTGGTAACAGAGACCAGGAGGGTTACATCATTCAATGAACTCAGGAATTCAACCTCATTTGATGTAATATACAGGCAGGCCGACACCTTTGGGATCAGCATAAGCGCTGAGGAGAATATAATGAACTATATCGAGACAAATGTTTATGACGAAAGCCTTGAAATAAGGACCAGCCCTGCAACGATCTGTCTTGATTACAACGAGAAGCCAGTGGTTACGGTAACCTCTCCCCTTCTCAGAAAGGTTGTCAATTCAGGGTCAGGATCTCTCATTGCAGACAGGATGACCGGAGAAACAGTTATAATTAAAAACAGCGGATCAGGCGATATTTCAGCCGAACTGGTGGAATGTGATGATTTTGAAACAATCCTTTCAGGCTCAGGTGATATCGACATTCAGACACTTATATGCCTGAACTCCGACATCTTCATATCAGGCTCCGGAAATACCTCTGTTTCTGGCAATTGCGAGACAACACACCTTAAAGTATCAGGAAGCGGCAATTTCTACGGAAGTGGCATGGAAACCAATACTGCATCCGTCATTATTTCAGGGTCAGGGAGCACTTATACAAATATTGAGGAGTACCTCAACGGGCACATTTCAGGCAGCGGCAATATTTACGTAAAGGGTGATCCCGGGATTGAACAGACGATCTCCGGTTCGGGAAGAATAATAAGAGTCAAATAGCATTTAAGTATGAAGAAGATTTACACAATAATATTTACAGTCCTTATACTGCTTCCGCTGGAAGTGTCGGGACAGGGCTTATACCGGCAGGCCGGAGTCAGAACCGGCGTCAGGGGCGGTATTTTCATCCAGATGCCTGCAGCTGCCGGTAACAATGCCGTTGACTACAGTGCAATGCTCGGATTCAATAATAACGGCCTTCAGCTGACATTGATGAGGATCATATACGAAACAGCTATCTCTGATATTTCGCCTGACCTGTTTTTTGCCTGGGGTTACGGAGGGCATGCAGGATTCATAGTTACTGATCATATAAGGTACCTGGGTGAAAACTATAATTTCACAGGCGAACGGTTCTGCCCGGTAGTCGGGGCCGACGGCTGGGCAGCAGCCGAATACAGGTTCAGGGATATCCCCCTGATCATCAGTGTGAACATAAAGCCTTTTGTTGAATTGTCATTCCCGGCTTTCGTGAAGGTGATGCCTGCTGACTTCGGGATCTCCGTTTCCTACATTTTCTGAAATAAATATAAAGTGATCAAATATGAAGAAGACAACTTTAATATCCATTATCTGCATTCTTGTCTCAACAGTTGCATTTTCACAGGAACCTGAATTTGAGTACTACAAGAACCGGGAAATGAAAACTCTCCTGGGGCACGACAGGGGCGGCGGCGGGTACTGCTCATTTTCAACCGGTTATTCAAATATTAACGATCTGGATGCAGTTATGTTCGGGGGCCGTTTTTCGTGGATGGCAAGCCACTCCCTGGGGATCGGAATGGGAGCAACAGGTTTTATAAATGAGTACCACTATGAGCCTGCGATAGATAAGGATGTGTTCCTCACCGGAGGATACGGCGGATTGTACATTGAGCCTGTCCTGTTTCCAAGGCTCCCGGTACACCTGTCATTTCCGGTTCTGCTTGGATTCGGAGGGATATCATTTATCTCGATCGATAATGAGTTCAACGAAAACTTCCTGGAAGATTCAAAGGCATTCCTGCTGGTTGAGCCGGCTGCCGAGGTTGAGCTTAACCTGACCAGGTTTCTGAGGCTTGCCGTAGGGGCCTCATACAGGCTTCCCACTCCCTTCAATGTAGGACTTCCGGGATCGTACAGCATAGACGTCGAATCGCTGAGAACACCAAGCTATACCGTTACTCTGAAGCTTGGGAAGTTCTGAAGATAAAGTACACGTACCCACCCCCTTTATCCCCCTCCCTGCTATCGCAAGGAGGGGGGATACCATTGATCTACAATGTGTTAAGCCCCCTCCTTACGAAGTAGGGAGGGGGTTTGGGGGTGGGTACATGTGCTTAAGAAGTAAAGGGAAATAACCAAAACAAGAAATATTCAGAGTCTGTTTTCAAACTCTTCCACTCCCTGATCAAGCCATTTGATATATTCCTGTACATCCAGGTTTGTTGGCATCGGTGTATTAAGCGGATTACCCTCATGATCGGTGATCACATACAGGGGAAGTGCATTAGTTTTGTATCTCGATATCTCAAGGTCTTCATTTATCTTTCCTATGGTTTTCTTTACCTTCCCGTCAACACCTGATGTGACCCATTCGCTCTCAGGCAGCTGGGTCCTGTCGTCGGCATAAAGCGAGATGATCACGAAGTTTTCCCTGAGCCTTCTGAGAACTTCAGGATCGGACCATACCCTTGCCTCCATCACCTTGCAGTTTGCGCATGCATGGCCTTTGAAATCAATGAGTGCCGGCTTGCCCTGTTCCCTGGCACATTCCAGCCCCTGCTCAAATTCATAATAGCCGGTTAGTCCATACGGCATATCGAAGAGATCTCTGTATTTAGGTTCCTGACATTGCCCGCTTTTTGAATATATCTGAAAAACAGAGGGTGAAACTGAGCCGGTTTCAGGCACTGCCGGATTCCTGTACGACCATGAGGTTGACTGAGGGGGAAGAAGCGAAGAGAGTCCTTTCAGAGGTGCGCCAAAGAGGCCGGTTATAAGCCAGATCATAAATGAAAACACGGTAATTATAAGGAACAGCCTGAAAGTGCCTATGTGAGCAAGCTCGCTGTCGTGCGCGAATTTTATCTTGCCCATCAGGTAAAGACCGAGAAGCGCTGCCAGGACGATCCAGATCACCAGGAAGATATCCCTGCTGATCAATCCTAATGAGTAAACACTATCGATCGTCGTGAGGAATTTCATGCCGAATGCCAGCATGATGAAACCGAGAACGACTTTTATAGAGTTCAGCCATCCCCCCGACTTTGGCAGTTTTGACATTATTGACGGGAAGAGCGCGAACAGAGTAAACGGAAGAGCAAAAGCAAGGCCGAATCCGATCATTCCGACAGTCGGCCTCAGCACGTCGCCGCCTGCAGCCTCGACAAGCAGGGCTCCGATTATCGGTCCGGTGCAGGAAAATGAAACGACCACAGTTGTGAGCCCCAGGAAGAAAGCTGCTACAATTCCTCCCCTGTCCACTCTTGAATCAGCTCCTGTCACCCATTTATTGGGAAGTATTATCTCGAAAGCGCCAAAGAAAGAGATGGCGAAGACAAGGAATAATGCAAAGAATAATATGTTAGGAATCCAGTGAGTGCTCAGAGCGTTGGCGAAGCCCGCACCAGCGCTGGTCAGTGATACTATTACTCCGAGCGATGAATAGATTAGGATTATTGAAAGCCCGAATACCAGCGCCTTGATGACAGATTTTCGCCTGTTATCAGCTCCTGATGAAAAGAAAGCAATAGTCATTGGTATCATCGGGAAGACGCACGGTGTAAGAATGCCGGCAAAACCTGCAAGAAAAGAAATGAGGAAGAATCCCAGCAAGCCTTTCTTTTCCCTGACAGGGGCGATCTCTCTTCCGGGATCAGCCGCCTTCTTTACTGCCGGTCCGCCGATGGTTATTTCAAACTCAACATCCTTCGGGGGTGAACAGGTTACATTGTTGCATGCCATGTAAGTCACCGTGCCTGTTACTTTAAATGAAGGAACTGTTCCTGTCACTCTCTGCCTGAATTCTGCCCTGTCGCTGAAGGATTTTATTTTGAATCCGAAAGCCTCATCCATCAACTCCTCCGGTTGAACCGCTTCCCATGGAGTTCCGCTGAGCGAATAATCCGCGGCAGTATCAAAACGGAAAGTGGTCGGGATCGGTCCTCCCTCCGGAATATCCATCGAATAGATATGAGATCCTTTTTCAATGGTGGCGGTTATTACTGCTTCATACTGATTTTCGCCTTTCGTCTCATAGGAGAAGTCCCATGTGACCGGATCAAAAATCTGTGAATGCACCGTAACTGTCATGAAGACAGCAAATAAGAGCACCATAATTTTTTTAAGCCGCATGTCAGTGTTTATTACAGGTTCCAAAAATAATAAACATATAACAATAATCGGATGAAATTGTTAAGGAGTATTACTGAAGGGATTGGCGGCTCAGGCCAGGTCTATTTCGTTTTCATCCCTGTCGAAGAAATGGTACTCGAGCATATTGTATGAGGTTACAGCCTGCACTTTAAGGCTTATACGGTATTTGAAGTTCCATTTGCGGCAAACGGGAAGGATGCCTTTTTTGAGGTACGAGGCAACAAATGGATGGACATTGAGAATCAGCCTCCTGGTTTTTATCTTGTCAACTATGAACTCAAGGCTTCTTTCGAGCTTGTCGGTAAACAATATCGCCGGCCTGGTCACTCCGGTACCTTCGCATGCAGGGCACATTTCGTCGGTAACGATGTTCATGACCGGGCGAACCCTCTGCCTTGTGATCTGCATCAGTCCGAATTTGGTCAGAGGAAGGATATTATGCTTTGTCCTGTCGGTAGCCATGATCTCCTTCATCCTGTCGTACAGTAACTGTTTATTTTCGTTTGACTGCATGTCGATAAAGTCGATCACAATTATTCCGCCCATATCCCTGAGCCTCAGCTGGCGGGCTATCTCAGTCGCAGCCACCATGTTCACCTCCAGCGCGTTTGCTTCCTGGTCGTTTCCCGACCGTGACCGGTTGCCGCTGTTCACATCAATTACATGAAGGGCTTCGGTATGCTCGATGATCAGGTAAGCTCCATGCCTGAAGGAGACGGTTTTACCAAAAAGGGATTTTATCTGCTTGTTGACGCCAAAATGATCAAATATCGGAAGGGAGCCCTTATAGAGTTTTACTATACTGGCTTTTTCGGGCGCTATTTCCTTCACATATTTGCGGATCTCGTCGGCAAAAGCAGCATCGTTAAGGTGGATGCTGTTGAAGGTGACATTCAGCATGTCGCGCAGGATAGTAGTTGTCCTGTTCAATTCGCCGATAAAGAGGCGGGGGGCCTTAATATCTTTCTTTATCGTATAAAAAGCTGATTCCCATCTTCTTACAAGGTCCCTGAGCTCTGCATCCAGAATTCCCACCTTTTTACCTTCCGCAGCTGTCCGGACGATAATACCATAATTCCTTGGCTTGATGCTCTGCAAAAGTGCCTTGAGCCTGTTTTTTTCTTCCTGGCTCTCAATTTTTGATGAAATGGAAACCTTATCGGAATAAGGAATGAGCACAAGATTCCTGCCGGCAAGGGATATCTCGGCAGCAAGCCTTGGTCCCTTTGTTGATATTGGCTCCTTGGTGATCTGAACAATGACTGTCTGTCCCTGGGTAAGCACGTCTGTTATTTTACCCTCCTTATCAATATCGGGTTCAGGCTTGAATTTGTGGACAGGGACAACTCTTCCCTGCTTCTGCAGAGCTGTGGTGTAGTATTTATGCTGGGTTCTGAACTGGGCTCCAAGATCGAGGTAATGCAGGAATGCATCCCGTTCGTAGCCAACATTAATGAAAGCGGCATTCAGCCCGGGCATTATCTTCTTAACCTTTCCAAGATAAATATCCCCGACTGAAAACCTTATATTTCGCTTTTCCTTGTTTAACTCAATTAATTGCTTGTCTTCAAGCAATGCCAACGAAACCTCGGAATCACTTACATCAATTATCAGATCCTTGTTTGCCACTTGCTCTTATGATCTGAATTATTTTTCAACCGTCGCATCAACCTCCCATATACAATAAACCTAAAGATCAGAGGACCTTTAGGTTTACTATTTTCGTCTAATGTAAAGACCACCCTATGATCTCTTACTTCTTCTTATGTCTGTTCTTCCGTAAACGCTTTTTACGTTTATGGGTGGCCATCTTATGTCTTTTTCTCTTCTTACCGCTTGGCATGGACGATTACTTCTTAACGTGTGATTTAACTTTTGTAATGAATGATTTAGCCGGTTTGAAAGCGGGGATATTGTGTGCAGGAATTATTATGGTAGTGTTCTTTGATATGTTCCTTGCAGTCTTCTTTGCTCTCTTCTTTACGATAAAGCTTCCGAAACCTCTCAGGTAAACATTATTCCCGGTTACCATCGAATGCTTAATTGTTTCCATTAAGGCTTCAACTGTTTTCTGTACAGTTACCTTTTCAATACCAGTGTTCTTGGCAATTTCATTAACAATGTCTGCTTTAGTCATTTTTCTAGTGATTTAAAATTCAACAACTTATTTTGATTATTCGTTTTTTTCAACCCTGCAAATATAAAAATATTATTTGTTTAAAATAAAACACTTTACGAATAAATTTTTTTATACGTGTTTATTATTGCCTTAATTACAGTTAAATAGGAGATAAGGCTGTTTGCCAGTTGCCGTTTGCAGTCAAAAGGATGCCGGAAGAGGTTTTTTTCTTACCTTTGATGTTTGTAATGATTACATAATCAC
Organism: Bacteroidales bacterium; assembly: GCA_041303415.1. Taxonomy (GTDB): domain Bacteria; phylum Bacteroidota; class Bacteroidia; order Bacteroidales; family VadinHA17; genus LD21. Next base: position 15,075 of record JBFYPG010000082.1, read on the forward strand.
AAAACCGGATAGCCTCATGTCGATCAATAAAGTTTTATTACTGGGCAATGTAGGGAAGGATCCCGTCGTAAGGTACTTTGACAAAGGTGTTGCAAAGGCAACTTTTCCCCTGGCGACCAGCGAAACCTATACAAACCAGCAGGGAGAGACGATAACCTCAACCGAATGGCATAACATAGTATTATGGAGGGCCCTTGCTGAAGTAGCCGAGAAAACGATAAAGAAAGGAACCCAGG
>JBFYPG010000083.1:0-3516 GCA_041303415.1 Bacteroidales bacterium
ACGTCATGTTTCCATGAACAGTGAATAATGTTACTCTGAATAAGCAGGTTTGTGTAAATAAAGTCAGCTCTCAGGGTATTGTTTGCCAGTATCCCTCCAACTTTTGCTGCAGCAAGGAAAATATATTCAGGTTTTTCCCTGGTGAAGAAATCATCTACTGCTCTCTGATCCGTAAGATCAAGTTCTTCCTCTGTACTTAAAAGCAGGTTCATGAACCCCTTTTCCCTAAGGTCGGAAGTAATTGCTGATCCTACAAGACCAGTATGTCCGGCAACAAATATTTTAGAATTCTTGTTCACTACCAGCGATTATTCAAAATAGTTTAAAGTTCTGAAGCCGCCATTCCTGATATGATTCTCTTTCTTCATCAGGTGAATATCAGAGTTAACCATCTCATTAATAAGCCCTTCAAGATCATATTCTGGTATCCATCCCAGCTTTTTCCTTGCCTTGGTGGCATCTCCGATAAGCTGATCAACCTCTGTGGGCCGGTAGTAGCTTTTATCAACCCTTACAACCACAGGATTGGATTTAATACGCGTATTTATAGCAGGTATATATTCTTTTCCGACTCTTTCTTTAAAAACGGCATCATCAATACTGATAATTTCCCCGGTTTCTTTTTCTCCTGTTCCCGAGAAGGCGATCTCCATTCCTGCTGACTTGAAGGTCCTGGTTATGAATTCCCGTACTTCGGATGTCACGCCTGTAGCTATGACATAATCGTCCGGTTTATCCTGCTGAAGTATCAGGTACATTGCCTTGATGAAATCTTTTGCATGTCCCCAGTCGCGTCTGGCTGAAAGGTTACCGATGAAGAGAGCCTCCTGCATTCCAAGGGCGATTTTTGCCATCGCCCGGGTTATCTTTCTTGTTACAAAGGTCTCACCGCGTATTGGCGATTCATGGTTAAATAGGATGCCATTGCTGGCATGCAAACCGTAAGCCTCACGATAGTTTACCGTAATCCAGTACGCATAGAGCTTGGCGACTCCATAAGGACTTCTTGGGTAAAAAGGAGTCTTTTCAGTTTGGGGAACCTCCTGTGCGAGACCATACAATTCACTTGTTGAGGCCTGGTATATTCTGGTTTTTGCTGTTAAATCCAGAAGCCTTACGGCCTCAAGGACTCGCAAAGTGCCAAGTCCGTCTGCATTGGCAGTATATTCCGGAGTATCAAAACTGACCTTCACATGACTCATTGCTGCAAGGTTGTAGATCTCATCAGGCGAAACGTCATGGACTATTTTCGTGAGATTCATGGAGTCGGTCATATCCCCGTAATGAAGGATGAAATTCCTCTTTTCAGCATGAGGATCCTGGTATATATGATCGATCCTTTCAGTGTTGAAGAGAGAACTGCGTCTTTTTATTCCATGCACGGTATATCCTTTTTTAAGGAGATATTCCGCCAGATAAGCCCCATCCTGCCCGGTAATACCTGTAATTAATGCAACCTTACCCATTATTTTACTTTATTATGTTCACAACCATGATTCCTTCACCCTGATCTTTATCCTGAATGAATTTGGTATTCTCTTTTCACTTATAAGTATCAGATAACCGCCTCCGCCTGCACCTGCCAGTTTCCACGCCAGGGCGGACTTGCTGTTTTTGTCAATTACTTTTTGGATGCCTGGATTCATCATTTCAGGGAACATCCGGACCTGAGCATGGAAAGAATCCATAAAACCCTTTGAAAAGCCTTTAATATCTTTTTTCTTTAGTCCATTCCATGCAGTCTCTGCCGCATCTGCAAGCAATTTAACATTTTTTGTATTAATGGTTGTATCTGAGAGGACGTTGAACCCGGCAGGTCTTGGCCATAGCGTGATCATGAATAATCTCTCTTCCAGCCAGTTAATTATCTCAGTATCTGATATTGTCTCAAATTCTGAAGGCCAGTATTTACCTTTCTCATAATAAAACCTGTTTATCCCTGGCATGGTGATACCAATGGAATCCTGTGATCCGCTGACCTCACTGGTTCCGGGATCATTATCGTAACGGAATAATGTCTTTGCGAGTTTTTCAGGTTTTTCCAGGGGTAGTTGTCCGTTCCACAGCTCTATGGCTTTTTTCCTTGTTGAAGTGGCCATGCCGGAGCGTTCATTAAACTCAATTGTTGGCTCGATTGAAGCTGTAATAGCGGCACCGGGACAATACTCTGAAACGTACGGTTGATCTATCCAGGTACCGGCAATATCTATCCTGTAAGGCATTGGCTTGACAGTTCTGAGTGCTGTGGTGGTTCTTACCGGAAGGTTGGCATGAGGAATTCTTTTAAGAACCTTATATTCTATATCCATTTTCCTGCACAGATCCTCCTTTTCCGGTGAATGGCCATCCTCGTTGACAATAAATATATCAGGTTTTACAACAGACATTGTCCCGGTGAAATCAAGCAACCCGGAATCCTTATTAACTATAACCTTATGAACACACGACAGGGCCGACAGCATATACAGGCGTTCATCTTCAGAATTAATAGTCTCTCTGCCTTTTAACTCCCGTATCGTCTTATCGGAGCCCAGACCTATATATAAATCCCCGAATCCTGCAGCTTCGGTCAGAAATGCTACATGGCCTGAGTGCAGCATATCAAAACAACCGGACACGAATACCTTTTTTGTTTTCATTACAAACTCATTGATAGTTTAGCAAATTTAGGAAAAAGGTACAAAGGTGCAATGGTACGATGGTGCGAAGGTACGAAGGTGCGAAGGTGCGAGGGTGCGAGGGTGCGAGGGTACGAGGGTACGAGGGTGCGAAGGTTCGAAGGTACGGCGGTACTATTTATTATTGCCTTATTGTCCGGGCTTTTATTATTTTGTTGAGCATTATTGAAATCAAATCACATTCCTTCATTATTTCATCTCTGACATTTATATCTATATAACCTATTTCATTTGCAATAATTAATTGTGTTTGGAGTTCAGCTACAGACCCTTTGGCTGTATAAAAATATCGGATAGATAACTTGTTGGTACCCGATTCATCACCTTCAGCTATATTGGATGGAATACTCACAGCAGCTCTCTGTATTTGGTCTTTTAAACCATAATCCCTTGTGAATTTTGTCGAATTTGTAACCGTATAGATTTTGACAGCAAGATTTTTGGCCGACTGCCATACCCGTAGTTTTAGAAAATTTCCCATTTTACAGCGATTTTAGAGTTTAACATTTAGCACGTATATAAAGATATATCAAAATTTATAAATTTAAATCCACTTAATAGTATAAATTAGAAACAGTAATTATTTTTCCCTCGTACCCCCGCACCTCCGTACCCCCGTACCATTAATTAATTCAACCATGAAAAATTATCTCAAACCCTCAAATCACCAGAATCTTAAAAGATATTGTAAAGTGCTGAAACTTAGAGACAACAAATTTCAGATTAAGAAATACATTGAAGTCCACAAAAATGAAAACATCTGGCCGGAGATCCCGGAAGGGATAAAAGAAGTGGGTATAATCGACATGGAGATCTGGCTCCACGGAAACCTGGCCTT
>JBFYPG010000084.1:0-3631 GCA_041303415.1 Bacteroidales bacterium
ATGGTCTTATTGTCTTGATCACATTACTAACTGTAATCCCGATCTCTGCCGGCGATTCCACAACGTGGATGCCGCATTTACGCATCAGATCCATTTTTGCAGCGGCAGTATCGCTCTTCCCGCCAATGATTGCCCCGGCGTGTCCCATTCGTCTTCCCTTTGGCGCTGTCTGACCGGATATAAATCCTATTACCGGCTTCCTGCTATTGTCCCTGATCCATTCTGCCGCCTCATTCTCCATATTACCGCCAATCTCGCCTATTATTACAATGGCTTCGGTTTCCGGATCATTCATCATCAGCCTTACAGCATCCAGTGTAGTTGTCCCTACCACAGGATCCCCGCCTATGCCTATGCATGTTGACTGGCCCAATCCGAGCCTGGTCACCTGGTCAACGGCTTCATAGGTTAAAGTGCCTGAGCGTGAGATGATGCCTACAGTACCTTTCTTATGAATGAATCCGGGCATAATACCCACCTTCGATTCGCCCGGGGTAATTATTCCCGGACAGTTGGGACCAATAAGCCGGCAGTTGAACGACTTAAGGTACTCCTTCACCATTACCATGTCTGAAACCGGAATCCCTTCGGTAATTGTCACTATCAGCTGAATGCCCGCATCTGCAGCTTCAAGTATTGCATCTGCGGCAAACGCGGGAGGAACGAATATGACAGATACATCTGCACTGGTTTTGCTGACAGCTTCCCTCACGGTATTGAATACCGGAAGCCCGAGATGTGTCTGCCCTCCCTTACCTGGTGTCGTTCCGCCGACGACCCTTGTTCCGTATTCTATCATCTGTGTCGCATGGAATGTGCCTTCGCTTCCTGTGAACCCCTGGACGATCACTTTTGAATCCTTATTAAGAAGTATGCTCATAGGAGAATTATTAACAAAATATATTCATTGCGAATCCGTTGAGATAACATGTTTGAACAACCAATCACTTAAACTCAAAAATACCGAAATAATGTCTGTTTTAATTATATTTGATTAATTAAATTGCTTCTATGGTCAATATCGATCCTGTATTATATATAGGTATATCCCAGTCATTTTTTGCGGGACTGCTGATATCCACCAAAAAGCCTTCGACCATGGCAGACAGGCTCATGGCAGCATGGCTGTTCCTGATCTGCACCGAGCTGATCATCGCTCTTCTCAATTCAACGGTTATTGAGATGTATTCCTTCCCGTTCGTTGCATTTACCTATGGTCCCCTGCTTTACCTGTATGTGCGGTTTATGACCGACCCTGAAAGAAAGTTCAACTGGCTGGCTCTGATCCATTTTATCCCTTTTATTGCATTTCTGACTGTTTCAGTCATATTCAGGGAAGTCCACCTGCTGAAGGACCTGAGAAACTTTTTTGTTCCCGACAGATTTATTTCGCTCAGGATTGTATACAGCGCCAGTTTCTTCTTTTCCGTAACGGCTTACAGCATTCTTGCATTTGTTGAGATAAGCAGGCACCAGAAGAAGCTCAAGGATCTTGTTTCCTATACGTCAGGAAAGATAACCCTTAACTGGCTCAAGGTACTCTCAATAAGCTACTATGTAATATTTCTTGCGCTCTTTATCCTGGGAGGACTCAATATGATAGGCGACTTTATCCCTTTTGATCCCTATTTTATTGTCTTTGCATTTATCACAATATGCTCATTTGCATATAGTTTCTATGTGATAAAACAACCTGCCATTTACGGGGAGGGAATAAAAATTCCAGATGATGACAAAAAGGAGACTGAAAGGTATGCCAGGAGCGGGCTTAAGGAAAAACAGGCAAAGACATATCTCGATAAGCTTATTTCCTTCATGGAGAGTGAAAAGCCCTATCTTGACAGGGATCTCAGCATCCAGGATCTCTCTGACCAGACCGGCATACCACGCCACCATATTACCCAGGTGCTCAACGAGATTTATGGCAGGAACTTCTTTACGTTTATCAATGAGTACCGCGTCAGGGAGGTTATCTCAATGTTCGGGGATCCTAAGAACAATAATTTCACCATACTTGGCATCGCCTATGATGCCGGATTCAATTCTAAAACCACCTTCAATTCCATTTTTAAGAGTCAGACCGGCATGACACCCAGCGAATACAGGGAAAAATCGACAGGAATTAAAGAATAGGCGTCAGGCATCAGGCGTCAGGCGTCAGGCTGCTGTAATTGCATATTGATTTTCAACCTGTTGCCTGTCGCCCGTAGCCTGTCGCCTGTAGTTCTTTCCAAGCGGGACGGACATACTTTAACCATTTTACACGTTCGGGAATAACGGGTCAGACGACACGCCTTCCAATATAGTGTTCATTTGCATATATAAAGTGCATTGATGAATATTATAAGAACCGTAGCTGCAATAATAATCTTATCAGTTCCTTCATTTCTGAACGGACAATCCGAAACCGAAAATGCAATGCAGGAGTCTTCCCGTCTTATCTATGGTTTTGTCAGGGGCGGGCTTTACGGAGGTATTGATGATGACGATGATAAGCCTTATCTGCCGAGTGCTTTTTCCGATCTTGGACTGAAGGTTGAAACCGGCGATGCATCCATGTTCAAAGCCTATGCCGACCTCCGCTTCCGGTACGGTACCGAATTTGAAGAGAGTGTCAGCCGTTTTGACATCAGGGAAGCATTTGTGGGGATCAACGGTAAAAAATGGGATATCACTGCCGGACAGAAAATCATCAAATGGGGACGTGCCGACTTCACAAATCCCACATCAAAATTCAGTGCGCAGAACCTCATTTCGCGCTCTCCCGATAAAGAGGATATGGATATGGGAAACCTGCTGCTGGATGCAAGGTGGCATCCTTTACCTCTTCTGACGCTTGAGGCTGTGGCAATGCCTTACTACCGGCCATCCATTCTTATGATTGATCCTGTTCCGCTGCCATTCTATGTCACTATTAATACAGGAAGTTCGCTGATGACCGGAAAGGAGATGTTCGGGTATGGATTGAAAGCCAGCATGCATATAAGAGGCCTGGATATGAGTGCCTCATGGTTTGACGGTTATGATCCGATGCAGGGAACTGAACTCACCAGTTTTGAGCTTAACCTGTCAGATCCCATACCAGTTCCATACACTTCAATGACCATGAAACCCTATAAAATAAGGAATATCGGACTGGACTTTGAGACAGCCATCGGAAGTGTAGGTATAAGAGGTGAAGCAGCATGGTCGGTACCTTACGAATCGTACAAGGTGTATGAATATGTGGCATGCGAGGAAATAGAATGGGCTGCAGGATTCGACTGGATGCCGGGTAACTGGAGGTTCACTGCTGAGTATTCAGGAAAATATCTGCCTGATTTTGAGGAGTCCCCGGTTGATCCGATAATCGGCACAGAACCGGATATGGCTCAGTTTGCAGCACTGATGACTACTCCCGGATTTGACCTGAATGAGTATGTCCGTCAGCAGGTTGGAGCTTTCAACAGGCTTTACAATTATCAGCTCGAGAAATCATATCACTCTGCAGGGCTAAGAATCGAAACAGATCTGTTTTATGCAAAGCTGACTCCTTCGCTGACTTCGCTTTACAATTTTACCTCCCGGGATTTTCTGTTGATGCCGGAAGTGATTTACAAGCCTGCGGATGGACTTACCATCAGTCTTGGCG
>JBFYPG010000085.1:0-16625 GCA_041303415.1 Bacteroidales bacterium
AAAGACTAAGCCTGGCCGAGGCTGCTCAATACCTGGGGATAACAAAGAGCACCATGTATGGTTATACCTGTGCAAGGAAGGTTCCATATTATAAGTTTGGGAGGCGAATCTTCTTTTATACAAAGGAACTGGAGGAGTGGTTAAGAAATACCTCCAACCGTCACAAGTCAAGGGAAGAAATAGAGAGAGAGGCAAGCGAGTATCTGAGTGGGGTGACAAGGAAGAAGTTAAATCGGAGGAGATATTAACCTGTATTACCTGGTAGAAACGGACCTGTCAGGAATATCCCATTAAGACCGAAAAATGAAACTTGTGGGACTATGGTGGGACTAATCGCACAAATAAAAAACCTCATCGCATTGAATATCAGCGCAAATGAGGTACAAAATTGAGGTCGGTGGCGGATTCGAACCGCCGTAAATGGTTTTGCAGACCACTACCTAGCCACTCGGTTAACCGACCGTGTGCTCCTTAGCCTTGGCGAAGGAGCGCCGTTAGTTTGGACTGCAAAAATAATAAATTAATTTAAATAAAGTCATGATGTGGGCCTGGTGAGAACTCACCTGCTAACAACCACACTCACCGAATTCACCCTGCCCCCTACCGGCGGATTCAGCTTCGTAACTTTTACGGTTGCCTTCTTTATCCCCTCCATCTGAGCATATATCGCATTAAGTATGCGGCCTGCAATATGCTCAAGCAGATGCGACTTCTTCTGCATCTCCTGCTTAACAATATCATATGCATGCTGGTAATTCACTGCATCCTTCAGGTTGTCACTCTCCGCCGGCTTTTGCATATCCGTCTCAAGGGTGACATCTATAAGAAACTTGTTACCTACTATCTGCTCTTCCTTAAAATGCCCGTGAAAAGCATAAAATTCCATTCCTTCAATCTGAATCAAACCCATATTTCTAAAAAGTTAATGCTCGTGTAACATATTGAGAATAAGTGCCTAGAGTGCCTAAAGTTTGGAGTGACTAGAGTTACATACAAAAATAATTGCCAAAACACTTGGTTTATATCATAAACTAGTTTATATTTGCAATATATTTACATATTTGAAGTATTCACTCATAAAAATAAACATTATTATGGAAAACGATGAAAAACTCATGACAGGCGAAGAGAGCCTGAAGATCATAACTGATATGATCAATAAAACAAAAGTCAATATCCGGCAGAGCAGCTTCCACCTTCTCTTCTGGGGCTGGCTCATATTCTTCTGCAGCTTATCCGAATATCTTCTTTTTAAGTTCACCGATCTTGCCAGTCCGTGGTACGTATGGGGATTAGTAATACCCGGTGTATTTGTTTCAATGATCTACGGTTTTACAAAAGGGCGTAAAGAAACCGCCTATACTTATGCAACGGTGCTTTATGTATGGACATGGATAGCATTCATGATTGCGTCGATCGTCCTTTTTATAGTTATATGGGGCCAATGGGAATTGTTTGCCCCGCTCATCCTGGCAATGGCTGCGCTGCCTGCTTTCATTTCCGGAGTAATTATAAAATTCCGTCCACTGATAATTGGTGCAGCAACCTTCTGGATCTTTGCCCTTGCTGCACGCTTCGCCGGACCTGATATTGCTCCGCTGGCAATTCCGGTTGCAATGCTTACTGGTTACCTTATCCCGGGTTATATGCTCAGAAACAAGAACGGCCATGACGCAGTTTAAAGATCTCGACCCGGTACTTCACTCCCAGCTGCGACTGGCAATTGTCTCACTGCTGATGGGAGTGGAATCGGCTGATTTCAGCTTCCTGCAGGAGAAAACCGGGGCAACGGCAGGAAACCTCAGCATCCAGATAACCAAACTGAAAGAAGCAGGATATATTGAGGTGACGAAGAAATTCCGTAATAACTACCCTCAAACCCTCTGCAAAATAATCCCGCTGGGCCGGCAGAAGTTTGCTGAATATGTAAAAGCCTTGAAAGAGTACTTGAATCCTTAATCGAAATGACATTTAATGTACCGGGATAAAAAATCCTGGTTAAGCTCAGGTCCTTCTGTTTTTTATTCAAATACCCCCTTTCTAATTTCCCCCAAGGGGGAAAAGTAAGAACCACTCCTCCCCCCTGGGGGGAGGCCGGGTAGGGGGTACTTACATATAAAAATTCATTGTTCTTATAGGATGGACTTAAATTCATCCTATTTTTGTAGTCTTAAATTTTAACGGATGAGTGACGATATCCTTAAGGAGAACGAAGAATCAAAACCTTCAGTAAGTTTTATTGAACAATTCATAATCGAAGACCTTAAAGCCGGAAAGAACAGTGGCAGGATCCATACCCGCTTTCCTCCCGAACCCAACGGTTATCTTCATATAGGACATGCGAAAGCCATATGCCTTGACTTCGGAATGGCACAGAAATACGGCGGCAAATGCAACCTTCGATTTGATGATACCAACCCGGTAAAGGAAGAGGTTGAATATATCGATTCAATAAAGGAGGATATTCACTGGCTCGGATTCGACTGGGAGGACCGTGAATTTTATGCATCCGATTATTTCGGAAAGCTGTTTGAATTTGCAATTGATCTTATCAAAAGAGGCCTTGCCTATGTTGACGACCAGCCTGCCGATGTGATCTCTGCCCAGAAAGGCACACCCACACGCCCCGGCACTGAAAGTCCTTTCCGCAGACGCCCGGCCGAAGAGAGTTTAAACCTTTTCTACAGGATGAATGAAGGCGAGTTTGAGGAGGGCAGCAGGGTGCTCAGGGCAAAGATCGACATGACCTCCCCCAACATGCACATGCGCGATCCGATCATTTACAGGATAATCAAATCATCGCATCACCGTACAGGCAGCAAGTGGAATGTTTACCCGATGTACGATTTTGCTCACGGACAGAGCGATTATTTCGAAGGCATAACCCATTCACTGTGCACCCTCGAATTCGAGGTGCACCGCCCTCTTTATGACTGGCTTGTCGATCATCTGAAAACTGATGATTACAGACCCAGGCAGATAGAGTTCAATCGCCTGAACCTCAACTACACCATGATGAGCAAGAGGAAGCTTCTCGAGCTCGTGCAGGAAGGTAAAGTAGGCGGGTGGGACGACCCCAGGATGCCAACCCTCTGCGGACTCAGGAGAAGGGGATACACTCCCGAATCAATCCGGAGGTTTGTTGATCTCATAGGATATACCAAAGTCGAAGCCATCAATGATGTCTCACTCCTGGAACACGCTGTACGCGAGGACCTTAACCTCAGGGCTCCAAGGGTATTCGGAGTGCTTGACCCACTGAAAGTCATCATTACAAATTACCCTCACGATAAGGTTGAGAATGTTGAGATACTAAACAATCCCGAGGATGAATCCATGGGTACAAGGATGGTCCCTTTCTGCAATGAGGTCTTTATTGAGAGAGATGATTTCATGGAAAACCCTCCTCACAAATTCTTCCGCCTCGCACCCGGAGCTGAAGTCCGGTTAAAGGGAGCATACATAATTAAATGCGAATCTTTTAAAAAGAACGAAATAACAGGCATAATTGAAGAGGTGCACTGCACCTATGATCCTGCAACCAGGAGCGGCGGTGATGCATCCGGTAAAAAGGTGAAAGGCACTCTTCACTGGGTCTCGGCCCGGCATGCTGTTGACGCAGAAGTAAGACTTTACGACAGGCTTTTCGATCATGAAGATCCTGCAGGACAGAAGGATGATGACTATCGCAGCTTCCTGAATCCGGATTCGCTGAAATTATTGAAAGGCTGCAAGCTTGAACCATCCCTCGGATCGGCGAAACCGCTTGATAAGTTCCAGTTCCAGCGGCTTGGTTACTTCTGTGTCGATTATGATTCCAAACCGGGACAGATGGTATTTAACCGCACCGTAGGGCTGAAGGATACCTGGGCAAAGATCAATAAATAGAAATATCTGTTAAAAGACTTTTTTAACCGCAAAGTACGCTAAGCCTAAGCAAAGTACGCAAAGACAAAGACCTGTATATCTATACTTTGCGATCTCTGCGCATATTCTTTGCGCCCTTTGCGGTTAATGGATTTCCTGACATTTAATACAGCCTCATATTTTCATCTTACCATCAATTTTCCTTATTTTTATAAGTCTTAAAAGCGACTTATTATGAATAATACCCTAAACCGCCGCGACTTTGTCAGAACAGCCTCAATGGGAACAATCGGTCTGGGACTGGCATCAGAAAACCTGATTTTCTCAAGGGAAAGCCAGCCTGCCGGGAAGATCGGCATAATCGGACTTGACACCTCTCACAGCACTGCCTTCACAAAAGCAATTAACTCCCCTGATGCCAAACCTGAGTTTGCAGGATTCAGGGTTGTTGCTGCTTACCCCAGTGGAAGCAGTGAGATCAAATCGAGCTATGAGAGGATCCCAGGCTACACAGAAGAGGTAAAGAAATACGGTGTGGAGATAGTGAATTCCATAGATGAGCTGATCTCAAAAGTTGATTACGTTTTGCTTGAAACCAACGACGGACGCCTTCATCTTGAGCAGGCCATACCGGTCTTTAAAGCAGGAAAAAGAGTCTTCATTGATAAGCCGCTGGCGGCCAGCCTTGAGCATGCGATTGCAATATTCAATGCTGCTGACTATTATAAGGTGCCCGTATTCTCATCATCATCTTTAAGATACATCACAGGCGCTTCTGAAGTTGCAGACGGGAAGATAGGCAAGGTGACCGGAGCAGACACATTTTCTCCCTGCACGATTGAAAAGACACACCCTGATCTCTTCTGGTACGGCATTCACGGAGTTGAGACCCTGTTCACCGTTATGGGAACCGGGTGCAGGACGGTTACCCGCATCAGCACTCCTGATACAGACGTTGCAGTCGGAGTCTGGAATGACAACCGCATTGGTACGTTCCGCGGTACCCGCTCGGGGAAAGGCGGATATGGAGGCACAGTATACGGAGAAAACAGCAATCTGACGCTTGGTCCCTATGCTGGTTATGATCCTCTGCTTGTAAAGATCCTTGAGTTCTTTAAGACAGGTGTTGAACCGGTAAAAAGAGAGGAGACACTTGAGATCTTTGCTTTCATGCAGGCAGCTGATGTTTCAAAGAAAAAAGGCGGGATCCCTGTTGAGCTTGAGAAGGTGATAGCAGATGCAATGAAACAGGCGAAGAAAATAAGTCTCACCTGAACCTTAAAGACTCCACAACCCTAAGACCATAAGACCCTATGACTATAAGACTCTGAGACTCTGAGACTCTGAGACTCTAAGACTATAAGACTCTGAGACTATAAGACTCTGCGACTTTTTTCTTTTCTGCGAATTTATTTATATTTGCACCCCGAACTGCTCCGTGGTGTAATTGGCAACACGTCTGACTCTGGATCAGAAAAGTCGAGGTTCGAGCCCTCGCGGAGCAACAAGATAATCAAATACTTAGACACCTCTCAATGGAGGTGTTTTTTGTTAGTTGCCAGGTTCTTGCCAGGTTTTTGAGGGATTTTCTTATTAATAATGATTATCAATTTTAATCAATCTGGTGAATGATCATTGTTTTCTAAGGCCCATCCCTTGCTGTTCCCAGAAAGTGTCCCAGAAGCAACCAGAATCAATCTGAAAGGGTTTTTTTCTTTAACCCAATGGGTTAATCTGTTTTAATTTAAACTAAGGTCGGTGGAGACTGACACCATTCTTTGAACTTAATAAAGAGATTCTAATTTTAATCGGACCTGCTTCGGGGAAGCCGACACCGACAACAAGGGAGGGAATAACTGTTATGTAATAAATGTCATATGATACTCAAGATCAAAGCTTTTACATTTAGTGAAAAAACCGGTGCCTCTGACCACTTTGCACCAGATTAGATTGACCATCTGACGCCGAAGCTAATCCTATGATAAATAAGCAAATACTAAATTGTTATTATGACCGGCTAAATGTGGTCAGGGCTTACTGCTTTTGCAGTTTAAGTTAATAATTATCAACTTTTTATTGCTTTTCTCAAGTAATTGTTTTATCTTTGTTTCAATCCATTTTATATGGAGGTGGAGGGTTGTAAGGCCCTTGCCCCGGAAACGGGGTTTTTTTATGGCAGTTTCTTGGTCCCGTAGCCATAAATTTTGCCTCTATATCTGAAAAACTTTGCCTTTTCAAGGATATTTATTATTTCATCCTCAAAGGTGACTTTCCCGTCATCCATATTTAAAACACTCTTGAAGAACCATCTTCTTGAAGGATGCGCAATCAGGTCAGCTAATTGCAACCCTGATATATTTGCCGTTTTGGGTTTTACTTTCAATTCCAGGGAGGTAAAATGTGACTTTAAATCATCGGAACTGAGATTATGGGTTCCATTTTCCATAATTCTTCTATACGAGTCTTTAAGTCTCATATCTTCTTTGCTTCCCCTCGATTCGACCATAATATCCCCCTTTGAACCCTTTATATCCAGAAAAAGTCTGAATCTTTCAATAAGAATCTCCTGGCAGTAGTGATAAGGATCATATTTCCAGGTTGAATATCTCTCATCATGCTCTTTCTTATCAATAAGTATTGCAAAGACAGTGTACTCCCAATCTGTTAATTTTTCAAGTAGCTCATTATTGAATTTTCCCAATAATTCATTGTCCTTTAAGATACTGAAAGGAGGTTTCTTATACAGAATTTCCTTCCGGTGAAGAATAATGGGTTCATCAGGATGGCTGTTGAAATATTTCTTTTTAAGGTCCTCCAACTCAGGATTGAGGGTATTAGCCGTATAATCAATCTCGACGGCAACACCTGCGAGACAAAGAAACCTGTGCTCCTCATTTTCCGAACTTCTCAGATCGGGGTTTCCTACCTCATCGACGTATAGTCTGTACTTCACAGTGACTTATTGCTATAGCTTTGGCAATCCTGTATTTTACTAACTCCTGCCGCTCTTCCTGATTCATAAGACTTTACCCTCCCTGGCAACATTTTCAAAGAATGGAGTATTCCTGTGCCTTAGCTTCCAATCCTTTTTAGAAAATATAATAGGACTTATTATTGTCCCTGTATCAAATTCAATATCATATAAGGGATATTTTATCCTTTTCTGGTCAGATCGTGTAACTATGTCTTTATCGACAAGAACCAAAAGGTCTAAATCAGAATCATCTTTATAATCACCCCGGGCATATGAACCATAAAGAATCAGTATTGCCTTTGGTTCTGTAATACTTACAGATTTTTTAATCAATTGCAATATGTAGTTTTTATCTTTCACATTTCAAATTTACAATTTTCTGAGAAACCCCTTGAATATAAGTCCTTAAAATGATTATAGAATAGAAAAACTTGCCAGGTTTCCTGCCAGGTTTTGAGGATAAATAAGGATAAATAGTGGAAATAAAAAGTTTTTGTCTTTTTACATAAGTACTGATATTCAATGAATTAAGTTTATTTCTTGATAAAATAGTTCACCTCTGGATCAGAAAAGTCGAGGTTCGAGCCCTGACGGAGCAACTTGAAATCCAACCACTTATCATGAAAACCTGATAAGTGGTTTTTTCATCTTGCTAGGTTTTTGCTAGGTTTTTGGGGAATTTCTGACAATCTGTTGAAATTTTAACAAAGGTTGGTGGGAGTTACCACTATTGTTTTAATAATGAAATTTAACTATTCGGATCTCGACTATCAAATCCCAACTTACCCTGAAAAACAAATTTTTGCATTTGGTATGATTTAGGTTTAATTTTGATAATGAAATAATAAGCCTCAAATGTCAAGCATTATTGAAGGCTATAATTACTGTATTTTAATCTCCTGCCTTCATAAGAATAATAGACACGATGGCACAGTATCTTTACTGGGATTAATATTTAATTTCCTTTTACCTTATTCATTATGAAAACATTAAAGAAATCTTTCTTCTTATTACCAGCAATTGCAATTCTTCTGCTAGGTTACTCTAATGTGCAGAATCTGTCTGCTCAAAGTGTTGATATTAATAAAAAACTTAAGGGCTTTGACCAGGCCATCGAAAAGATACTTAAAGACTGGAATGTCCCTGGATGCGGTATCGGAATTATTGTAAAGGATAAACTGGTGTTTGCCAAGGGCTATGGTTATCGCGACCTTGAGAACAAATTGCCTGTCACACCCAATACATTGTTCCAGATCGCTTCCAACACAAAACTTTTTACTGCCACTGCTGTCGGATTCCTTGTTGAAGAAGGTAAGCTCGATTGGGACAAACCAATAAAAAATTATGTGCCTCAAATTCAGTTTTACAATAATGAACTGAATGCTAATGTGACGATTCGGGACATGCTTTCACACCGAACTGGGATCTCGAGGCATGATGCAATCTGGTATAAATCGGATTTCACTCGTCAGCAGCTTTTTGACAGGATCAAATACCTGGAACCAAGCATTCCTCTTAGACAGGGCTCACTTTATAACAACCTGATGTATGCAGCAGCTGGACAAATTGTTGAAATTCTGTCGGGGAAAACATGGGAAGCGTATGTTTCAGAAAAGATTTTCACTCCTTTGAATATGTCGCATTCCATGTTTGCTGTTAGAGAGATGCAGAAACAACCAGACTTTATGATACCTTATTACGAAAAACGAGATACTTCTATTCTCCTGCCATTGCCTCTTTATACCCAGCAGCAGGGAATAGGTCCTGCCGGTTCGATAATATCTAGCATCAACGACCTCTCTACTTGGCTTATAGCCCAGATGCATGGGGGCAAGCTTAATAATAAAAAAGTAATTCCTTCATCTATAATCAAAGAAACGATGGTCCCTGCCATGGCCACCGCTTCTGTACCTGATAAGTATTTTGAGAACCTTAATTCAATTTACGGTATGGGTAGATTTACCTCCAGTTATAAAGGACACTACCTGACTCAACATGGAGGGGCCATTGGGGGAATTTATTCGAATATTTCGTTTATGCCTGCCGATAGTATCGGAGTGATAGTCTTTACTAACCGGATGTCACAGCTCCCCTACATTATTACTAATAAGGTCTATGACATACTACTTGGACTTACTGAAACTCCATGGAGCGACAGAGCCCTAAAAGATTATCTTAAAAGCAAGGAGACTGCCAAGGAATCACGCAAGAAGCCGGATACCGACCGCATCCTGAATACAAGTCCTTCCCATAAACTGGCCGACTATCAAGGAATTTATGAAGATCCTGCTTACGGTGAATTCCAAATAAATCTCAAAAGAGATACACTTTTCTTTACTTTCAATAACTCAACTCTGCCTCTCTCACATTATCATTATGACAGATTCATGTCAAAAGATGATGAGATAGATGGTAAATGGTCAATCATATTTGGTACAGATGCTCAGGGAAGTATCAGCCAGCTTAAAGTAAGTCTTGATGAAAAAGAGGTCATATTCAACAGGATGGCTGACGCAAAACTTAAAGATCCAACATTCATAAAAAAGCTTGCAGGACCGTATGAAGTTAATAACTCTACTACAAATATTGTCTTAAAGAATAATGAACTGGTTATAGATATTACTCCTCCTATACATCTTGATCCTTACAAAGGGAATATGTACAGGTTCCGTGAATTCTCAGACCAGATAATAGAGTTCATTTTCAATGAAAATGGTGAAGTAACCGGATGTAAGGTAACATCTGAGGGCAACACAATCTTCATTAACAGGAAGAAATAATATAAAGCTATCCGGCTGGTAATAAAACCCCTGTTTATTAGGCTATACGGTTTGCTGTTAATCATATGAGGTAAGCTGCTACCTTTCTGTACCTTGAGTTAGCCCGATCATTTTGACCATCAAAATCCGGAGTTAAATCCTTGTTGTTTTGTTATGCATGATAAGTGTAATCTGACCGGATTTTGAAGTGGTCAATATGGATGGATTTTACCGAATGAGATTATACCAGACTTTTAACATAACATCTTCTGGCAATCCCAGAACGACGATCACTCCTTGGCTATATCTGACCCAAGCTTTTATGGTGATCGTGTCTCCAGTGTCAAATTTGACATGTCTGGTTCAATTTTAATACCCCATAGACGGTTTAATCTTCGAAATTAATAAATTTTGTCAAATTGTCGGAATGGCCCATAGAATCTAGCCCTCCTTATATTAGGCATCCTCATAACAAAGGCTTACTTTGGCCTGATTATGAAAATCCTTATCATACACCCAGACGACCCGACCACGGATTTCCTTTCACAAATTTATGCTCAGTTCGTAGACAAAACTGTTGTTAAAGGTGGTATTACCAAATCAGAATTACGGGAACTTATTGAATCCCACGACAGGATTCTTTTGCTCGGCCATGGTTCTCCCTATGGACTTTTGAGCCGAAGCCTCCCGAATGAAGACCGAGAACACATTAAGGAATCATGCTAAGGATGTTATTGTACCGATATTTCCAGAGATTAAGGCATTGATCGAGAAGCTGGAGGTAAAGTCCAGTCCATATATCTTAGGACATTTGGAAAAGGGTTACAATGAAAAAACATTCAGAAGCCAGAAGGATTGGCAATTACAGAAAATTCGCAGAGGATTGGACTCAATTGGAAAAGCCAGTGCCCCTGACCACTTGGCGCCGGATTTGATTGACCATCTGACGCCGGCGTTAATCCTTTGATAAATATGCAAATACTTAAATGTTATAATGACCGGCTGAATGTGGTCAAGGCTTCCGGCTTTTGCACTTAATACACATAGGGCTTGAATTGTTACCCTATTTTTACCAATATTTTACAATACGACCACGTCAGTCACATAAGCTTTGATACAGAACCATACGATTTCAGACAGTTAGTAACCTTATGACTGACAAACATTTTCCCCTTACCCGACACAAATTACACCATCCTGGGGAATTGGGGAGTGGTTATTACAGAATATTTTCATCAATACTATTAGCATGAGCTTATTAACCAAAATAGTACTCATCCCTCTGGTTTCTAAATATATGGCCGTGTAATAATTGTCAGAAGATCAAATGTGTGTTTTATTGGGGATTTGAGAATATAAACCTAAGCCCTTCGTAGGTACTTCTCAGAGGTGCAATTTCATGCCTTTCAGTTGTGTCTTGCAGGAATCTCCAGGACAGATTAACCGGAGCATCTCTTTCAATAATTGCAATTGTCTCCTTTACCAACATAAATTCAGGTTCATTGGCAAGGGTGATATAAAGCTGTTTCTTTAATCCGGGATTTGCTTTTAAGAAATCCTCAATTTTTACAAGCATTATCTGCTCATCCCAATACATACTGGGACTTACAGCTATAAAGGCATCAAAAAGTGCAGTATCTGCTGTAAATGCATACATTGTAAACATTCCGCTTATTGAGTGTCCCTCTAATATTCTGAAAGACTGTGTATTATAATTATTGTCGATATATGGTATTAATTCTTCACCAAGGAATCTCAGGAAAATGTCACCACCACCTCCAATATGAAATTTTCTATCGCGGGTTGGCGTAACATCTCTCATACGATCTGTATTAGGAATTCCAACAACTATAAGTCCGGGAATAACTTTCCATCTGCAAAGAATTTCAGCCACACCACAAACAGGTTTAAAATTTGTCTCGGCATCGAATAAATACAGAACAGGACACGGATTCAGATCTTTGGTGTAATTATCCGGCAGATGAATAAAGATTGTCCTGCTTTCATTAAGAATAATTGAATTAAAGTTGATGGCATATCCTATATCTATTGGCCTGATGGTATCATGCAGAATATTAACATTTTGTGCAAATCCGACAAGGGTACTAAATAGAAAAAAGATCATTACTGTAAAGCTTTTCATAACATGAGAATATTAAGGACTATGGATTAATGTCAGAAATCCGTTGCTTTCATACTGGACGTATAAGATCCATATTCATTACAGATTAAGTCTTTAAGTCTTAACTGATTATTCCGGATAATCTTTAAATCAAGTGGCTCAGTTTGCTCCGGAATAAGTGGCTCAGTTTACTCCGGAATTACTGGCTCACTTTACTCCGGAATTACTGGCTCACTTTACTCCGGAACAGGTGGCTTAGTATGGTCCGGATTATTCAGTTTGCAGGGTTGGCAATTTTCGGCATGTTAAGTGGGGGTATGCCTGCCTGTCGGCAGACAGGCAAACCCACGTTTTGCCGAATAAAATTGGCTGCAGCCTATGCATTCAGTCTTACAACATAAAGAGAGCAACCCGAACACCTATCCACCCAAGTCCCCCTTTAAAGGGGACCTGGTGAATGATCTGATTAATATTTCTAATCGTGTTTAATTATTAGCTGTTCACGATAACTATTCTTACCATCACTGAGTTCTACTACATAAGTTCCATCACGCATATTGGTCAATGGTATTTGAAAACTAGTACCTGTTCTAATTGCTGTTGAGACCAACGTGCCCATACTACTATAAACACGAATCGAATAGCTGACCTGATCATCAGAAATGGCTTTAGCGACTATTATATCTGTTGCCTCGGGATTTTCTGTAACAACTGATGTGGTTTTATTTAACATAATAGTAACCTCATCTGATGCTGGATTTGGGTACATTGAGAAATATCCCCCACACCCATACGGTTTTGGATATACGGTTATCCCAGAATATCCTGATGTGCCACATGAATTAGTTATAGAAACCCTTACAGTCCCATAATATGGACTATATGGAGTTTGTAATATTATACTATTTTGATTTTGACCATAATTGTACCAGTTACTTGGATATGTCCAAGAATATGAATATCCCGGTTGATGTCCTCCCGGCACTTGAGCAGTATAAGTATAAACTGAATTTGGACATACAGCTGCTGTACCGGTTACAATAGTGTTTTCAAACTTCCCGGCCCAAACATTGTATATTATATCAATATTATCACATTGAGAATATATAGTTGCTTTTATCCAGCCTGCCCCAGAAGAATTGGCTTGGAAATTGCAAGGATTAGATCCTTGTGCAGAAATTCTTGTTATATTGCTACTACAATTCCATACAATTGTAGATGAAGGAATGGGGTCCTGTAAGGTATAAGATTTGCTAGAAAAACAAAGAAGCCAATCTCCAGAAATGTACATTTGATTAGGTCTTTGACCGACCCCAACTGCATACCATGCATTTTCTACCTGATTAACTAATGTGCTACTATAATTTTCATTACAGTTAATTAGATCATATGTAGCTTCGACCATATTTTCACGTATTCCTTGCCATGAATGTATATTGTCTAAGTAATTATTATATACCGTTCGTACTATAATGTCTTCTGCCAAATCCATTCCAATACCTTTAACTAAATAACTATTACCAAGATCATTAGTACCACTCCCTCCATTTACTAATAGATAAAACATATAGGAAAACACACCTCCTTTAATATGTGCATCCCCATTGTTATATATTGAAGAAAAATATGTATCAGCTATATCATATCTCGCATTATTATAAGGGCCATTGGGATCTTGAATGTTTCTCATACATCCATAGGACAAATCAATTTGCTCGCCTATTTTCCAAGCTTGTTGTGAAGTAAGTCTGTAATCCATTATAACAGCCCAGATATCACTAAGCCCTTCATGAAAAGCAGCTAAAGGCCAGGTCGGATCATCGTAATCCCATCCTATTTGCATTTGAGTAATTCCATGTCCGTATTCATGTGCCACTACATCAAGACTTGCCAATGGTCTGAAATTTGTTACACCATCACCAAACTTTAAGATAAAATATACATCATCAAAAAATGCATTATCTCTATAATAACTAGAATTACCAAAGCGAATAAAACTTCGTATAGAATGACCATTATTATCCCAACTATCAACCTGATTATTGTTAAGCATATAATCATGAATTTGTTGTATCCCCCAATGAACATCTAGCCCCATGTCATTTTCACTTGATGAGTGTTCAGCTGATGTCCAATTATTGTCAGAATCATTTAATTCCGATGAATCAGCTAGACTTGCACTATTTTGCATATTCCAAGTATGAATAAACGCACTTCTAGTATAATCTGTTAAATGATAATTACTATTATAATAATCGGTTATTCCTTGTTTAGAGCCATTATATCTAGTGGCAAATGTTCCTGTTGCACTATAACTAATAAGACTAGATTTTGTAAAAAAAACTTCTCCAGTATGTGCGTCTATAATACCATATTCATCATTTTCTATTTGATTTGAGATTACATATACTTTATATACCAGATAAGGTCTCCTGTCACTTTCTTTTGACGAGTATATTTCCTTTATTAAAAGTTTTGAATGAGACTCTAGAATAGAATTCAATGGAATGTTTTTATATTTTGCATATAATTCTATCGCCTTTTCAGAGGTTATAGAAGGAATAGTGTTAAGTGAGTCTATTTTAACATAATACCCATTTGCGTAGTATAACTTATCATTTTTATAATGAAAATTATATCCAGCACCTTCTATATTAATGTTCTTATAACATTGATCATAGTGTTCGTGTCGAGATTCAGCACTTTGAGACTTTTCAGGTTTTAAGATAAAACTGTCATTTTGTCCAATTACCAAGAATTCCTTAAAAAAGGCATTTGCTGACTCAGGAATTTGTATCGTTCCATCGTAGTTCCTAAATGAAACGCTTTGAATCATTCCCCGTTCGTCATAAGCAATCCGAATATTCTTATCAGTGTTTTGTGAAAAACACGTTAAAACAGATAGTAACATACTATTTAAAAGAAATAATTTCTTCATGATAATCTATTTTATTCGTTTTAAAATACAAGTTTTATATAATGCAGGACCAAGAATATCTTGCCGCATTTTGTTATTTTTATCATAAAATTCATATTTAAATTGTCCAGTAGAAAAACATTTGTGTTCTGCTTGCACATATATACATTCATGTAATAATGTATCAATCCAATAATTCTTTTGCATAGAGCCAAAGTCAGGAGAATACTCAATTTTAATACTATCAGTTAGATATTTCACATATTCTCCATTCACATCAACAGCCTCCATATTTGGCCAATTACCAATCTCTGTAATTTCCCATTTGCCTAATATAACTTTAGCAGGATCAGTTTCGTTAGCTATTTTTTCGCAACTTATTGTATACAGCATCAAACACACCAGGGCAATTAAAATTTTTGTTTTCATCATTCTGATTTAAATATGAATAAGGGACAAAATCAATAAATATTTCAATTAAATGCTTCTATGGACCTCTTATCACTTTTTTTAATAGAAGCAATCGCTCAGGAATCCTCCTATCGATAGGCTTAGCCTTATCAAGTGAATAATAGAATGACATAATAGTATTAGTTAGACACTAACTATCTTAAAAAACGCCTGGGGGGCAAAGATGTATCGCAGTATCAAATTTACGAAACAAATACTATACAAGTCAAATTTATTTTTGTGTGTCTAATTATTTTACACACGGAATTTGACCTTAACCTCAACTATTCGTTATTAGGACTTCGTTACCGAAATTGTATTAACCCTGTAAATTCAGCTTTATAGCTTCCACCAATTATTGGCATACCAGGATCTTTATGAGACAAACATGTGAGAATTACACCTGCAAAAACTGGTATTGCATTGATTTGACTTGCAAGGCAAATTATATCCTTGTGATTTCTAAATAATTCAATAATTATTTGAAGAAGCCAGTGTCCCTGACCATTTTTCACCGGTGTAAATTGACCGCCCCTGGCCGGAATTAAGTGCTTGTTGTTAAAATATTTATGATAATTACAATTGAACCGGCCAGATGTGGTCAGGCCGTATGGCTTTTGCACCAGGGCTTGTATTATTCAATTTTAAAGGACTTAACCGCTGATATCATTGATCCTTCTGAATTAATTCCCTGTAAAATGATCTTATAGTCACCTGAAATGTCCGATGTCCAGAACTCTATTCTGATCCTGCCTTCTTTATCAGGTTTAAGGAATGGGTCCCAGTATAATGTATTCCGGAAATCAGGAATGGAACTGTTTCTGCTGTCTTCTGATGAATAGCCGGGCATCGCAAATGACAAAACAGGATCAATAACCCTGTAGGGTAATCTGATCATATAATCCGGTAATGGTATTGATCTGAAATCTGCATGTTTTGTGACAACATTCAATATCCCCGGGAAAAAATAACTACCTATGGCATATTTATCCCTGACAACATCAATTTTTTCTACATCCTCCGGATCGAGATTGGCAATTATTGCTGCATCTTTAATCTTTACACCGTCTAAAAACAGATCAGGCGACACTTCATACCTTGTTTCATTGATCCTGTCAGTTATCAGTATTTCATAGACTGAGTTACGTTTTTTCAGCGAAACCCGTGGCAGCAGTTCGAAAAAGATCTCTTCTATTTTGGGAAGGCTTACATAATCTGCCAATATCAGCTCAATATCAGGCTCACCGTAAAACCTTGCCTGTCTCAAAGGTGAAATCTTTGATTGTAAGGGTTTTCCTGCATAGGTAATTCCATATA
This sequence comes from Bacteroidales bacterium, assembly GCA_041303415.1. Lineage (GTDB taxonomy): Bacteria > Bacteroidota > Bacteroidia > Bacteroidales > VadinHA17 > LD21. The sequence goes on from JBFYPG010000085.1 coordinate 16,407, forward strand.
TCTTCCTTGCCTGATAGTTCACACTCATCTCCTCTATAAAGCCGGGAAAAGATTTCATGTCTGATCCGGCCGGCATACCGGTCTTTAGATACTTATCGGAAAATGATGATTCAAGTATTATTTTCTTCTCTTTGCCGGCATCGTCGGACATGATAACCAGATCTTTAACATCTTCATCAATATTTATCCTGAAACTGAAATTGCCTTCCTCGTCAGTTC
>JBFYPG010000086.1:0-3255 GCA_041303415.1 Bacteroidales bacterium
CAGACATTTACCGGGCTTTAGCCCGGAATGCGGCTCTGAAAGAGCCCAATTTGAATAACCTCCGGTGACAACCGGAGGACGAGGTGCTACCCAATTAGTGGCAGCTCTGAAGGAGCTGAAGATCTGGTAAGATTCTTTTAAAGTTATCAGGCTTTACAATAAGCTAAACCAGCGTTATGAATGAAATGACTCTTTCCGGCTTCTCACAGGTAGGCAATACTGTCAGCATTGCTCCTGCCAGGATCAGGTTCATCAAAGCTCGCCAGTGAAATTTACTTTTCATAAATTTCAACTTTTGACTTTACAGACTTTCAGACTTATTCAATCCTTTAAACACCGAATAGATGATCCACTTCGCTTATCGTCACTGAACCTCAGGACACTGCCACTATCGTAGTACAAGTTACGTAAGTAGGCACTAGTTGCTGAAGTTTCAGAAGAGGACCACCAGTATCCGTAGATACCAATAAAATAAAAATTGATACCATTATTGTACCTGTAGCCACCTGGGAAAGCTGTAAAACCAGTCTCATTAGTAGAGGCAGTATTTGGGCTTGTCCAATGTGTTGTCCCGGTTTCTTTTAATTTTCCACCTGCAACACTTTCACCACCAATGAAATCTGTTAAGGTCGTCCATTCAGCATCTGTCGGCATATGCCATCCAGTCGGACAGAGTTTACCGGTATTCACAGCATACCAGTTATACAATGCCCCATAAACATCACCATAGGTCGATTTGTCATTATTATACCAGCAATAAGCAGGAGTTGACAGACCGGACCAGGTTGTACTATTAGTTACTTCGGGAATATTTGTGTTGTCATTAAATTTTCTCGTTTTGAGATTCTGTTGCATCCATGTCTGGGGACCTATTATTACAGCATCATATACATTCCCGTCAACATCAGCTACCTTGTCTGGTGTTACAAAAACCATATTTGATCCATAACTCGTACCCGCCGAATTCACTACCTTGATCCTGTAGTGATAGGTTATTCCGGCAGTTAATGATGTGAGCCCTGCACTGATATCAACAGGCTCGGTTTCGGAAGCCGGACTTTGTGCCGGAGTAATTGAAGAACCATATGCAGTTGATGTGCCATATTCAATTGTAACAGTAGTAGAGAGGCCATTAGGGTTTACCCTTCCATTAAGAGTGACTGAAGTTGATGCAACCGCCGTTGCAGAATCTGTCTGAGAAAGCGGGATTGCTCCTTCCAGACACCGGATCGAGTACCCGTATTTGTTCTGGTAATATTGCCGGAAAAGATATTCCTGGTTATGCGGAATAAAACGTGCCCAACTGTAAGAGGCATCCCATGATGTCTGACTCCAAAGGAAATTTGAGTAACCAATTTCAGATAAATTATTGCCATCGCTTTCTCGTTCTCCTGCGGGAAGGGCCGTGAAGCCGGTTTCATTTGTCGCACCGGTATTAGGAGTTATCCAGTGTGTTAATCCCGCTTCCTTCAGCTTGCCTCCGGAAACAGCTTCCCCTCCCAGATAGGTGGATAACGTTGTCCATTCAGCATCAGTAGGCACATGCCAGCCAACAGGACAAGCATTTCTGATATCGGAGGCCACATACCAATTATATAACGCTCCATAAGTATTCTTATAGGTCGCAGCATCATTATTGTACCAGCTGTATGCAGCAGTTGTCAACCCTCCCCATGTTGCATTATCAGTTACATTCGGAATTGCCTCTCCATTGCTGAAATGCGTAACCATCAGGTTCTTCTGCATCCACTCCTGGGTACCGATTGTAATGATGTTGTACAGGTTCCCGTCATAATCAGCAACTGTCGGCAGAGCAGCCGTTGTAGTGAAAGAACCATCATTACCATATGTTGTCCCTCCTGAATTTGTCGCCTTTACTCTGTAGTGATATAGCGTTAAGGGCGATAACCCGGCAACTGACGCGCTTACTGAGGTGGCTGTCCCTCCTGATACCGGACTCTGGCTCGCCGTTACTTCTGACCCGTATGCTGTTGTGGTGCCATATTCAAAAACCACTGTTGTCTCACCATAATTGGCATTTACTGTACCGTTTAGGGTTGCACCTGATGAACCGACCCCTGTCGCTGTACCTGTTGTTGCAGATGGCGGATTGTATGGAGTTACAAAGGTCATGTCGTCTCCGTATACCTCACCATCCGTATTTACCGCTTTTATCCTGAAATGATATGTAGTATTGGGTGTGAGTGATGTTAAATTTGCGCTCATATCTGCCGGGACAGCAATTGATACAGGACTTTGTGAGGCAGTGACAGATGAACCGTATGATAAAGTCTTTCCATATTCGAAGGTCACCGTGGTGGAGGCTCCGTTCGGATTTACCCTGCCTCTTAAGGTTGCGGAGGATGAGGTTACCGACTCGGCAGCTGACGACACCGCAAAAGGCATCGCTCCTTTAATGCAGCGTACCGTAAAACCATAACTCCACCCGCCGTAAGTAAGAAGAATTGTACCGTCGCCAACGCTGACATACCAGTATGATGCATCTGAAGATACCCCCTCAGTTGAACTCCACCAGTATCCATATAGTCCCATGTAACCGTATCCGCCTGCATAAGAACGGTATCCGGACGGAAGCCCGGTAAATCCGCTTGAATTTGTTGCATCTGTATTCGGGTCACTCCAGTGTGCTGTTCCTGTTTCCTTTAATTTGCCGCCGGCTATATCATTACCTCCCAGGTAATTAATAAGTGTATTCCATTCATCGTCTGATGGAACGTGCCACCCTGCGAGGCAGATGTTTCTCATATCAGTTACGGCAAACCAGTTGTAATAACCGCCGTATTCTGATTTGTAAGTTGGTTTGTCATCGTTGTACCAGCCCAGCGCTCCTGTAACCAGAGTGCTCCAGGTTGCCTGATAAGTTACTTCCGGAATTGCTTCCCCGTTGCTGTAGTGCTCAGTCATAAGGTTTGACTGTAACCATTGCTGGGTCCCAATAGTGATTATATCATAAATATTGCCATCATAATCAGTCACCGTGGGTAAAGTTGCAGAAGTTGTGAAAGTATCATCACCTCCATAGGATGTTCCGCCTGTGCTTACTGCCTTTACCCTGAAATGATAAGTTGTTGAAGGCAGTAATCCTGAAACTGATGCGCTCACGGATGTTGCAGAACTGCCTGATACAGGGCTCTGGGAAGCTGTAGCGGTTTGCCCGTAGGTTGTTGTTGTTCCGTATTCAAATGTTACTGTAGTTGAAAGGCCGTTTGCATTTACAGATCGGAAGAGCACACG
>JBFYPG010000087.1:0-26297 GCA_041303415.1 Bacteroidales bacterium
ATACCAGGGGATTTGACAGGTACCTCGATGAGGACCTGACATTCAACCGCGAGGATGGATTTACCGGATTCAGGAATGATTCGGTGGGCGGCAGGCAGAGGCTGGCAATAAACCTCGAATCAGTGCTTTTCAGTCCTGTCAACCTGTATGGATTCCGGTTTGCCTTTTTTGGATTTGCCGACATGGGCTTCCTTTTCGGGACCAATGAATTTGTCCAGCAGGGAGAGATCTTATCCAGCATCGGGCTTGGAATAAGGATACGCAACGATAACCTGGTATTCAACACACTTCAGGTCAGGATCGGGTATTTTCCGCACCTGCCTGATTATTCAAGGGTGAATTATATACTTGTATCAGGGGAGCAGCTGCTCAGGCCGGAGAATTTTGAGCCGGGCCCGCCATCCCTGCTTCCTTACGAATAAAATCATCGGCTCTTTATGCTCAGCGATTTCCTCAGCTATATTGAAGAAAACCGGATGACAGGCAAAGACAAGCGTGTATTGCTGGCCGTCAGCGGCGGCATTGATTCCATGGTGATGGCACATCTCTTCTCCAGAACTGGCTTTGAGACAGGCATTGCACACTGCAATTTTTGTCTCCGGGGAAAGGAATCCGACAGGGATGAGGAACTTGTCAGAAAATTTGCATCGGAAAATGATATCAGCTTTTTCAGCAAGCGCTTTAATACAAAAAAATATGCAGAAGAAAAAGGCATATCGATACAGATGGCAGCCAGGGAACTCAGGTACGGCTGGTTTGAAGAAATAATGAAGAAGAACAGGTTTTCGAAAACAGCCGTTGCACATAACCTGAATGATAATATTGAAACCATGCTCGTCAACCTGACCAGGGGAACCGGTATTACCGGACTCACAGGCATGAGGCCGGTTAACAACAGAATAATAAGGCCGCTTCTTTTTGCTACAAGAGAGAGGATCAGGGATTACTGCACAAGCAACGGGGTCAGATACAGGGAAGACAGGTCCAATGCCGAAACAAAGTATACACGTAATAAGATAAGGAGCCTGGTGATCCCCGTTCTCATGGAGATAAACCCTTCCATTGAAGCCACTCTGCAGAAAACAGCAGAACGTCTGAGGGGAACAGATGATATTGTAACCGCCTTCATGCAGGAATTGAGAAAGAAAGTCCTTGCTGAAAGAGATGGTGATGTCATACTTAAATTAGCCCCCCTCAGGATGTACATTGAGAATTCCGCGGTACTTTATGAACTTACGGAACAATATGGCATGACAGGACCGCTTCTATATGACCTCAAAAACATCATCGCGGGTCCATCGGGAGGAAGAATATTCACAAACACACACCGGATAATTAAGAACAGGCAGGAACTGATTGTAACTCCAATGTCCGGATTTGAAAATGAGTCAGTTAAAATTAACACCATTGCTGACCTCAGGAAGGTTCCGTTTATCGCTTCTGTAATAAGTGTAAATATTACACTTAATTTCAGGATACCGTCAGCCAGGGATACGGCATGCCTGGATCAGGACAAGCTCAGGTTTCCTGTTATAATCAGAAGATGGCATAAGGGAGATTCTTTTATTCCGTTTGGCATGAAGCGCAAAAAGAAGCTGAGCGATTTCTTCACCGATCTCAAGTATTCTGTTCCTCAAAAAGAAAGAGCGCTTATCCTGGAATCAGACGGAATGATTGCATGGATAGCCGGTGAAAGGATCGATGACAGGTTCAGGATCACAGGGGAGACAAAAAAAGCTTTAATAATAGAGGCGTCAGGCGTCAGGCATCAGGCGTCAGGTTAAAGGCAATTGGTTTTGCTGGTTCCCGGAGATGCCGCGGCTTATCATCATGAGATCTGCGATGGCTATGGCAGTGACTGCTTCTATAATTACAGGCATTCTCAGGGCAATACATGCATCGTGCCTCCCTCCTACTTTAAGAATCTGCATCTGTTTCGTTCTGAAATTGAATGTTTTCTGAGGCACCCCTGTTGAGGATGTTGGTTTGACTGCAACCCTGAAAACTATTTCGTTCCCGTTTGTAATGCCCCCGTTAATTCCGCCTGCATTATTGGAGGAGGTCTTTCCTTCTTCATTCACAAACGGATCATTGTGCACCGATCCTTTCATGGCTGCAGCTGCAAATCCTGACCCGAACTCAATGCCCCTGATGGCAGGGATCGAGAAAACGAGGTGGCTGAGCGCTGATTCAAAGGAGTAAAAGAATGGCTCGCCGAGTCCGGCCGGAGGATTTTTTACTTTGCATTCAATGATCCCTCCCACCGAATCATTTTCAGCAAGTGCTTTGCTGACAGCACTTTCGATATCTTCAGAACCTCCTACAGAAGTCACTTCCGCGTTTATTTCAGCGCCGTCACAGATCTTACGGGCAATGACCCCTGCAACAACCAGGCCCCAGGTTATCCTGCCTGAGAAATGTCCGCCGCCCCGGTGGTCTGCAAACCCTGAGTACTTGATCCTGGCAGTATAATCAGCATGCCCAGGCCTCGGGACATCAATGAAATCGTTATATGCCGAGGAGTCAGTCTCTTTATTCCTTGCAATGATCGTGACCGGGACCCCGGTGGCATACCCGTTGAAAACCCCGCTGAGGATCTCCGGCAGATCAGATTCCCTGCGGCTGGTTGTTCCCCTGCTCCCTCCCTGCCTCCTCTGAAGTCCGGGGATAAAATCTTCAGGTTTTATTGGTGTTCCCGGCGGGCATCCGTCAATTGTAACTCCTATTGAGGGCCCGTGAGATTCTCCGAACACCGAGACTCTGAAAACATTTCCGAACGAATTCATAACTGATCTATTTATCTGCCGTTGTGTTACTGTAAAAACCTGTTACCTCTTCAACCGGCAGTTTTTTTACAATCCCCCTGCCAATCGCTTCGATGAATACGAAATGGATATCTGAACCTGATCTTTTCTTGTCATAGGCAACCAGATCCTTCATTTTACCTGCAGGTATCATCAATCCGCGCAGGAGCTTATACCTTTCCAGGAGGTTCACGATAGCTGAACACTCTTCTTTGCCGATAAATCCCTTTTCAAGCGAGAAAAGCACTGCCAGCTTCATTCCCTCGGCAACCGCAAACCCGTGTTTTACTGATTTCACAAGCTCAATCGCATGGCCGTAGGTATGACCGAAATTCAGGATCCTCCTCAGTCCGCTCTCCTTCTCATCCTCCGACACTACCGATGCCTTGAACCTGACTGCTTTCGCAACAAGATGTGACAGAAGCTCTGTATCCCGGTTAATAATCTCCTCATATTTATATTCCATGGCATCAATTATCGACGGATCGCCGATCAGTCCGGTCTTTATCAGCTCAGCTAGGCCTGAAAGGTAATCATCTTCAGGGAGTGTTTTCAGCATGGAAGGGTCGCAGATCACAAATTCGGGCTGCCTGAAAGTTCCGATGACGTTCTTGACAGAGCCAAGATTAACTCCTGTTTTGCCGCCAGTGCTGGCGTCAACCTGCGACAGAAGTGTTGTGGAGACATAACCGCACCGTATACCTCTCATAAATACCGATGCAAGAAACCCTGACAGGTCGCAAACAACTCCTCCCCCTACAGCAAGTATGAAACCGGTCCTCCCCGTACCTTTTTTCAGAAGCTCATCAGCCAGCCTTTCAATAACATTAAGGCTCTTGCTTCCTTCGCCAGGCTCGATCTTAACGACAGGTACTTCAGGGAACCTGCTTCCATATATATCAAAGACATTGGTGTCGGTGACTATTACCGTATCTTCAGCAGGAATTAGAGAGGCAGCGCTTTGCCACTTTGCACCGACAAGAATTTCCGATACTGAGCCCGGAGTATGAATTAATATCTTTTCCAACTTCGTGTAAAATGCAGGTTAAAGATACAAAGATAAAAATCCTTAACTTTCACACCTATTATTATTGCATTACAATGACATTAAAAGAGAGATACCGGAGTATAATTGAGTATTTTACAGCCAGCATGCCTGTTGCCGAAACAGAACTTGAATACCAGGATCCTTATGAACTCATCGTAGCAGTAATACTTTCAGCCCAATGCACCGACAAGAGGGTGAACATGATCACACCTGCGCTTATGAAACGGTTCCCTGATGCTGAGTCGATGGCAAAAGCCGGGCAGACAGAGATATTTTCATATATTAGATCATGTTCATACCCCAACAGCAAGGCAAAATACCTGTTGGAGATGTCGAGAATGCTTGTCAGTGATTTTGGCGGCAAGGTTCCGTCCGATCCGGGCCTGCTCCGTAAACTCCCCGGAGTGGGAAGGAAAACAGCCAACGTTGTGGCCTCCGTTGTGTACAATAAACCGGTACTGGCCGTTGACACTCATGTATTCAGGGTCTCGGCGAGAATCGGACTTACAAGGAATGCAAAGACTCCTGACGCCGCTGAGGATCAGCTTACAAGACATATTCCGCCCGAAGTAATTCATAAGGCCCACCACTGGCTGCTGCTTCACGGGAGATATGTCTGCAGGGCAAGAAACCCTTTATGCAGCGAATGCGGCATAAACAGCTTTTGTAAATATTATACTTCAGCGAATAAAAAGAAACAAATTTTTCAATAAAATCATAGATTTGCTTTAAAACATATCAGCAGAGGTCATTTTTTGCTATTTTTAAACCGTAATAACCTGATCACGTCTGATGGACTATAAGGAGAAGTACAGGGACCTGGAGAAGAAATACCGGAAACTTGAAAAGGAACTGAAGAAGTCAGGATCAAAAACCCCAAAAGGGGTTCCTTCTTCAGACGATATGATTCTTAGGGCATTTCATTATGCGCCCAGCCCCATGGCCCTCACAATCCTCGAGACAGGAAAATTCCTTGATGTGAATTCAAGCTTCCTGACTGTCCTGGGTTACCCGAAGGAAGAGGTGATCGGCCGAACCTCAGATGATATCGGGATTTTTACAGACATTGAGGAGAGCAATAAATACCTCAGGCTTATCTCGAGGCTTAAGAAAATAAAGGATTACCCGATAACATTAAGGACAAGGTCGGGCGAGGAAAAAACCTTCTTGTTTTCTGCCGACACCATAAAGCTTGAAAATGAAGTATATCTGATTACTGTTTATTCGCCGATAATCTCAAGAAAGAATATCAGGATAAGGGAGAGCCAGGGTCCGGTGCTTGAGGAGATCTTCAACACCATAAGCAGCTACCTTATGCTGTTCAGTGTGGGAGATGACAACAAATTCTATATTATCGACCTGAACAGCAAGGCAGAAGAAGTTGAATTACTTGACAGGAACGAAGCAACCGGAAAATGCATTGATGACACTTCCCTGTCAGGAAACAGGAAACTTATTGAACTGTTGCATTACGTAAGGATAACGGGGGAATCATTCAAGCTTGCCGCATCTGTTGACGGAGAAGACTCTGAAGGTTACTATATGGGATTCCCGCTGACATCAGGCAATATAGTAATAACATGGGAACCCGGCCATCTGCAGAAAAAGAGAATTGACATTGACAGGCAGGCAGCCCTGTTTCAGACATTCTCCGAGATGGTGCCGGTCATCATGTACGAGGTGGATCTTAACGGAAAAATAACTTACGGGAACAAGCTGGGTCTTGATCTATTTGGATTGACGAGGGAGGATCTCAAAAAGAAGCCGGCTGTCGCTGATGTTTTCCCCGGGTTCGCACATAAGATGTTGGCAAACCTAAAGGGTATCACTTCTCCGGGAGAGATATCCAGCAATGAATATTCCATCAAACTGAAAAACGGTAACGTACTGCCGTTCATAACGTATTCTTACGGAATCTTCCAGGATGGAAAGAAGGTAGGTTACCGGGGAACGATCATCGATCTGTCGAGTCATAAATCCTATGAGGACCAGATAGTAAGGGAAAAAGCATTTCTGGAACAACTTATTGATTCAACCCCTGAAGCTATTGTAATTACCGATATTAACAATATCATATCGATAATAAATAAAGAATTCACAAACCTCTTTGGTTATACTCCCGAAGAAGCTCTTAACCGTAATATTGATGACCTGGTAGTCCCTGATGAACTTAAGATGGAAGCTATCGGGATTGAGGAGCTAAACTCCCAAAGAAAGAATGTAGTCCGGGATACTATCAGGAAAGACAAGAACGGGAACAGGATTAATGTATCCGTTGCCGGTACTCCTATAATTGTCAATAATCAACTGGTTGCTATACTTGGCATATACAGGGACATAACGACCGAAAGAAAGAACCAGCTGCTTCAGGAGATCCTTTACAATATTTCCAATGCTGCTCTTAAGCAGATGGATATCAAGGAGATATATCCGACAATAGTATTGGAGCTCAGCAAGATATGGGATACGAATAATTTTTTCATTGCGCTTTACGACAAGATGTCGGAGACAATGTCTCTCCCGTTTTTTGCTGATGAAAAGGACAGCTTCCAGGAGATCCCGATAAAAAATACCATTTCCGGATGGGTTATAAAAAATGATAAGCCGGTGCTTCTCAGGGAGAATGACCTCAAACAGCTTGAAGAATCCGGGGAGATCGAGCTTGTAGGCTCTGATTGCAAGGTATGGATGGGCGTTCCCCTTAAGGTTGAGAACAACATCATTGGCATAATGTGTCTTCAGGATTACAACAACGAGAATAAATTCTCTCAGGACGACCTTTATGTGCTTGATTTCATTGCCAACCAGATCGCGATAGCCATCCAGAGAAGGATTATGCTTGACAACCTCATTACCGCCAGGCAAAAAGCCGAAGAGGCAGCCCAGTCGAAGCAGATCTTCATGTCTACCATGAGTCATGAGATAAGAACACCCCTCAACGAGGTGATCGGCATAACCAACCTCCTGTTGCAGGGCCAGCCGAGGGAGGATCAGATGGATTTTATCAAGACGCTCAGGTTCTCCGGCAACCATCTCCTGACACTGGTCAACGATGTGCTTGATTACAATAAGATGGAGTCAGGCAAGATAGTCTTTGAACAGACCCTTTTCAACCTTAATGATTTTCTTGAAGAGATCATGAGGTCTTATTCTTTCAGGTCAAAGGCCAAGAAACTGAATTTTGAAATTAGGAGAGAAGGCCGGCTGCCTGATGAAGTCGTAGGTGATCAGATAAGGCTTAATCAGATACTTTCAAACCTCCTTTCCAATGCCCTCAAATTTACCAAACAGGGAGGGATTACGGTATTCATCAGGGAGATTGAAAGGAAAGCCGGATTGAGTACGCTTGAATTTTCCGTAAAAGATACAGGCATCGGCATATCGAAGGAAAAGCATGACGACATATTTGAAAGCTTCACCCAGGCTTCATCCGATACTACCAGGCACTACGGCGGATCAGGCCTCGGCCTGGCGATCTGTAAGAAGCTTGTTGAGCTGCAGGGAGGAAAGGTCACGGTAGAGAGTGAACCGGGTACCGGATCAACTTTCAAATTCACAATGACATTCGGGGTTTCAGGAACAGGCGCACCGGTGAAAACCATAGAGGCAAAGGAATCATTTGCAGGACTGGAGGGGAAAAAGATCCTCGTTGCTGAAGACAATAAGATAAACTTCTTCGTTGTCAATAAGTTCCTGACCGGCTGGGGAATAACCGTTACTCTTGCCGAAAACGGCCAGCTTGCCCTTGAAGCTCTCTATAAAGAAGACTTTGACCTGATACTCATGGACCTTCACATGCCAGTAATGGATGGAATCGAAGCCACAAGTATCATAAGAAAATCAAATGATTCACGGATCAATAATATTCCGATTGTTGCACTCACGGCAGCGATAATGTCGGAAAACCACGATAAGATCGAAGAGCTGAAGATAAATGATTATGTTCTGAAACCTTTCAAGCCGCATGATCTTTTCGAGAGGATAAGGAAGCATATAAGATAAAGACGGAAGACGGAAGACGGAAGGGAACCGTGCGTCGTGCGCCGTGTGTCGTTACTTAATACAATATTTACTTATATAATCTGCCGCCCGCCTGTTTCCGAGTTTGAGAGCGTACCTGAAATCGTGGCAGGCATCTTCTGTTTTTCCGGAATTATACTGTGCCAGTCCTTTTCTTAGCCATGCTTCGGGGTTTGACGGGTCAAGGTCGAGCGACATGCTGTAATCGTTTATTGCCGGTTCCCACGATTTTAATGCCATAAAGGAATTTGCCCTGTCGATATAACACTCAGGGTCACCGGGATGGTATCTCAGGTTTTCGGTGAAGTACTCAAGAGCCCTGAGATTATTGCCTTCAGCCGTCTTTACTTTTCCTGCAAGCCTTAAGGCTGATATGTCACCGGGATAAAGGGAGAGGTACTTTTCAACATCAGCCATTGACCTGGCACTCTCTCCGGTTTTCCTGTAACAGTCCGCACGCAGTAGAAGCAGACCTGCATCTGGTATCTCCATTTCCAGGAGTTTTGTATAAGTCGCAGATGCACCTGCAGGATTTAACGCTTCTGCCTGAGCCCTGGCCAGAAGCCTGAGTACCTTTTCATTGCCTGAATCTGATATTCCCGTGAGTATCCTCACTGCCTCAGCCGGTTTCGCGGATGAAAGCAGAACCAGGGCTTTGGCATACTCAACCTCATCCTCGCCCTTGTATAGACCCTGAAGTTCTGACAGCTTATCTGCTGCTTCTCTCTTTTTCCCTGCCGCAACATAGTATTCAAGTTCGGAAATGCCTGTCTCAAGTGCCGTGAACCAGTCTCTTTTCCAGAATTGCCGCCATTCAGGAGTGTTTTCTATCCTGGCGAATGCAGGATCGAGAAGAACGTCCCTCTCACTCTTCCTGAACCGGGAGAGCAGGTTCATCTCAAGATGACGCAACGATTCTTTTGTATTGCCTTTCAAAGCATATATCCTTGCCAGGCCGTAATCCCCTGAATGTTCTGCAAGTTCATTGGCTTTATTGTAATCACTTATCGCTTTATCGTTGTCACCTGCGAGCATATGGGCATTACCTCTCTCGGTATAAAGCCTGCCCTCCTCTTTTAAATAAATTGAAGAGGAGAGGATTTCAACCGCCTTAAGATGTTCTCCTGATTCAGACAACGACCTTGATTTCAGCATTGCTTCGAAAGATGATTGCCCGGAAATGATCCAGGGCAGGAAGAAAGCTGAAACCAGAAATATTGTCCTTTTCATCACACAAAACATCAAAGTCATTTCGTCTCCTGGCCGGGCACTCTGGCACCAGCTTCGGTGATAACATGAATAAAGCCTGACAGATGGAATTGTTCAAGCCCGGTTATCCTGTTCTCGAACACATCGCACTGGTAAAAGTAAACCCCGGGGGAAACGATCCTGTCCTTATAAGTTCCGTCCCAGTTAAGCCTGGGTTCGTCGGTAGCGAATATTAGCAGTCCGTTGCGGTTGAACAGCCTGAAATCAACCCTTTCCACAAGTCCGGATGTTTTTGCGATAAGCCTGTCATTAAACCCATCGCCATTGGGTGTAAAAACATTGGGTATTTCATAGAACTGGCAGGAATCAACACATACCATCACCGACTTCAGTCCTTCATTACCCAGCTGGTCAAAGGCTGACACTGCATAGCAGCCTGCTACTATTTCGCCCGGGTAATGCTTGTATTCCATTGTATTTCTGTCATTTATAGTTTCAATGTGAGCCAGCAGCTCGTCATATTTCATCTTATAATATATTTTATAGCCGGCCACATCATCAAAACAGGCAGAATCTGATATACTCCAGGTTAATTTATTGTAAAGGCTGTCGCATTCGCTTATTACATCTAATTCAGGAGGACAGGGCGGTTCGTTGTCAACAGGTGTTGAGCAGGTTACCTGTGACAGGTTAACAAGGTTTTTTGGCATGTTCTCAGCCAGGTAGGCTCCCGTCGACCTGACGTAGTAGCAATACTCCTGCCCATTGACAAGTCCAAGGTCTGTAAAGGTCAGCTGGTTTGTGGAGCCTATTGAATCGTATTTCATGGTTGAATTGTTCAGCCTGAAAAAATCGTACCTGTTATTGATCCAGGGAACATTTCTGGCAATTACAAACCTCGTTTTCCTGTCGCCCGGGCTGGCTGTGAGAAATACGGATGAAGCTATTCCCGGTTCGCCGACAAGGAACTCGTTTCCCGGCGTCATATTCCAGAGTTCAATCCTGTAGATATACCCAAACGACCTTGTATTTAAAAGTGTATCAACGATAACAGTATCATTAAGGTCAGTAGTCGCAATGTTTTTGATGAGCGAATAGTCGTCAGAGGCAATCCCCTCTGCCCGGTATATCCTGTACTCATATGAGGGTCCTGGAGCAGGGATTGTATCCAGCCTGTCGGGCTTCTTCCATGCCACATAAATCGATCCGTTGGCAGGGTCGGTTGTCCTTACACTTACGTTCCTTATCACGGGTACCCCGGAAACAAGTATCGATGTTATCTCGTTTGATGATTTGCTCTCGGTACCGTTGTTGTAAACGGCGACGATCCTGTATGTATATTCCTTTCCGAACTGAAGTCCCTCTCCGTTGTCGGTATCAGTAAAGCTAACAGTATTGCTTCCGTTTATGTAGCCGATCTTAACAAAACCGGTTGCCGAGGGAATTCCTGCAGTGCAGGAGTCAGGGACAAAAGTTGTGGGGCCCTCTCTCCTGTAGATATTGAATCCAGAAATAGCTCCGGTCCCGTATGGCTGCCATGTGAGCCTGATAAATTTCCCCTCGGGAACGGCATTCATCAGAACAGGAGAAGGGCCGAGGATCTTTATTGTCATGTTGTCGATGTCCGAAAGCATCAATTCTTCGTTGTTATCATCCGATTTGAAGATGATATTATAAGGCTGCCCTCTCACCACTTCGTAGCAGGGTATCCAGCGGAATCGCGAGGAGGATCTTCCCGGGACAGAATCGATCAAGGTGAAACTGGCTTTGCACTCATCAATGCTGAATATTCCTGATGTGGCTTTAAGTGAGATAAGGTCGTTATTCGGATCAGTTGCTGATACAATAAAATCAATGGTATCACCAGCTTCCCTGCACAGGTTTCCAAGAGGTCCGTTCTCCGGAGGTTTGTTGTCGGTTTCAAAGACCTCAATCTGCATGTCTCTTACAACCACCCCGATCTTTTTTCCGTTTCTCCACTCCTGGATCTCCATTGCAACATTATACGTGCCTGTATCGGCTGGGGTATTCCATATCAGGTCGCCTGAAATTGAATCAACTCTTATGTAATAAGTTGCAGGCGGCAATGTATAGTTTTCTATCGGTTTGCCGTCCTCACGGGTACATACTGTCAGCATATATGAAAGGCTGTCGCCGTCAGGGTCATAGGCAGCGGGATTATGGATGAAGACATAACCCAGGGCAGCTTTATCATAAGGCGGATTCAACAGTATGGGAGTGCTGTTGTATCCCATCGAGGGATTGACAGCAACAATAGTGGAAATAGAGAACACCACATTCACAGAATTCGGAATATTGAGCACGCCGAGGTTCCTGTTAGGATCCTGGACGACAACCTTGTAAACTGCGGGGCCGGGGAAAGTATGGTCAATCAGGTATACATTTTTCTGATAATAGTTCGGCAGTTTGGTTTTCTCAACCCTGGGAGCTGTGGAGATTGAATTATCACCCCAGTTAACATCAAGCTCGTTCCTGTCGGCAAGGCTGAGAGTATAGGTAAATGTAGTGATGGTGAAATGATACGTCAGATCGGATATCTGCACATAGGTAATCTCTCCTGCCCTGTTGTGCGTGGCTGAAAGGGCCAATATGTTCAATGCCAGAAGTGCAGATGTAATATATCTTTTCATATTTTTTTCGTCGCTCCCTTTGATCGTCCCAGACTGTAAGTTTGTTCAGTTTTTGCCGGAGTGAGCATTACTCCTTCTTCCAGGTCATTGATCCTCACAATTGTCATATTTGCCTGATCGGAATAGAGCCCGGTCAGAATCAGGTTTCTGACTGTAATTGTTCTGGGCTTTTTTTCAGTCCTGTAAATAAGGTTCATGCTTATCTCGTTGTTCTCCAGTGTCTGATTTAATAACTTACCTTTCAGTTGTTTATTGTTTACAATTATACTAACTTTTTCATCCAGGTAATTGTTTAAAAGACCTGCCGGAAGAGTGTCATTGTCAGAGTAATCCCTTTCTGCAAATGGCAGTCCCGACAGAGAGTAATCCAGCAGAAAATCATCATAGTACATTCTTATAAAGACCTTCAGTGAATCAGTGCCGCTGATATAATCAATGCTTGTCATCGTAACATGAACCGGATGCAAGGCAACCCATATTGAGAACGCTAAAGTTATTAACATCTTTCCCTGGCTCAGGCTTAAATAAAGCAGCAAAAATCAGACCATTTATAAGTCTTCCTTTATTCTTACACGGTCCTTCAGATAATGCACCGTTCCTATTTCAATAAATGAGAATCCCGAACCGCCTGAAAAGTTGCCTGCCAGAACAACAACCAGGTCGTCATCCCTCAGGTCGTGTGTCTTTGTGAGTTTCTTGAGTGCTATATGAATAAACTCATCAACTGATTCCCTTCTTTCCTGGTATGTGGCATAAACACCATATGAGAGAGCCAGCTCCCTCACTGTCCTCATCGAGTAGCACTGGGCAAGAACCAGGTTGAAGCCTCTTATGGATGCCATATCCCTGATGGTGCGCCCCCTGGTGGTATCTGCAATGATCCTTTTGGCATTGATCCTCAGTGAAGTTTCGACTGCTACCTTTGCGAGGTAAGATGATACTTCGCCAGTTATATTAAGATACGGAGTTTCAAGGTATTTTTCCTTGTTCTTCTCCACTTCAAGAGCTACCTTGGTCATGGTTTTGACTGCTTCAACCGGATATTTGCCGTTTGCGGTCTCTCCGCTGAGCATGATTGCATCAGCGTGTGAATAGATAGCGCTTGCAATATCGCTTACCTCAGCCCTGGTGGGCCTCGGATTTGTTATCATCGAGTGGAGCATCTGTGTTGCAACAATGACCGGCTTCCTGGAATAGATACATCTGGAGATCATCATTTTCTGGATCGGGGGGATCCTTTCATAAGGTATCTCTATCGCCAGGTCGCCCCTGGCGACCATGATCCCGTACACCTCCTCGAGAATCTCGGTAAAATTTTCAACACCCTCTTCATTCTCGATCTTGGCAATGATCTTCAGATCACTCTTATGCTTGTTTATTTCTGCCTGTACATCAAGGACATCCTGCCGCGACCTCACAAATGAATGAGCGATGAATTCAACCTCGTTCTCAGCTGCCATCTTTATAAAAGACCTGTCCTTGTCAGTGAGGGAAGGCAGATTTATTTTCACTCCAGGTACGTTAACGCTTTTCCTGGAGCCTATTACCCCGTCATTCAATGCCTTGCATTTGAGCGACTCTCCCTCCTGCTTCAATGCTTTCAGCTCAACATCGCCATCATCGATCATTACTACCGAACCGGGAGGGACATCTGATGAGAAGGTTTCAAGGCTTACATACAGTTCTTTTCCCGATGATATCTTCCCGGGATTCCCGGTTATGGTAAAGATATCTCCCTTCTTTACCTTTATGGGCGCATCACAGGCAGTGGTTCGTATCTCAGGGCCTTTTGTATCAAGGATGATCGCGATCTTATCCGAAACTTCACGGGTATTCTTAATTATTTTCAGGGCTCCCTCAAGATTAAGGTGAGCCGAATTTATCCTTATTACATCCATGCCGGATTCGTGTAGTTCCTTTATAAAGGAGGGCTCACAGTTCTTGTCGGATATTGTAGCAACGATCTTGGTTCTCTTTCTGTTCATTGTTTATCTTTTTGTTTGGCGACTAAAGCTTCGACGGCAAGCCTGTAACTATCGAGCCCGAATCCCGATACCGAACCGGCGCAGTTCCTGGCTACCAGGCTCGAATGCCTGAAATCCTCACGTGCAGCTATGTTGGTTATATGGACTTCTACCACAGGTGTCCTGACCGATGCAATGGCATCTGCAATCGCAACCGACGTATGGGTGTAGCCTCCGGCGTTGAGGATAATGCCGTCGGATGAGAATCCCCTGGCATGGATCTCATTTATCAGTTCACCCTCAACATTTGACTGGTAATATTCAAACTGAATTCCGGGGTATTTTGCCTTCAGGGAAACAAGATAATCATCGAAAGATGTGTTTCCGTACTTATCCGGTTCCCTCTTGCCAAGGAGGTTCAGGTTTGGGCCGTTGATTATGCTGATCTTCATTTCAGGTAAACTTAAGAAGTGGTAAAATTAGTCAAAATAATTATCTATGAGATAAGATTACAAAATCCACCTTTGTGTTAACTTAGCGCCTTAGCGTCTTTGTGGCTTTTCTTCCCGCCACCAAGGCACCAAGACTCCAAGTTTCACAAAGAAATTAAAATGATCTGAATGAGTCTTACCTGGAAGCAGGCTATAAAGGATTTTGAGACCTACCTGAGGCTTGAGAAATCACTCTCGGAGAACAGCATTGATGCATATACCGGTGATGTGCAAAAGCTTTCAGCATTCTTTGAAAAGACAGCGACTGAAAAACTGCCTGCTCAGGTCACCTACACTGACCTTAAGGAATTCCTGGCATGGTTCGCCGCTGATAACCGGAATACGCGGACCCAGTCGCGCACGCTCAGCGGGATAAGATCCTTTTTCAGGTTCCTGCTCATCGAAGGAGAGATAAATGAAAATCCGGCTTCGCTTATCGAATCACCCAGGCTCGGGCTGAAACTACCTGAGGTTCTTTCAGTTGCAGAAATTGACCGGCTGATAGGTGCAATTGACCTCAGCAAGGCAGAAGGGCACAGGAACAAGGCGATAATTGAGACCCTGTACGGCTGCGGACTGAGGGTATCTGAACTCGTGAACCTGCGGATGACCGATATCCACAGGAAAGAAGGATTTGTGATGGTAACCGGCAAGGGAGACAAGCAGCGCCTGGTGCCTGTCGGGAACAAAACCCTGAAGGAAATCGATCTTTATCTCCCGTTAAGGGGGAGACTTCCTGCAATACATGATCAGAATATCCTTTTTCTCAATCGAAGGGGACGCAGGCTTTCAAGGGCCATGATATTCACCATAATAAAGGATCTGGCGGCCAGGGCTGACATCAGGAAGAAGATCAGTCCGCATACCTTCAGACACTCATTTGCAACCCATCTGATAGAAGGAGGTGCCGATCTGCGTGCGGTTCAGGAGATGCTCGGGCATGAGTCGATACTGACCACTGAAATATATACACATATTGACAGAAGCTTCCTGAGGGACACCCTGTTAATGTTTCACCCGAGAGCATGAAAATGTGATTTCAGAAATTGATTTTTTATTTTACCTTTGCGACTCGTTTTTAATACAAATATTAATTACAAATCCTGATAACTATGTCAAAAATCAAAAGAGTCTACTCCTTTGGAGCCAGAACTGCAGAAGGTAAGGCTGATATGAAGAACCTTCTCGGAGGTAAAGGAGCCAACCTTGCAGAGATGTGTCTGCTGGGCCTTCCTGTACCTGCCGGTTTCACTATTACAACCGAAGCCTGTACAGAATACTATGAAAACGACTGTACCCTTCATCCCGACCTGATGCCTGAGGTATGGGCAGCAATGAAGAAGACAGAAGAGACAATGAAAATGAAGTACGGAGATCCCGGAAATGCGCTTCTGGTCTCCTGCCGTTCAGGTGCCCGCAAATCAATGCCCGGCATGATGGACACTGTTCTGAACATTGGTCTCTGCTCGTCTACAATCCCCGGATTCCTTAAGAAAACAAACAATCCGAGGTTTGTATGGGATTCATACCGCCGTCTTATCATGATGTACGCTGACGTCGTAATGGAGAAAGCTGAAGGAATTGAACTTGGCGAGGGAAAAGGTATCCGCAAACAGCTCGATGAGATGCTTGATGAATTCAAACACAGGAAAGGCTATAAATCTGATACTGAAATAACTGCTGATGAACTCAAGCAGCTGGCCGAAGATTTTAAGAAAAAAATCAAAGAGGTTCTTGGCAAACCGTTCCCTGATGATGCAAAGGAACAGCTTGAAGGAAGCATAAAAGCAGTTTTCAAGAGCTGGAACGGGAAGAAAGCTGTTTCATACCGTCGTATTGAAGGTATTCCTGACGACTGGGGAACGGCAGTCAACGTTCAGGCTATGGTATTCGGGAACATGGGCGACACATCGGCCACCGGTGTTGCATTCACACGCAACCCTGCAACGGGCGAAAACCTGTTCTATGGCGAATGGCTGGTAAATGCCCAGGGTGAAGACGTGGTTGCAGGTATACGCACACCGAGCCCTCTCAATGATGAAACAAAGAATGAGCAGAACAAGCATCTGCACAGCATGCAGGAGGTTATGCCCAAAACCTACAAGGAGCTTTGCGATATACGTGCGATCCTTGAGAAATCGTTCAAAGACATGCTCGATATAGAGTTTACAATACAGGAAGACGTTCTCTATATGCTTCAGTGCCGCGCCGGAAAGAGAACCGGTACAGCAGCCCTGAATATGGCGATGGATATGCTTCATGAGAAGCTGATAGATGAGAAGACGGCAGTAATGCGCGTTGACCCCGCACAGCTTGATGAACTTCTTCATCCTATCTGCAATCCTGACGCTGAGAAAAAGGTGACTCCCCTTGTAAAAGGTCTGCCCGCCGGACCCGGAGCAGCTGTGGGCAAAGTTGTATTTACGGCTGAGGATGCAGTGGCCTGGTTCCGTAAGGGAGAAAAGGTAATCCTCCTTCGTGAGGAAACCAATCCCGAGGATGTTGAAGGCATGCGTGCAGCTGAAGGTATTCTTACAGCCCGTGGAGGAATGACATCACACGCTGCTCTTGTGGCACGCGGCTGGGGTAAATGCTGTATAGTGGGTGCAGGCGGCCTTCATGTTGATGCCGCTTCAAAGACAGCAAAAGTATCAGGCAGCAATACAGTCATCAAAGAAGGTGATACTCTTACACTCAATGGCACGAAAGGCAATGTATATAACGGCGCAATAGCGCTGATGGATGCAACAGAAAATCCCCGGTTCAGGGAATTTATGAAGCTCGTTGATAATCATCGCAAAATGGGCGTCCGCACCAATGCTGACACACCGGCCGATGCAAAGATTGCCCGTGATTTTGGAGCTGAAGGAATAGGACTTTTCCGTACCGAGCACATGTTCTACGGCAAGGGTTCAGAACAGCCGTTGTTCCTGCTCCGCAAGATGATCCTCAGTGCAAACGAAGGAGAACGCCGCAAGGCTCTTGATGAACTTTCCGGATTCGTCAAGAAGGACATGAAAGCAACACTTGAGGCAATGGACGGACTTCCTGTAACATTCAGGCTGCTCGACCCGCCGCTTCATGAATTCGTTCCGCAGAGCGCAGAAAAGCAGGAAGAGCTTGCAAAAGCACTCGGAATAAATAAGGAAGATGTTGCCAGGCGCGGTGAGGCGCTTCATGAATCAAACCCGATGATGGGTCACAGGGGTGTACGTCTTGGAATTACTTTCCCGGAGGTTACAGAGATGCAGGTCAGGGCAATGTTTGAAGCAACACTGGAACTTGAGAAAGAGGGCAAAAAGCCTCATCCTGAGCTGATGGTTCCTGTTACATGCGATGTATCAGAACTTGACGTTACAAAGAAAGTTGTTGACAAGGTCTATGCAGAATCTTGCAAGAAGTTTGGCGTCAGCAAAATAGACTATAAATACGGAACAATGATCGAGATCCCGAGGGCAACGCTGCTCGCCGATCGTATGGCAAAGTCAGCTGAGTTCTTCTCATTCGGAACAAACGACCTCACACAGATGACTTTCGGATTCAGCCGTGATGATATAGGAGGATTTCTTCATGCTTATCTCGATAATAAAATGCTCGCAGCCGACCCGTTCCAGACAATTGATCAGGAAGGCGTTGGCCAGCTGATAACCATGTCGGTCCAGAAGGGAAGGGCTACACGGCCTGACCTGAAAATAGGCATCTGCGGTGAACAGGGCGGTGATCCTGCATCAGTTGAGTTTTGCTACAGGAACGGTCTTACTTATGTGAGCTGTTCACCCTTCAGGGTACCGATAGCAAGGCTTGCTGCAGCCCAGGCATCAATCAAGTACAGCAAGTAATTTACTGCACATAAAACTGAGAGGCTGCTCCCGGCCCCGGGAACAGCCTCTTTTCTTTTGCATGGCTGCAAACTAACCTGATCGTATGGTAAGAGAACTACCTTTGACTCATATAAGACCGACTGGCTAGAATAAACCCTATTAAAGAATTACAACTACAATAATATTTTAGTTATTTTGCGTTGATTAACCTTTCAATACCCTGCATCTAAATGATCACACCCGCAGAACTATCTGAATATGGTATCCATGATCCGTCAGAAATAGTCTATAACCCTGATTATAATTTCCTCTTTGCAGAGGAGACGAAACCCGGACTGGACAAACCTGAAAGAGGCTTCATTACGAGAACAGGCGCTGTTTCAGTGGATACCGGCGTCTTTACGGGCCGTTCCCCAAAAGATAAATACATAGTACGGGATAATAAGACCAGAGACACTGTATGGTGGAAGTCTGATCTTGCTAAAGTATCAGACAATAAGCCAATTACAAATGAGATATGGAAGCATTGCAAAGAAATTGCCTCCCGCCAGCTCTCGGGAAAGAGACTGTTTGTCATGGACTGTTATGCAGGTGCCAATGAAAATTCCAGGCTGAAGGTAAGATTTATCCAGGAGGTGGCATGGCAGGCTCACTTTGTCAAGAATATGTTCATCAGGCCCACCCCGGAGGAGCTTGAAAATTTCAAACCTGATTTTGTGGTGCTGATGGCATCGAAGGCTATCAATCCTGACTGGCAGAAACAGGGACTTAACTCAGAGAATTTCGTCTTCTTCAACCTCACCGAAAACATGGCAGTGATAGGCGGAACCTGGTACGGGGGTGAAATGAAGAAAGGCATCTTTTCAGTAATGAACTACTACCTGCCTCTCAGGGGAATAGCATCCATGCACTGCTCGGCGAATGTCGGAAAAAAGGGTGATGTTGCAATATTCTTCGGCCTCTCGGGGACAGGAAAAACCACCCTGTCAACTGATCCGGAAAGGGCGCTTGTAGGAGATGATGAACACGGATGGGATGATGACGGTATTTTCAATTTTGAGGGAGGCTGCTATGCCAAATGCATAAAGCTGAGCAGGAAAAATGAACCTGATATCTATGATGCGATCAGAAGGGATGCTCTTCTCGAAAACCTTGTTGTGCTTCCCGACGGCACGATAGATTTCAATGCCGACTCCAAAACAGAGAATACCAGGGTCTCTTACCCCATCTACCACATCAGGAATATTGTTAAACCGGTTTCCCGGGCCGGACATGCATCAAAGGTTATTTTCCTTTCAGCTGACACATTTGGCGTACTGCCACCCGTAAGCCGGCTTACTGAGGAGCAGACAAAGTATTATTTCCTGAGCGGCTATACTGCTAAGGTTGCAGGTACCGAGAGAGGCATTGTAGAACCGGTACCATCCTTCTCGGCATGCTTTGGCGCTGCCTTCCTGCTTGTGGATCCGATTATCTACGCAAATGAGCTGTCCAGAAAGATGAAGATGCATTGTGCAGAAGCATGGCTCCTGAACACAGGATGGATCAGAGGTCCATACGGAACAGGAAGCAGAATTGATCTGCCTTCAACCCGCCGGATAATCAATGCCATCCTTGACGATTCAATAAAAGAGAGCGAATTCACCGCCTTGCCGGTTTTCAACCTGAGTATCCCGCGAAGGGTCAACGGAGTGGATGAAGCCATTCTTGATCCGGCGAACGGCTGGGAGTCAAGGACCAAGTGGCATACTGCAGCCACTGACCTTGCCTGGAAATTCATTAACAATTTCAGCAAGTTCACCTCAAATCCTGAAACTGCCAGCCTTATTGAACATGGACCGGTAATCTGAAATAATGAGTATCCCTCTTTTAATACTATCAATTCTGCTCGCCTACCTGCTCGGATCGATCCCCACATCCGTCTGGGCGGGAAAAGCATTTCACGGCATTGACGTCCGTGAACACGGAAGCGGTAATGCAGGCGCAACAAATGTCATCAGGGTGCTCGGATGGAAAACAGGGGTGCCAGTTCTGATCATCGATATAATAAAAGGCTCCCTGGCAGCACTTCTTCCGGTTTTTTTCCGTCTCGCATCAGAGGGAACGGCAACACTTACCAACCTTCAGATACTCATGGGACTTATCGCGATCACCGGACATATGTTCCCTGTGTTTGCAGGATTCAGGGGAGGGAAAGGAGTGGCTACAGCAGCAGGTGTCGTGATCGCACTCCATCCGGCAGTGTCGCTGGTGTGCCTTGGATTGTTTGCACTGGTTTTCGCAGTTACCGGCATTGTCTCAATATCCTCAATTACTGCAGGCATTGCATTCCCGGTAGTCCTGCTGTTTTTTTTTGATACGCCGTCACTGATCTTTAAGATTTTCTCAATAATAATTGCTGCAGCACTCTTAATTACACACAGGAAGAATATCAAAAGACTTATCAGGGGAGAAGAGCCAAGGCTGTTCCGGAAAAAATGAAGCAGACAATATTTTTTTCAATATCATTGGCACTCTGCATCGCCTGCTCCAGTAAAACAGAAAGAAGCAGTGAAAAGAGTAATGCGCCAGCCAATCAGGGAAGTCCTGTAAATGCCATCCCTGCAATATATTATGACTATCTGCACCTTCACCTGAAGATTGACTCAGCGGAAGGGAGCTTCTTATTTGATACCGGATTCAATAACCTATGCATCGACAGCATCTTTTTTTATTCCAGCCAACTTGAGTACCTGAGCTCATCCGGAGGGAAGATATACGGAATAGGCAATGCATATCAGAGGATGAACCTTATCGACGACACTATTGATTTTTCTATGGGCGGCCGGAACTACCGTACATCCTTTATACCGGTCCTTGACCTGAAACCTATCGGCGGCGATTATGTTGACGGGTTGCTTGGCACAAAGCATTTCATCAATAATGTGGTGGAAGTTAATTATACGGAAGGATACATCAGAATCCATGAAACAATTGATTCGGTCGATGTATCGGATTACTCAAAGATCGCCCTTGAGAAATCCGGTTTTCATTATTTTATACCGGTCACCCTGAAAATCAACGACTCCATCATAATCACAGGCAATTTCCTGGTAGACACTGCCACTCCCGGAAGCACACTGACAAGTTTTGTTGCTCTTAAGCATGATCTCACAAGCCAGATAACCCATAAAATCCTCTATTATACCATGTACGGAGGCATAGGCGGGGAATCATCCGGCTATGATTTCTCTGCTGATTCTGTAAGCATAACTGATTATGGCCTTCAGAATGTTATCCTTTCCTATAGCCTTGACACGGCAGGCTCACTGGCAGCTGAAGAATATATCGGGATAC
Source organism: Bacteroidales bacterium (assembly GCA_041303415.1). Classification (GTDB taxonomy): domain Bacteria; phylum Bacteroidota; class Bacteroidia; order Bacteroidales; family VadinHA17; genus LD21. Next base: position 21,345 of record JBFYPG010000087.1, read on the forward strand.
TCGGCAATAACATACTCGACCGGTTTGACTTGCTTTTTGACTTCCGCTCAGGTTACCTGTATCTGAAACCAAACGAGAACTTCAGTAAGCCATACGAATTTGACAAGATGGGGTTTGTCTTTGTCGACAGGTGCAAGACCATGGGGGGATGGATAGTATCCGGAATGTACCAGGACAGCCCTGCTGAGAAGGAAGGGTTAATGATCGATGATAAAATTATCTCCGTGAATGAAACGCCGGTTGAAGAGATCCCCTTTGAAAAACAGGAGAACTATTTTGAAAAGATGAAAGAGGTGAAGCTAGTGGTTTCCAGGGCAGGAACCCTGCACACTTTTGAATTTGTCCTGGCTCCCCTCTGTGAATTATGATCTCATTCAAGGCCGAATTTCTTCCTGGCGAAAGAGCAGACAAAGGCTGCAGTTTCATCAGGACCCAGAACAGATGAATTGATGCATAAGTGATATGAGGCGGCATTGCCCCATACTTTGCCGCTGAAGTAACTGTAATATCCCGAACGCTTCTTATCGGTCTTTTCAATCAGCTCCTGAGCCTGGTCAGCCGTAATATGACGTATCTCCGACACACGCTTCACCCTGTCGCTGCGATCGGCACCGATGAACACATTCAGGCACCTGGGGTGGTCCTTGAGTACATAATCGGCACAGCGTCCGACAAATATGCAGGATCCCTGTTCAGCCAGCGAACGTATCACATCACTCTGGATCTTGAACAATGACTCATTACTGAGGTAATAATCAGAATAATTCTCCTCTGTAAGCGGATTGCGAAGCCCGAGCAGCCCGCTGAACAGACTGAAGCGTTTCTTTTCATCAATCCGTTCAAAGAATTCTTCCTTTACGCCGCTCTTCTTTGATGCGAGCCTGATAAGCTCCTTATCATAAAAAGCTAACCCCATGGCAGATGCCACCTTCTGCCCTATTTCGCGGCCGCCGCTCCCAAGCTGCCTGCCAATATTGATAATATAGTTTTCGTTCATGACCAGATAACTTTTAAATGACAAATTTCTCAGGAAATTGTTTTGCGGTAATGATCTGCAAGCAAAAACGCCGCAACAATGCTGGCAAGAGTGTCGGCCACGGGCATGCTGTACCAGACACCTTTCAGTCCGAAGATCGAAGGGAATATCAGAAGGCATGGAAGCAGCATGAGTACCTGGCGCGACAAAGACATAAAGATTGCTTTTTTCGGCATCCCGATGCTCTGGAAGAAATTAGATGTAACCATCTGAAAACCAACGATCGGAAATGATAACACGATTATGCGCAGTCCGGTTACTGTGAGCTCTATAAGCTCCTGATCGCTGGTAAAAACGGAAGCTACTGCGCGCGGGAACAGCTCACCGATAAGAAACCCGGCAGTGACGATAACTGTCGCAAGTATTATTGTGAGCCTGAGTACACTGTTTACCCTGTCGTACTGCCTGGCTCCGTAGTTATACCCAGCAATAGGCTGCATCCCCTGTGTAAGCCCGAATACGACCATTACAAAAAGGAAAGCCATACGGTTAATTACTCCGTAAGCTCCTACAGCCAGATCTCCCCCATACCTGATAAGGCTTGTATTAATGATAACCACTATTACACTCGCAACTGAATGCATGAGGAATGGCGCAAGTCCTATTGAAAGTGAGTCAGTAACTATCTTCCGCTTGAGTCTGAAAGAACCTTTTCGCAGATGAATAGGATTGCTCTTATCACTAAAGAATCTTATCTGCCATATCAGCAGGATAATCTGAGCAATGACAGTGGCCAGGGCTGCGCCGCGTATCCCCCAGCCAAAGACGAAAATAAATAATGGCGCCAGTATTATATTAATAACCACCGTGGAGATGGTGGCATACATTGCTTTCCGCGGATTCCCGGTTGCCCTCAGCAATGCGTTCAGACCCAGGTAAATATGAGTTACCACATTCCCAAGCGATATGACGACCATGAAGTCATGCGCGTATGGCAGTGTCTCCTCGCTTGCTCCGAAGAAATAGAGTATAGGGTCGAGAAAAAGGAGAACGGCAACCGTGTAGATCACTCCCAGTATCAGGTTCAGGACAAAAACATTACCAAGGATATTGTTTGCCGTATAGTAATCTTTCTGTCCAAGTCTCAGCGACATAAGGGTAGCGGCTCCCACACCGACAAGCGATCCGAATGCCGCTGAAAGGTTCATCAGGGGAAAAGTGATCGCAAGACCTGATATGGCCAATGCTCCCACTCCATGTCCTATAAAGATGCTGTCGGTGATGTTGTAAAGCGATGAAGCCGTCATGGCTATCACCGAAGGGATAGCATACTGCAGAAGCAGGCGCCGGACGTTCCCGGTTCCTAAAGCAATATGGGATGCACCTTGCTGGATGGTTTCCGTCATACCGTCATACCGTCATACCGTCGTACCGTCGTACCATTTCAGAATTGTTCCAGAATTTCTATCCTTTTCCGGATCGGCGGATGAGTAGCGAACAACGAATTAACTGAAATTGATTTCTTATCGAGTTCTGCCTGAGGGTTCTCGATGAACATCTGTGCCACATCTTTGCGCTTAACAGCTTCAATTGTAGGGTCTTTTGAAATTTTCTTCAGTGCTGATGCCAGTGCAAGAGGGTTTCGGGTAAGTTCAGCCGATCCTGCATCTGCCATGTACTCACGTTTCCTTGACAGGGCAAACCTGAAGAGTGTGGCAATCAGGTAACCAACCGCTGCAAGCACGAGGGCGATAAGTATTGCAGCTCCGCCGCTGCCCTTTTTGCCTCCCCTGCTGATGCTCCCGAACCGGATTGATCTGAAAAGCATCTCTGAAATAAAAGCAAAGATTCCGACGAATATTATCGATATGATAAGGAGCCTGACGTCCCTGTTACGGATATGCGTCAGCTCATGCGCAATTACTGCTTCCAGTTCTCCGTCGTCAAGCTTGTTGATTATGCCCCGCGACAGGGATACTGCATAAGTTTTTGGATTTATACCGCTTGCAAATGCATTGAGGGAATCGTCTTCAATGATATTCACTTTTGGCATCTGCATCCCGGCTGAGATGCAGAGATTTTCCACCAGGTTATATACCCTTTTATTTTCCTTGCGCTCCAGAGGCTTTGATGATGTGGCCTTATCGATCATGGCTGAGTGCGAAAACCATGCGATTGTGAACCAGGCCAGTATACCAATTGTGATCCATGGGATTGTGCTCAGGAACCTGGTATTTATTACAGGCATAATATTATATGCTCCCTGTTCTGATGCAAATTGCTGTGCCTGTCCGAGTGATGTGAAAAAGAAGAAAAGCCATGTCAGCACGAAAAATACGACAGGGAACATCAGAAGTATAAGTACGGAATTCGTATTATTCCTTCTGATCTGGCTCTGTAAACCAAAATATTTCATTTATCCTTTCAGAACTTGATCTGTGGAGGCTGTTCAACCGCTGCGCGCTGATCTCCAAGCTCAAACAACGGCTCGCGCTTGAAATTGAACATGGTGGCAACGATATTTGAGGGAAAGACCTCTGTGGCTACATTGAGCTCCTTGGTGGCAGAGTTGAAGAAGCGGCGCGCAGCAGCTATCTTATTCTCAATATCCGAGATCTCATTTTGCAGGTCAAGAAAATTCTGGCTGGCCTTAAGGTCGGGGTATGCTTCAACTGATACCCTCAGTCCGTCGAGTGCTGTGGAGAGCCTTGTTTCAGCCTGTATCTTTTCGTTTATGGTTGATGCTTTCATTGCACTGGCACGCGCCTCGGTTATCTCGGTCAGGACACTCCGCTCATGCTGCATATAGCCCCTTACCGTCTCAACAAGCTGAGGAATAAGATCATGCCGCTGCTTCAGCTGAACATCCACATCAGCAAATGCCTGCTCCCTGTTGTTTCTCAGCTTTACAAGCCTGTTATAGAGAGATATTGCCCACAGGACAAATAATACAATGAGACCAAGAATTACATATACTATTATCATCTTTTTGAAGTTTGGTTAGTGATTCAAAATAAAAAATAAAGATATTAAATATTGCTATATTTAGCGGTCACGAAAACTAAAAATGAAAATAAACTGCAGATATGGATGGTAAGAAAATGCTTGAGATCATCTTAAGCCGTCAGAGTGACAGGAAGTACAGTGATAAGGCTGTGGAGCAGGAAAAACTTGAAAGGGTAATTGAAGCAGGAAGGATGGCACCTTCCGCATGCAATGCACAGCCATGGAAGTTCATAGTGGTCACTGAGCCCGCATTGCTGAAGAAAATGGCCGTGGCGGCCCACGCGAAACTCCTGAATATGAATAGGTTCGTCGATCAGGCACCTGTTATTATCGTAGTAGTCAGGGAAAAGCTAAATATAACCTCTAAGATCGGTGGAACGGTCAAGGACAAGGATTACTCATTGATTGATATAGGAATAGCCTCCCAGAATATCTGTCTCCAGACCAGGGCTGAAGGACTGGGATCGTGCATGATAGGCTGGTTCGATGAATCCGAAATAAGGAAGATACTTGGCATACCGGCGAAAAAACGGGTTGAACTGTTGATAACGATAGGATATTCGGTCAGCGAACTGAGGAAGAAAGTGCGTAAATCTTCTGAGGAAGTAGTATCTTATAATAAATACTGATTTTTAAACACACGTACCCTCCCCCTAACCCCCTCCCTGCTGACGCAAGGAGGGGGAAATTATTGATATACAATGTGTTACGCCCCCTCCTTACGAAGTAGGGAGGGGGTCGGGGGGTGGGTACATGTGATTTAAGAGTGGATTATTATTTCAGCCTCTCCAGCGCCGTTTTTATCCTCTTCACAGCTTCGACCAGCAATTCATCGGAGGTAGCATAGGAAATCCTTATGCATTTCGGTGATCCGAAAGCATCGCCGCCCACGACAGCGACCTGCGCCTTATCGAGCAGCCAGAGAGCAAGATCATCAGAGGTATGGATAACCTTCTCCCCGTCCGACCTTC
>JBFYPG010000088.1:0-8242 GCA_041303415.1 Bacteroidales bacterium
GCATTTCCCCAGGTGTGAATTACCAGACCATGTTTGACAAGATCCAGATTAGCTTTGCAGACGCTTATCTTTAATTTTTCAAGCATTTTATACAAATTTCAGATTCCTGATTCAATACTGCTTCAGTTTAATTTACATCAAGATTGAAATTATATCCGTTCTTAATGAACTTCTTATACCTTTCTTTATTGAACCTATAGTAATATGCTCCTCTCTTTGAAGTCTCTTTCTCTTTTTCGTCAAGCTTATCAAGAACATCCATCGACAGTAATTTCTTGCGGAAATTCCGTTTGTCAAAAGATCTCTGGTATATTGCCTCGTAGAGATCGACCAGCTGTACAAGAGTGAACTTTTCCGGAAGAAGTTCGAAGCCTACCGGTTTTATCCTTACCTGGAGCCGGAGCTCTTTAAGCGCCCTTTCAACCATCTGAGGATGATCAAAGATCAGTTTCGGCATCTGTTTCATTGTCTGCCAGTGTGCTCCGTTCCTGTCAGTCACTTTTTTATCAATATCCCTGATCTTGATAAGCGCCCAGTAGGCTACCGATATCACCCTGGCTCCCGGGTCCCTTCCCGGTTCACCAAAGCAATAAAGCTGCTTCATGAAGATGTCCTTAAGTCCTGTCAGGGTCCTCAGCACCCGGCCGGCAGCAACATCGAGGCTCTCACCGGGTTCAACAAATCCGCCGGCCAGTGACCATTTGCCTTTTGCCGGATTGAAGCTCCGCTTTACAAGAAGAAGCTTGATCTCCTTTTCTTTAATGTCGTATCCGAAAACGATGGAGTCAACTGCCACCAGGTGTTTTCTGTGTTTTGAATAAATTTTCATAGGGCATCAAATTATTCCGTTCGACAAATGATAATATATCTCATTCCATCTCAGTTCTTTCCTGAATGCATCCAGATCGCATTTCTCATCAATCAGAACATGCTCAACTCCCGTCATTCCTGCAAAATCCTCAAGATATTCATTGTCGATTGCAGTGCTGAATCCTGTATGATGGGCTCCTCCGGCAAAGATCCAGGCTGCGGCCCCGGTCCTGAGATCAGGAAGGGGTTTCCACAGCACGCTTGCAACAGGAAGCTTTGGCATGTCGGGACATCTGACAACCTCAACCTTGTTAACAAGCATTCGGAACCTGTTACCGAGGTCAATCACCGAGACGTTTATTCCCTTTCCCGGGGTAGTTTTGAACACCAGCCTTGCCGGATCAGCCTTACCACCGATTGAGAGCTGGTGTATCTCAACAGCAGGCCTTCCTGAGGCAATCGACGGGCAGACCTCAAGCATATGAGCGCCCAGCACCCTCATTCCTGCAGGATCAAAATGATAGGTATAGTCTTCCATGAAAGAGGTTCCTCCTTTAAGTCCCTGCGCCATGACTTTCATTGAGCGTACCAGCGCAGCGGTTTTCCAGTCGCCTTCGGCACCGAAGCCGTAGCCTTTTGCCATCAGTCGCTGAACTGCTATTCCCGGAAGCTGCTTGAGTCCGTGAAGATCTTCGAAAGTGGTTGTAAACGCATTGAAGTTCCCTGACTTTAAAAATAATTCCATCCCGGCTTCAATTCTCGCAGCCTCCTTAAGGGTATCGGAGGAAGCGACAGCCTTTGTCATTTTGTATTCGGAACCATATTCTTCCAGCAGCCGTTTTATTGAGGCAGGAGCAACGCTGTTAACTGCTTTCACAAGGTCGCCTATGCCATATCCATACACTGAGTAACCCATTTTCATCTGGGCGCTTACCTTGTTTCCTTCGGTTACAGCCACATCGCGCATGTTGTCGCCGAAGCGTGCAATTTTCATGTTCAGCGCGTCATCGTATGCTGAAGCCGCCCTTATCCATACAGCTATCCGGTAAACGGCCTCCTGGTTCTGGTAATGTCCTACGACCACTTTCCTGTTCAGCCTCATCCGTGTGCCGATGAATCCGAATTCCCTGTCGCCGTGGGCCGACTGGTTCAGGTTCATGAAATTCATGTCAATAGTTTCCCACGGTATATCCCTGTTAAGCTGGGTATGGAAATGGAGAAACGGTTTATTGAGCACCGATAAACCCCGTATCCACATTTTTGCAGGAGAGAAAGTATGCATCCAGGTGATAAGCCCGATGCATTTCCTTGAATTATTGGCTTCGGAGCATATTTCAAAGATCGATTCCGGGGTTGTCAGGACAGGCTTGAAGATGACTTTCTGCGATATTTTGGGAGATTTGTCAAGAGCTGCGGCGATTTTTGCAGAATCTGCCGCCACCTGCCTAAGTGTCTGGGGACCATATAAATGCTGGCTTCCTGTAACGAACCAGACTTCTTTTGTCTTTAATTTATCCATATCTGATACATTTATACAATTTTATTAAATTCAGTACCCCTGCTTCTTAGGGTGTCTTAAAAAAGCACACTCTCTCTTCCTATCTGTCATTAACCCATCCCCCGACCGATAGCTATCGGGACTTCCCTTTTCTGTTACTACCTACCCCCTTCCCGACCTTCCCCCAGGGGGGAAGGAGCAGATTGGGAGGTTGATTTTCCCTCCCCCCTGGGGGAGGGCAGGGAGGGGGTTATATCCCTTACCAGAAATAAATATAAAATACAACTATCACACACAATATGATCACAGTATGAACAATATCCCACTTGTTCCAGCTCTCCCTTGTCAGCTTCTTCTGTTCAGCCGAAGATGCAGAATAGGTATATTGAAGCTGTTCCGGGGTTGAAGCTTTTGTAAAGAGGCTTATAGTGATCATAAGCAGAAGGCAGAAGATAAACAGCAAAGCAGTGTAATGATAAATGTTCACTGATGCTATCTGGAATATAACTCCGCCTGTATCAAGGTAATGCTGGCTGACGCCTGCCTTCACCTGCGAAAGAAGTTCTGAAGCATGCGTCTTCCCTTCCAGGGTGAGGGTGGTGAGAGCCTCTTTAGCAGCATTCAGTTTATCGGTAAGTGATGCGGCAAGGTCAGGCGGTAACGATTGCTGTATCTTGTCGCCTATAGATGTCAGTTCGTCCATCGTATCGGCTTTTGCATTATCAGCATTTATATAAAGCACTGCCTTTACCTGCGATCCTATTTTCCCTACAAGTCCGTAGATGACATTAAGCGCCAGTCTGAACATTCCGATGCCAAATCCCGTTATCATTCCCCAGAATGCAGCTTTCGGAGTCATTCTCTTCCAGAACACCCCGAGAAGGAAGACGGATGCGATAGCCGGGGCCAGCATGCCCTGAACGCCCTGAAGGTATTCATAGAGGACTTTGCCGAGACCGAGCATGACCGGGATCCACAACACGCCAAGTACAACAACGGAGGCAGTGGCTGTCCTTCCGGCTATCAGGTAGTGCTTTTCCGACTGGTTCGGTTTCATTTTCTTGTAAAAATCTTCCACGAAGAGCATGGCCGATGAATTGAACAGGGATGCAAGGGAGCTCATGAGAGCAGCCAGCAATCCGCAAACCACTATCCCGGTTATTCCTTTGGGAAGCAGCGTTGCAACCATTGCGGCAAAAGCCGAATCGCTGCTGGCTACGTTAAGCAGTCCTTTCTGATTAAGTGCAAAAGCGATCATCCCGGGGATGAGGAATATGAATACGGGAAGCAGCTTGAAGTATCCGGCGAGTATTGCGCCGCGCCGCGATTGCTGCTGGTTCCTGCCTGACAATACCCGCTGGACGATATACTGGTCGGTGCACCAGTACCAGAACCCAATCACTGCAGATGCAAGCAGGACACCCGTCCAGGGGAAATCAGGATCTGCCGAATTTCTTATAAGATGAATATTTGCTCCTGCTATCCTCTCCACTTCAGCCCATCCACCGACCTGTGCAAGGCCCACTATCAGGATTACAATTGATCCGAACAGCAGGACAGGTGTCTGCAGGACTGAAGTGTACATGATTGCCTTCATCCCTCCAAATATTGTATAGAGGCCAGTAATAACAACCAGTCCGATAGCGCTGACCCAGAAAAAATCGATTTCTTTTCCAAGGATATTTACCGATTCTATATTGAATACCTGATCAAAAACCACACCTCCTGCATATACCGTTACTGCGACTTTGGTAAGTACATAACTCACGAGGGAAATTCCGGATAGTACACTCCTGGCGCCAGGTGCAAATCGTTTTTCCAGGAACTCAGGCATGGTATATATTTTAATCCGGTCATAGAATGGAACGAATACCCATCCCAGTATAAGAATGAACCATGCGTGCATTTCCCAGTGGGCCATCGCCATGCCGCTGAGGAAACCGGCTCCCGCGAGTCCCACAAGGTGTTCCGATCCGATATTGGAAGCAAAAATGGATGAACCTATTGAAAGCCATCCCGCATTTTTGCTCGCCAGAAAATAGTCAGTTGTATCTTTGTCTTTCTGGTATAATACCCATATTATTATACCGATCAGGCCAAGGAAGAAGATGCCCAGGATTATCCAGTCGAGTGTTACCATATCAGGAATTTAAGGTTTGAAATAATTTTATCAGGTTATGTTTAAAAACCCTGATCTTTACAAATCTAAAAAAATTATTTCGAATAAATGTAAAATTTACACTAAATATTTATGGCAACATAAACAACTGTACAGCAATAAATTATGACTGCATTTCCGCGTTCTATTGCCATTCATCCAGTGACGCCCGGATAAAATCTATGATACTCTGGTTTTCTTCCTTTCCTGAACCTTTGACCTCGAAGGGCTTCCCGAATCTGAAATAAATATGCTTTCTGCTATCAAGCCTGCCAAATCCCCTTAATATTTTACCCTGACCCCAGAAGTCTGTCTTCAGTGCAAATGGCACAACTTTTACACCGGCTTTCTTTGCCAGCTTTACTCCCAGAGAGTTGAAATCTTCAGGTCTGAATACAACAGTCCGCGTGCTCTGCGGAAAGATAATTATGGAAATACCCTTTGACAGAAGTTCCATCCCGCCGTTCAGCACTGCTTCCAGGTCTTTCCTTGGATCTGTCCTGCCGACAACAATAGGATCTCTTGACCTCATTACATCGCCGAACAGAGGATGCCTGACCAGGCTCTCCTTAACGACAAAGGTAACCCTCCGGAGCGGTGCTATTATAACCGGCAGAACCATTGTCTCAAGGGTGCTCATGTGATTGCCGATAAAGAGGACCGGCTCCGGAGACTCTGCTATATTCTCCATACCCGTGATGTGAAATTTTCCGCCTGTCCTTTCAATTAATTTCATGATGAAGTATGAAGAATCAGCCCATGCCTCATCCCCATACACACCCGCGATCGCCAGCTTCCTGCTCCTCAGCATTATCTGGCCGTACTTATAAATGAAATACAACCGGTTATTTGTCAGTATTTTGTCCCAAAGGCTGAGCTTCTCCTTACCAGGAGTATCATAAACGGATGATTCCAGATATTTCTTCTGCATCAATTGTTCAGAATTATTCCCTTATCACCTGTTACTCAGGTTAGCATAATGTAAAGTTAAAATTCATTTCAGAAATACCGCATATTTTTTCTCCGATGAATAGCCTGATAAAATTAATGATGTTAAATTTAACCAGTCGCAGAACCTGTAAGCATCTTTATGAAACTTTCAATACCAGATGCAGTAGTCTTCTTCATCCTGACCATCGGAAACATTCTTGTGGGTGTCAGCTTCTACTTCAGGAACAAGACTCCCGAGCAGTTCACCTCGGGAGGAAAGAGGCTGCCTGCCTGGGTTGTGGGTTTATCTATCTTTGCCACTTTCCTGAGCAGCATCAGTTTCCTCGCACTGCCCGGGAAAGCCTTTGCCACAAACTGGAATGCATTTGTCTTCAGCCTCTCTATTCCTGTTGCATCATTCCTGACGATTAAGTATTTCATCCCTCTCTACCGCGGCATCGGAAGCATATCCGCCTATTATTACCTTGAACAGAGATTCGGCCCCTGGGCAAGAATATATGCATCAGCATGTTACATCCTGACCCAGCTTATGCGCACAGGTGCAATACTGATGCTGCTGGCGCTTCCCCTGAATGCCCTGTCCGGGTGGAACATAAAGACAATCATCATTATTACCGGACTTGCAGTAACGGCATATTCCATGCTCGGCGGGATAAAGGCAGTGTTATGGACAGACGCGATCCAGGCAATTATTCTGATCACCGGCGCTGTTGTATGTGCTGTGATCCTTACCTTTTCAATGCCCGAAGGTCCCGGCCAGCTTTTCAGGATAGCGGCTGAAGGAAACAAGTTCAGCCTTGGAAGCTTCAGCGCTAGTCTCAGGGATTCAACCTTCTGGGTTGTGCTTATATACGGACTCTTTATCAACCTTCAGAATTACGGGATCGACCAGAATTACATTCAGCGGTATATGGCAACAAACACCGACAGGGAAGCCAGATCATCGGCGCTGTTCGGATCACTGTTGTATATCCCGGTTTCCCTGATATTCTTTTACATTGGCACAGCGCTTTTTTCCTTCTACAGCGCACAGCCTGATCTTCTCCCGGAGGAGTTGAAGGTTCCAGGGGCAGCCGACAGGGTCTTCCCGTGGTTTATTGCAACACAGCTTCCGCCCGGACTCACAGGATTGCTGATCGCGGCAATTTTTGCTGCCGGTATGAGCACGGTATCAACAAGCCTCAACAGTGCCGCCACAATCTTCCTGACCGATTATTACAGAAGGTATTTTAATAAAAGTGCCGGGGACAAAACTTCAATGAAGGTGCTTTATATTTCGTCGCTTTTTACCGGTGTTGCCGGTACAGGTATTGCTCTTTCACTGATTGGAGTTGAGAGCGCCCTCGATGCCTGGTGGTCGCTGGCATCGATCTTCAGCGGAGGAATGCTAGGGCTCTTCCTTCTGGGATTCATCTCCAGGAAGGCTGGCAATCCTGAAGCGGTCATTGGTGTTATTGCCGGCGTACTGGTTATTGCATGGATGAGCCTTTCTCCCATTATCTTCAATGAGGGAGAGGGCATCGCTTTCAGAAGCGCTTTCCATACCAACCTGACCATCGTTTTCGGAACCATTACAATATTTTTTGTGGGATTAATGTTGACTAAACTTTTAAATAAACAAAAACAACCCCCATCCTGCCTTCCCCCACGGGGAGGGCCGAGCGTTAAAAACCAGCCCGGTGGGCTGGTTTAGCGAAGGAGCCAGCCTGCCGCGCGGGCCTTTCCCCCTTGGGGAAACGGGAAAGGGGGTTTATAAATTATTAGAAATATGAAATGTTATTTAACAGTTATTATCATTTTATTATTCAATCAATGCATTACCTCTCAATATAAAGGCACTCAATGCATTATCAAATCCGAATTTATCTATCAGCAGGTAAACGTGCCGTTCCCGTCATGCCATGCATCAACCATAGCACAGAACGGGAAGCATCTTATTGCAGCGTGGTTTGGAGGCACTGCTGAAAGAAACCCTGACGTTGGCATCTGGGTAAGCATATATAATAAAGGTATATGGAGCAAACCTGTTGAGGTTGTAAACGGCATTCAGCATAAAGATAAGCAGTATCCGTGCTGGAACCCGGTCCTGTTCAACAGCGGAAAAGAGGTCTTGCTGTTTTATAAAGTCGGACCGAGTCCCTCAAAATGGTGGGGTGAGATTATCACTTCTCCCGACGGGGGAAAAACATGGTCACAACCGCGGCGTCTTCCTGAAGATATTTTCGGGCCGGTAAAAAACAAGCCTCTCCTGCTCGACAACGGATTACTGCTCTGCCCGTCAAGCACTGAGCATGAAGGGTGGAGGGTTCACATTGAATTCACCGGCGACAAAGGCAGAACGTGGGAAAGGACTCCGGCACTCAATGACAGGGATACCGGTGCTATTCAGCCATCGGTGCTGAAATATCACGACGGCAGGCTTCAGATGCTTTGCCGAAGCACTGTTGACAGGATACTTTCGTCGTGGTCGGCAGATAATGGTCGTTCATGGAGCGCACTTGTGCCTCTTTACCTTCCAAATCCAAATGCCGGAATTGATGCGGTATCGTTAAGCGACGGAAGGCAGCTGCTTGTATATAACCATCTTGCTGATGGGAGGCACTTTCTCAATGTTGCGGTATCAGAAAATGGAACTGACTGGCAGGCTGCGGCTATTCTGGAAAATGAAAATACCGGGACTGAATTCTCATATCCTGCCGTGATCCAGACATCTGACGGGATGGTACATATCACGTACACCTGGAACAGAAAGCTGATAAAACATGTGGTTATTGACCCTGGAAGGATAACTCCAAAGCCTTTCGCAGGGGAAGAATGGCCTGATG
>JBFYPG010000089.1:0-10939 GCA_041303415.1 Bacteroidales bacterium
TGTCTGTAATACTCTTCAATTTCCCTGGCCTGCTGTTCGTTCAGCAGCACTCTTGCCAGACGGGGCTCATAAGCGATTGGAACTGTGATACCGTCATCGCAGGATTCTTTCATGGTGTAGGTATCCACAACTCCGCCAAAAACATGGATTGTTTCATCTATGGGAGTTCCAGTGAATCCTACATAGGTGGCGTAAGGAAATGAGTCCCTCAGGTACTTCGCAAAACCAAAAGTGATCTGAACTCCCTTTTCGTCGGAGATGGTGAGCTGACTGCCTGTATTGATCTGTGTCCTGTGAGCTTCGTCAGAAAAACAAATTATGTTGGGTCTGTCCGAAAGCATACCTGTTTCGGCACAAAATTTCTGGACAGTAGTGACAAAAACTCCACCGCTCTGCCGGGTACCCAGCTCGTCTTTCAGATCTTTTCTGTCCTCAATGCTCCTTACATTTTCTTCATTCAGATAGGTGGTTGAGGAACAAAACAGCCTTGAGGCCTGATTGTCGAGATCCTCGCGGTCTGTAATTATTATAACCGTCGGATTTTTAAGAGATCTGCTGTCCCTCAGCGCCAGCTGACGTGCAAGAAACAACATTGTGACCGTTTTACCGCAGCCTGTCGCTCCAAAATAGGTTCCTCCCTTGCCATCGCCTCCGGCAGACCTCAGATGCCTGCGGATATTATCGAACAGTTTACGTGCGGCAAAAAACTGCGGATAACGGCATACCATCTCCAGTTCCTTATCATTTGACTGATCGGTGTAGTAAGTATAATCACGGAGGATATCTGTGATACGGTTAGTTGAGAGTGCACCGCGAACCAGTGTTATGTTTTCGGCAATACCGCTGGCTGAGATATCTTCGTTCTCTACTTTTTTCCAGCCATAATAATACTCGTACGGGGTAAAAATTGTACCAAGACGGGCATTGGCCCCGTCGGAAATTACTGACAGAGAACAATAACGTAAAAGAGAAGGGATATCGCGGGTGTAGCGGTTGTGTATCTGGTCCCATGCATCGGCAATCGTGGCCTCTTCGTCGGCAGGATTTTTAAGTTCGATAATACATTCCGGGATGCCGTTGATAAACAGTATTATATCCGGCCTGCGTTCTGCATGTTGTTTTACAATATACTGATTTACACAACGATAAACATTATTGCTCAGATTCTCAAAATCTATATATGTTATCTGAAGATTCGGAAGGCTGTTGTCGTCGCGGTTGAGGTAAAAGCCTTTGCAGATCAGGTTGAATGTGTTTCGGTTCGAATTGTAAAGTGAAGGCTCACTCGTATATTTGATATTTGTAAGTATTGTTTGTACCTCATTGCTGGTCAGGTTGTTATCGGAATAACGGCGTGAAATGTACTCATGCAGGTCGTCTTCCAGAAGAACATCCTGAATACGCCGGTGAATTGATTCTCCATGGGTATATTGCCATCCGTTCCCCTCCAGTAGATCGAGAAAGGCCAGTTCAAAATCAGATTCACAGAATTTTGCCATGACTCCTGAAATTAAATTTGTTCTGATAAACTATTCCTGATAAGCACAGGGCATATTTCTTTTATTGTGTTGCTTAATCTATCGGCAATTGCCTGACGTTCGTACTGTGCATGATAAATATCAACAATACTTTGCTGTATAGGTTTTGGAGGGATTGGAATCTTGACCTGACACATATCACTATATTCAAAAAATTCATGTGCGCTACCTTTTGAATAATATCTTGCATAGCGGTCAAACTCAGAACGATTAAACCAAAGAGTCAAGTATTCTGGTATTAATTTGTCGTTGTCTTTTACTCGAAAGACTCCATAAGCGGATGATACAAAACAAATATCTCCTTTTCGTAATGCTATAGAAATTTTCTCTCCATTTCTTGTTGTTGCTCTATTCCAGGCAAACTCTCCTTCATGAACAATTTTTGCAGCTTTTCTATTATCACCGATCTGAACCGGGGATTGAAAGTATTTATTATTACTTATTCCCTGGGCTAATTTGACTTTCAAATCGTTATTTCGTTGATCAGATTCTTCAATTAGCGGGCCAATCTCTTCCGGCTGGTATTCCTTAGCCAGCTTTTCAATAAAAGCAGTACAGGTCAGTCTTGTATTTTCTAATCCGTCTTTGTAAGTTGCCAAGTTGGCATTCAAAGCGTTGTAAGCATCAACAGCTTTTTGCTGAACTGGAAGGGAGGGGAGCTTTATCGGGATTGAACACATTTCCTCGAATGTGAAGACTTCCCTCGCACTGCCCCAAGAATGGAATCGTGCGTAGCGATCAAATTCAGATCGACAAAACCAAAGAAAAAGATATCTTGGCAATAGTTGTTCTTTATCTTTTATTTTTAAAACCTGATATGACGAAGAGACCAGGTATGTGTTGTCGGTTTGGTTTAATGCTATCGTAATTTTTCCTCCATTTCTTGATGTTGTTGGCACATAGGCAAAAGAATCAGGTTCAACCTTTATATACGGGAGTAGAGAAACATCCGACATCTCAGCTTTCGTTTGAATAAAACATTTTTGGATAGAAATTCCTTTTAAACTTTCAAGCCCATACATTTCGAGTGAATTGTTTTCTATGCATGGTTCAATTAAATCTCCAAGTATTTTTTCAGTCAATTCCATACCCTAAGTTACTAAATGCTTTTGTAAGTTGCTTCTGACTCTCCCGTTCGCGGATCAGCAGTTCTTTCAGCTCGGACTGTATCCGTTTCATCTCAGCCTCGTGGTCTATTTCAAGATCGTGGTCAATAAATTCTATGTACTGGCTCGGAACGAGGGAGTAGTCTTTCTTCCTGATCTCCTCAAGCTTCACTGCACGGTACAGCTCTGCCTGTTCATACTTCTCAGGGCAGCTTTCTGCCTGGAAATCGTGGAATATCTTTTTTGCAGCATTAATCTGGTCAGGCGAGAACATTACAAAGCTCTTTTCGTAAATATTCGTGTTCCACGTCCTCAGATCTATAAAAAGTATCTGATTCATCCTGTTGCGCAGCTGCCTGCCGTTGTGAACGCAGGTTTTCTTGTTATTATTCAGGATCCAGAGAGTTACACTAATATCGGTGGAGTAGAACATTTCACGGGGCAGCACTATTATTGCCTCAACCTTATCATTCTCAATAAGCTGTTTTCTAATCTTGTATTCCTCGCTGTCGGCAGCCAGCGCTCCATTTGCCAGCAGGAATCCGGCAATACCGTCAGTTACATCGAGTTTTGAGAGCATGTGCAATATCCATGCATAGTTGGCATTGCTCTCGGGTGGTGTGGCATAGCCGCTCCAGCGCGGATCGGAAGTAAGCTCATCCGGAGCACGCCATTTCTTCAGGTTAAAAGGAGGATTGGCCATGATAAAGTCCACTTTCAGATCTTTGTGCTGGTCGCTGGTGAAGCTGCTTACTGCCTCTTTGCCGAGATTATGTGAGATGCCCCTTATTGCAAGGTTCATCTTTGCCAGCCTGTATGTGCTTGGAGTGCTTTCCTGTCCGTAAATGCTTATGTTGGTTGTATTACCTCCATGTGCCTCAACGAATTTAACAGATTGCACGAACATGCCGCCTGAACCGCAGCAGGGGTCATAGATTTTACCCTGATAAGGTTCGATGAGCTCAGCTATCAGGTCAACAATGCATTTCGGTGTATAGAATTCGCCCTTGTCCTTTCGTTCATCTATTGAAAATTCCTGAAGAAAATACTCGTAAACCCTTCCTATAAGGTCTTTTTCATGGAACCTTTCGGGTGAGATCTTGTTTATTTCGTCGATCAGCGCTTTTATTGTTTTTGTTTCGGTACGTAACGAGGTGAAGAATTTCTGTGGCAGGGCTCCGGCAAGTGACGGGTTCAGGCTTTCTATGTCTGCCATAGCTGTGTCGAGAATATTAGCAATTGTTGTGTCGCCAGCTTTTTCAACTATGTAATACCAGCGGCAATGAACCGGCAGGTAAAAGACATTTGCTTTGCCGTAACCTGCAGGTGTTTCAGTAAGTATATCTATCGCTTTTACATCCATTCCCTGCGATTTAAGCTCTTCGACTATTTCTGTTTTCCGGATCAGGAATTTATCACCGGCAAACTTTAGAAAAGCCAGGGATAAGACCGCATTTCTGTTATCGGCTTTTTCTACTTTACTTCTCAGAATGTCGCGACAGTTCCAAAGTATTTGTTCAAGTGTGAGTTCTTTGTTCGGTTTTTGCTTTTTAGCCATCTGGCGGGATTATTTCGAATAATTAAGTTAGCTGAGCAAAATTATCACAAACCTGCCAATTGGCAAGAAAAACTGCTGAATAGTGATTAATCAGTTATCACGTTTTTAAGTGATAATCTGAATTATCACGTATTTAAGTTATAAATTGAGATATCACTTTTTTTAGTGATAATCCGACTTCTGCTATCTATCAAGAGTTTATTTCAGGAAGTGTTCAGGAGAGGAAAGGGAATAATTGACTAGACAATTAAGAAATGAAATTGTGGATTAAAATAGTTGTATATTAGAATTAAGTCCTATATTTGTAGGATATATACAAAAAATCAACTGAAATGATCCTTGAGATTCGTTTAACCAACTTCTTTTCAATAAAGGAAGAAATCGTTCTTGATTTTAGAGCAGGGCGAAGTCAATCTCAAAAAGTAAGGAATCTTGAGACTAATGTTTTCACCTGGCAGGACGAGAGGATACTTAAAGCTGTAGCTCTTTATGGTGCAAATGCATCAGGCAAAAGCAATATCATAAAGGCAATCCGGTTCTGCTGTAGTATGTTATTCCAGTCACATACTCATAATGAAGATGTCCAATTCAATTTTTTACCCTTCAAGTTTGATCATTTTCCGGAAAAGCCGAGTTGTTTCCTTGTTAGATTTGTCAGCAAAAACATTGAATATGAATATAAGTACACTCTGACAAGAACTCAGATATTAACAGAAAGCTTGTACTATTATCCAAACGGAAGAAGGGCAAAAGTATTCACAAGAGATGAAAGACTTAAAGGGGAGAAGAAAGATAAGTATTCTTTTTCCGGAGTGATCAAAAAACCCTTGGATGTAGCAGATAATACATCAGTTAAGACGCTTTATATATCCAGGGCAAGTCAGATGGACAGAGAAATAGGTAAAGAAGTTTTCAGTTTTTTTAATGACCATTTTATTCTGGGATATACAGGTTTTAATACAGCAAATATTGAAACAATAATAAAAACAAATAAGAAGCTGACCATTAAGGCACTTCAGATTGCAGATAGTGATATTATTGATATTAAAGTGGAAAAGAAGGAAATACCTGTAAAAAGTTTCAGTCTTACATTACCTGCTGCTACTGCTTCAATTAAAGATGAGCAAAAAGAGGTTTTACATATTACAACTTATCATAGAAATGCACCAGGTATAGCATTTGATTTTGGAACTGAAGAATCAGAAGGCACTAAGAATCTGTTTTTTATTCTGCTTCCGGTACTGGATATCATCAAAAATAATAAAGTCCTTCTGATCGATGAGATTGAGTCAAGCTTGCATACCAGTATAGTTGAGTTCATAATCAAGCTATTCTACGCAAGCGATTCTGCACAGCTTATATTTTCTACCCACAATACCAAGTTGCTTGATCTGGATAAGATCCGGAAAGACCAGATCTATTTTATAAATAAAAAGCCTGATGCATCCACCGATGTTTACTCGCTGTTTGACTATAAAGATTTCAGGGAAAATATGGATGTAGAGAAAGCGTATCTGAATGGCAGATTTGATGCAGTGCCATACATTGACGATTCATTTGCGAATTTGAAATCCTTGATCAATGGGTAAAGGAAGGAGAGTATCTAAGGGGAAGGAAGTAAAGCCGACCTTCTATGTGTTCTGTGAAGGGGAATCAGAGGAAGCTTATATCAGCTTTATTAAGGCCACACATCGAATTCCTATTCAAATCAGATCCAAAGTAGCAAAGAACAAGATAAATCAGAAGTATGTAAACAGAGTCTTGAAGCTGTATCAACCACACAGGAAAGACAAGTGTTATCTGATGTATGACCTCGATGTGCCGGGAATGCTCAATAGATTAAAAGACATAAAGGGTTCTACATTATTGGTTTCAAATCCCTGTATTGAACTGTGGTACATCCTTCATACCTGTAATCATAATTATGCAGCATCCACCCATCAATGTATAACACAGCTTGAAAGGATATGCAAAGAATATAAGAAAGGGTTTATAAGTGACAAACTTAAGAATGAATTAAAAACGGGTGAGGCTAAGGCCTCCTCCAGGGCAAAAAAATTAACACTTCATGATAACCCTTCAACAAGTGTTTACCTCCTTATTGATGAAATTAATAGAGTATAAGATTATTTTTCATAAACATTATGTTTCTGAAGCATAATTGCAAGAAGATACCATGAAAAAATTTTCAGGTAGAGTCAGAGTGAGTGTCAGAGGGAGAGTGAGAAAAAAGAACGAGAGTGCTCGCTCTCGCTTTCACTCTCGCTCTTTTTTTGTGGAGCTGGCGGGAGTCGAACCCGCGTCCAGTCACGGAAGCCATATGCTTTCTACATGCTTAGTCCTGCTTGATTGTCGGGAAAGGTAAGGTGCAGAACGACCAGACATTTCCTTATCTCATTGGTTGCTTCGCCTTCAGGGAAGAGAGCCCCTCCGGCTAGCCCCGGATTGCGTGCGCCTCCGTATCGGGTTGGATCAGGGCATGACCGCCCGGGAGACGTCCCGTTCCGGCACATGTGCCGGGATGAAGCTTAAGTTACTTTATTCACTTAAGCAGCGAGAGCGTAATTAGATTCGCCAGTTGTTGTTTTGTAACACTGTTCAAGGAACGCGTCACCACATCCTGCATGCTTACATACCACCCCTCATGCTGTCAAAACCAGGTCAGCCCCGGGATAGGGCGCAAAGCTCCCAACTTCGCTCTTCGAGCTATGGTGGGCAGGCAGGGCACAGGGCAAAATACCCTGCGTCTTGTGCCGTGCGCCGTGCGTCATTTCTGCAAAGATACAATATTGTTAAAGAACTGTGAAATCTGTAACAAAATTCGGGCCGGAGTATGTATCTTCACATGACAAACACAACTGACAGAACATATGAAAAAGTTCTTCGCTATAAGTGTATCTTTTATACTTATTCTTAATGGCATTTCACAGCAGCCTGGTTTCCGGTTAAATGAGCTGGAATATTTTGAAAACGGCGGCGTCAATGTGATGGCTTACCAGGATATCTATCCCGAGGGCCACCAGGGAGGTGTTGCAGTTATCATGCACGGCATGAGGATCGCTACCAACGGTGACCTCAGGCTCGATGAAACTCCAGGGCAGTGGCAGCCGATCCCGAAGCAGAAAAAAAGAATTGTCGATAATAAAGGAAACCTGATCACCGTTAACCTTACATACCCTGATTCTGCAATAAACCGGAAAGGATTCAACCCGATCATCTACCCTGATCTTATTTTTAATTATACTGTCAGAACACGTGCTGAAGGAGGATCTGTCATTGTGACTGTCGATATAGACCGGCCGGTGCCCGAAGAGTTCATCGGGAAAGTTGGTTTCAACATGGAACTATTCCCGGGAATCCTGTTCGGAAAAACCTGGATACTGGATAAAAAGTCAGGGATCTTCCCGAGGCAGGCAAACGGTCCGGGTATGTTTGACAAAAACGGTGATCTTGTTGCAGCTGAACCAATGGCTGCCGGAAAACAAATTACAGTTGCTCCTGAAGACGACCTCCTGAGGCTGTCAATCATTTCGAGGACTGGAGACATTCAGCTGATTGACGGTCGGTACACTCACAATAACGGCTGGTTCGTCATCAGAACCCTTGTTTCGCCAGGTGTAACAAAAAATGCCGTTGAATGGGTCATCACGCCAAATGTTGTAACCGAATGGAAAAGCGATCCGGTCATTCATGTTTCCCAGATAGGCTATAAACCCTCACAGCAGAAATATGCACTCATTGAACTGGATAAAAATGACCAGGAAAGACATAATGCGGAACTTCTCAGTATCGGGGCAGAGGGTAAAATGCAGATCGTGAAATCCGTCAAACCTGAAGAATGGGGTAAATTTCTCAGGTATAACTATTTAAAGTTCGATTTTACTTCTGTTGAAAAAGAGGGACTATATAAAATAAGGTATGGCAATTTTGAATCTCAGCCTTTCAGGATCGCTGAGGACGTTTTTAAAAGGGATGTATGGCAGCCGACACTGGAATACTTTCTTCCTGTTCAGATGTGTCACATGAGAATCAGCGAAAAATACCGCGTATGGCACGACCTCTGCCATATGGACGATGCCCGGATGGCGCCAACCGATACCAATCACTTCGACGGGTATCTTCAGGGTCCCTCCACACTCACAAAATATGAATCCGGGGAACATGTTCCCGGACTTAATATCGGAGGCTGGCACGATGCCGGCGACTATGACCTGAGGGTTGAGTCACAAAGCGGCGAGGTTTATATTCTTGTGCAGGCCTATGAGGCATTCAACATAAGATACGATGAGACATCAATCGATCAGCACTCACATATCGTTGAGATCCACCAGCCAGACGGGAAACCGGATATCCTTCAGCAGATTGAGCACGGAGCGCTCTCAGTTGTGGGAGGGTACCGCATTATGGGAAGACTATACAGAGGCATCATTTGTCCCACGCTTAGGCAGTATGTGCTTCTCGGCGACGGCGCTGCAATGACTGACGGACTGGTAAATCAACCGGTTCAACCTGACGACAGGTGGGTCTTTACCGAGGATAATCCTTCAAGAGAACTGACAACTGCTGCTCATCTTGCAGCCGCTTCAAGAGTTCTGAAAGGATTCAACGATACG
Source organism: Bacteroidales bacterium (assembly GCA_041303415.1). Classification (GTDB taxonomy): domain Bacteria; phylum Bacteroidota; class Bacteroidia; order Bacteroidales; family VadinHA17; genus LD21. The sequence continues at coordinate 8,816 of JBFYPG010000089.1, forward strand.
CTAAGCCTCCAGTGCCTGGAAGTTGCTGAAGCTATTTTTGCTCTTGACAGACCTGTAAACGGACGTGCGATATCGTCAAAGATCCATGCTGCAACTGAGCTTTATCTGACAACAGGGAAACAGTCATACAAGGATTATATTCTTAATAATGAGTCATTTATTTTGAAGGATATAAGGAGTCTTGCCTGGCTCATAGGTCCCGCTCTTCCAGAAATCAATAACGATCTGTTTACCCGGTCGGTGAAGGAAGCTGTCAGGGCAATTTCTGCAGATATAATAAAGCAGGGTGCCGAAACTCCTTTCGGGGTACCATACCGTCCCCATATCTGGGGAGCAGGCTGGGATATCCAGAGTTTTGGAGTAAGACAATATTTCCTGCACAAAGCTTTCCCGGATATTTTTCCTGCTGATTATATTTTCAATGCATTGAATTTCATTCTGGGAGTGCATCCCGGGGTAAATACATCATCTTTTGCTTCGGGAGTGGGTGCCAGGTCCACAACAGTAGCCTACGGAGTCAACAGGGCCGACTGGTCATACATTCCGGGCGGTGTCTCCTCAGGGACCGCCCTTATACGCCCCGATTTCCCGGAACTGCTCGAGTGGCCATACCTCTGGCAGCAGCAGGAATATGTTATGGGAGGAGGAGCAACCAACTTCATGTTCCTTGTCCTGGCGGCCGACCAATTACTGGAAGAATAAAACGGAACGAGATATGGAAAAAACACTCAGGATTGGAATTTTGCGGGAGACAAAGAATCCGCCCGACAGGAGGGTTCCCCTGACTCCGCCGCAGATTATAGCTCTGGAGGAGCAATATCCGTTTGTTGAATTCTATGTTCAGCCAAGCGATATAAGGTGCTATTCTGACGAAGAGTATGAATACCTTGATATCCCGCTGAAAGAGGATCTACATGATTGTGACATCCTTATGGGCATCAAGGAGGTTGACAGGCGAACCTTCATCCCTGGCAGAACGTACCTGTTTTTTGCACATGTGGGCAAGAGACAGCCGCATAACAGGGAGATGTTCCGGGAGATGTCAGCCAGAAACATCAGCCTGATCGACTATGAGTATCTTACAACGGATAAGGGCGACAGGGTTGTTGCATTCGGACGTTATGCAGGGATTGTCGGAGCATATAACGGATTAAGGGCCAGAGGTATAAAGACAAACAGGTTCAGACTGAAGCCGGCGCATCAGTGCCACGACCTTGATGAGATGTGGGCAGGGCTCAGACTTATCCAGCTCATACCCGGACTGAAGATCCTGGTTACAGGGCAGGGGAGGGTTGCGAACGGGGCAATGGAAACACTCAGCGTCTGCAACCTCGTCCAGGTTGCACCTGAAGAATTCCTTACCCGCGATTTCGATGTTCCTGTGGTGTGCCAGATAGGTCCTGAGCACTACACCCGGCGCAGGAATGGCTATAAGTTCAGTTTTGCCCATTTCACCAGGCACCCTGAAGAATATGAATCAACATTTCTCCCTTTCACGAGGATTACTGATATACTTGTAACAGGTCACTTCTGGGATCCGAAGTCACCGGTTTTTTTAACTAAAGAGGATATGAGGAGGCCCGATTTCAGGATATCGGTTATTGCCGACATAAGCTGTGATGTAAATGGACCAATCCCTTCAACATTACGAGCTACAACAATATCGGATCCTTTTTACAGCTACAATCCTCATCTCGAAATTGAAGAACCGGCATTTACAAGACCGACAAATATCACTGTAATGGCTATCGATAACCTCCCGGGAGAATTGCCACGGGATGCGTCACAGGATTTCGGAGAGATGCTCATGGGTAGTTTAATGCAAGATCTCCTTACTGATAATGAATCACCTATGGTTACCAGGGCTACCATCCTGAAAAATGGCGCTCTTGCTGAAAAATATTCATATTTAAATACTTATCTGAATGATTAAATACGCTTCTAAGCTTACTCCGGAAGTTACGTGGGTAAACTTCAAAAAAGCGCTTGTGCCCGGTTTTATTGCGGTACTGTTCATGCTTAACAGCTGTACTGAAGCCAGGCATGATAAGAACAATTCATTAAAACTGTGGTACCGACAGCCAGCGGCTGTATGGGAGGAAGCATTGCCGGTCGGTAACGGAC
>JBFYPG010000090.1:0-3378 GCA_041303415.1 Bacteroidales bacterium
GATGGTGAGCAACGACAGCGTCAGGATCTATGTTGATAATTCAGATAGTGACAAGGGGCCGAAAGGAGGCTTTGCTATCGGAGGTTATGGCACCGCAAAAGGAAAACCGCAGGATCTGCTTACCGTAAGCAATGAAAAAGTGAGAGTCTATCTTGATGAGGCCGGGAATGATAAAGGAGTTAAAGGCGGATTTGCGATAGGAGGATATGGTGTTTCAAAAGGAGGTTCTACATTTATGAATGTTACACCTGACAGCACGAGGATATTTACTGCTGACAGTGAGAAGGGTTTTGGAGTGGGTAATATTGAAACGGGTTTGTCAGAGAGCTACCTGAAGCTCACACCTCAGAACTATTTTATTGGTCATGAGGCAGGGAAAAAGAATATATATGATCAATTTATAAATACAGGTGAAAAGAATATTTTCATCGGTTATCAGGCTGGTCTTAGTAATATCTCAGGCAATTGGAATACATTCCTTGGCTACCAGGCAGGAAAAGCGAACAAGGGAAGTGACAATACCTTTATCGGCTACAATGCCGGGAAAGCTCATCTGAACAAAGGCGGCAATGTATACATCGGAAGCAAGGCCGGAGAAAATGCCATCAAAGGTGAACAGAATGTCCTTATTGGAGAATCTGTGGGAGCTAACATTTCAACAGGCAAGCAGAACATTATGATTGGTGTTTCTGCCGGAAAACTGGACACAACGGGCAGTAACAATGTATTTCTTGGGTACAATGCCGGTTATAATAATATAGTGGGAAACAGTAATGTGATCGTTGGCAATGAGAGCGGCAAGAACCAGATAAGCGGTGACTTCAATACTTTTATCGGATATCAGTCCGGATATAATAATAGTGATGCTAAACAGAATGTATTCCTTGGATATCAGACCGGATACGAAAATGACGGGTGGAATAATGTATTTATCGGATATATGTCTGGAAAGAATAACAATCTGGGAAATCACAATGTCTTTCTGGGTGCAGAAGCAGGATTAACCAATGACGATGGTATGAACAATATTTTTATCGGTGCTTACGCCGGCAAGAATAACACTTCCGGCTCGGCCAATATAATAATGGGTCTCGTGGCAGGTGAAAATAATGATGATGGTTCTGAAAACATCTTCTTCGGAAATATGTCAGGGAGAAGAAACACCTCAGGCAATTCAAATATTTTTTTGGGATACAGGGCAGGATTAGAGAATCAGACCGGAAACTTCAATGTTTACCTGGGATATGATGCAGGAAATTATGGAACCTCACCAAAAAACAGTATAAACCTGGGGAAAAAAGCAGGATTCATTAACCAGGCGGACAGTAATATATTCATTGGAGCCTGGGCGGGATATGGTGCAGGAACCGGGTTAGATAACATTCTCATAGGATCCGGCTCCGGATACGGACACAGCGAAGGCAGTAAGAATATCATGCTCGGTTATAAGAGTGGTTATCAATCATCCAAGGGAGAAAATAATGTTATTCTTGGTACCGAAGCCGGATATAAGAACTGGGCTAATAATAATATTTTCATTGGCAACATGGCAGGCCATGAAAATTTTGGAAGCGGTGATGTTACCGGGGCTCTTAACATTTTTATGGGATATAATTCCGGATTTTCAAATACGTCTGGTCATGAAAATATATTGATCGGTCAGAATGCAGGAAAAAACAATTCTACCGGCAGCTTAAATACTATCATTGGGAATAATGCTGCCAGCGGTCCTTCTTTCAGCGGTCAGGGAAACGTTTTTATCGGCAATTCTGCAGGATCACAGGAGACAGCATCAGCGAATAAGCTTTTTATAGACAATTCAGGAACTACTACTCCATTGATCTGGGGTGATTTTTCAGACGGATCAGAGAAACTGGCATTTTATGCAAAAGTTGGCATAGGTACCAATGCTCCTGCCGAGAGACTTGAAATAGGCGGAACAAGTTCACAGGTGTTCCTGAATAGCACCACCTCAAATACTTTGCGTTTTAATGATCTGGGATCAGCTATGCCTTCAATCTATTACAGAACTGCGGGAACAAAAATTGTTCTTTGCCCCACCCCTGTATATCCAACTGCTGATTATGCTCTCGGCATTGAACCCAATGCAATGTGGTACTCTGTACCTTTAGCAAGCAGCACCTATTCTTACAAGTTTTATGGAGGAGAAACAGAACTTATGAGAATAAGAGGTGATGGTAACCTGGGTTTAGGGACACCCAGCCCCGGATATAAATTACATATCCAGCAGTATCAATCCGGTTATACAGCATCATTTGAAAACAGAGCCGGAGCCAGCGATAGTCATGGTATTAACATTATTGCCGGATCCAGCACTGCGGGAGGAGCATTCTTTATTCAATTTCAAACACTGGTAACTGGTTCCCCATATTCTGTAGGACAGATAGAACAAGATGGTACCGGATTTGGAGTATTGTTTACCTCCTTATCTGATCGCAGAATCAAGGAAAATATAACAGATACTCATTTTGGACTAAAGGACCTGATGGGCATACAAGTCAGGGACTTCGAGTTTATTGATGATCCGGGAAGCAGGATGAATACCGGTTTCATTGCACAGGAACTTTATGATGTTTATCCTGGTGCGGTAAGCAAACCGAATAATGACAATGGGCTCTGGCAAGTCGATTACGGAAGAGTCACTCCGATTATCGTTAAAGCAGTCCAGGATCAGCAGCATATTATCGAATCACTTCAGGAAGAGAATGCCCGGCTGAAAGCACGGCTGGAAAAGATTGAACAGTTACTCAACATAGGCATTATTCAATAAAGGTATTACGGTACGACGGCACGACGGTACGACGGTGCGAAGGTACAACTGGAAGAGTGCGGGAGTGCGAGAGGGCGTGATGGCGAGAGGGCGAGAAAACAGTGTAACTCCGTGACTAACTCTGTGTAACTTTGTGGTTAAAAAAGGTATATCCACATCATTCTCAGATACACTCGTCAAAATATTTTGACTTGAACCTAATTTTATTCTAACTTTATACAAACCCACCCCACGCCCCTCCCTCACCTTCGTCCTGTTGGCACAGGACTTCGGTGAGCAAAGCAGGAGGGGAACTAAGGGTGAAAAACCATTGTACCATTGTACCGTTGTACCTTTGTACCGTCATACCGTCAAACCGTAATACCGTAACCTTATGAAAACAAAACTCTCCCTCTTGTGTCGTTTGTCGTGTGTCTTGTGTCTTCTTGCCCTCCGCCCTGCGCCCTGTGCCCTGAGCCAGATCCCCCAGGGATTCAACTACCAGGCCATTATCCGGGATGGTGTTACAAAACAGCCCATTGTATCACAGCCTGTATTGATCAGGGTTACGATAGAGGATGGAATCGGAACAGATTTGTACCAGGAGA
>JBFYPG010000091.1:0-16672 GCA_041303415.1 Bacteroidales bacterium
AGATCGTTGAATATCTGGGTATTGCCCGTGAAAATAAGTTTACCCAGAGCAACAAGGAATCCGATTACGAAGAAGGCGATCCAGATGTAGTTAAGGGCCATGGAACCTGTTTTAGCTGGCTAAGATAATAAAAGATATTGTTGCTGGTTGCTGGTTGCTGGTTGCTGGTTGCTGGTTGCTGGTTGCTGGTTGCCGGTTGCTGGTTGCTGGTTGCCGGTTGCTGGTTGCTGGTTGCTGGTTGCCGGGTCCTTGGGAGCTCCCCTCCTGGGAGGGGCTGGGGGTGGGTTTTTCACGACTCACGACCCAGTGCGGAGGGCGGAGGGCAGAGGGCAGAGGGCAAAGGGTGGCTATTAACTACCGGGGTTGTTTGATGTTTCGGGATAAGAATTCGGAAGCCGGTACAATGAATGCAGTAAGGTTGCCGGAAGTGAATTTATCCTTTTGTCCCAGTGTTACGATCACACCTTCTTTGAGCTTAAAAAATCTCATGCTTTCAAAAAGTCCGGCAAGCTCACGGTCGGTATTATCGCTTGTCAGATTCAGACAAGCCTGAATTGCATTGAATTTTCCCTTTTTATCGCGACAGATAAAATCGCACTCATTCTTCTCATTGAAGTACCATATCTCCCTGTTTTGTGACCTGAGATAATTAAAAACGACATTTTCAAACTTATATCCTTCATCCTCCGAAAATGCAACTGCATTCTCGGAAACAAACCCCGGATCAACAGAGTAAACCTTTCGTGGATTTATCAGACGGGCTTTGGCTGAATAACTGAATCTCTGAACAAAACTGAAAAGATAAGATGATTCAAGGAAGGAAAAATATTCCATTATTGTGCTTGTTGAAGCGATTCCCATCGGCTGCCTGAGCTTTGTTCCAGTGACAGGTCGGGCAATATTTGAAACAAGGTAAAGAGCCACTCTTTGCAAGCTTTTAACATCCCGGATACCATAACGGACAACGATATCACGAGTTATAATGTCGTCGAATAAAAGTGAAAGAATCTCCTGTTGTCCTGTTTTAAGATATTCCGGAAAGCCACCCTTCTTCATATACTCCAGGAACGCTTTTTCACCGGGTTTCATTTTGGTGAACTTAATGAACTCTGTAAACGAAAAAGGAAACAGCTCCCGCGACAGATATCTCCCGGTGAGTTTCACACTGAGTTCCATGCTCATCAAAGAGGCATTGGAGCCGGTTATCACAACCTTATAATTCTCGTCGAGTTTCTGACGCACATACCTCTCCCACCCTTCAATCTCCTGCAACTCATCAAAAAAGAGAGTTTTTTTACCCGACTCTGAAATAATCTCATCGAGCTTCCGGAGATCACTGTTTTCAAATCCATAAAGCCTGTTATCATCAAAATTCAGGAAGAAAGCATCCGGATATTTTTCCGAGATCATTTGTGAAAGAAGGGTGCTTTTGCCGCATCGCCGGATACCGGTAATTATCAGCGCATGACGGGCCAGCGCAGGCATAGCGCCCAGGGCCTCTCTTTTCAGTCCTGGCTCTCTGGCATTAAGAGCCTCCGCCTGAAGCTCTGCTATCTTTATAAGATCTGATTTCAGGATCATAGATATTATTTCTTACAAAGATACACTTTTGTTTTTTACTATCATACTTATTTGTATCTTATTATACTACATTATCCATCAAATACAGGAAAAATAACTGAACGGTAATTGGCGGGGAGCGGGGGGATCAGGGCACAGGGCACAGGGCAGAGGGCAGAGGGCGGAGGGCGGGAGAGCGGGAGGGCGGAATGGGGCGACACACTCATTGATCATTATTTGTTACATAATATATATGATAATGATACTGATCTGATACAATCGAATCTAATATCAAGCTTGTATATATTACTTATTCTTAATATATTTGCCATGTATCTATAACATTCATCGTATGTTCTATAGAAAACTTTATAAACATCTTCTTGAATGGAAAAACAGGAGTGACAGAAAACCTCTGGTAATAAGGGGAGCCAGGCAGGTAGGAAAATCAACACTGGTTAACGGATTTGGAAAAGAGTTCAGATACTTCATCTCCCTGAACCTTGAGAAAAAACAGGATAAGGCTCTCTTTGATAATCTTGAAAAAACCAGTGACATTGTCGATGCAATGTTCCTGAGAGCCGGCGTACCTTATACAAATGAGCCGACGTTAATCTTCATTGACGAGATTCAGGAATCACCTGATGCAATAAGCCAGCTCAGGTTCCTGTATGAAGATTATCCCGGACTTTATGTAATTGCTGCCGGTTCGCTGCTTGAATTTGCATTAAAGGAAGTGAAATCATTCCCTGTCGGAAGAGTTGAACAGGTTGTACTTCACCCCTTTGATTTCGATGAATTTCTCCTGGCGCTTGGAAGAAAAGACCTTCTTGATGAACTTGAAAATGTGCCCGCCGGAAAAAGTGCTCATGATATTCTTCTCGAGCTGTTCAACGATTATACAATTACCGGAGGCATGCCGGAAATCGTAAAAAGGTATGCAGCTGAAAAGTCAATGATAAACCTTGGTGAAATCTATTCAAACCTGTGGCAGAGCTACAGGGATGATGCAGAGAAATATGCATCGAACAATACAGAAAGAAAAATCATCAGACACATAATCGATTCTGCCCCGATGGAGAATGACAGGATCTCATTTGCAGGTTTTGGCAATTCACAATACCGTTCAAGAGAAGCCGGCGAAGCTCTCAGAGCCCTCGACATGGCCAGGGTGATCAGGATCATCTACCCTACTGCTTCGCTTCAACCGCCTGTTGTACCGGATATCTCGAGGAAACCGCGGCTTCAGTTCGTTGATACAGGTCTTCTTAACCACGCTTCAGGATTTCAATCGGAAATGATTGGACTGAAGGACTTCACTGGCTTCAGGAAAGGAAAGATCCTGCAACATATTATAATTCAGCAGGAAGAGGCTATGAATAATTCACCCGGATTCAAACCAGCATTCTGGGTCAGAGAGAAAGCAAACAGCAATGCTGAGGTAGATCTCGTTCATGTCCATGGCAGGTACCTGATACCCGTTGAAGTGAAATCGGGTAGTCATGGCACCTTGCGGTCTCTTCACCAGTTCATTGAAAGGACTGATCATAAATATGCAGTAAGGATGCTTGCCAACCAGCCGCTTATTGAAAAGGTCAGAACCCCCGGAGGAACTCGTTATCATTTGCTCAATATGCCGTACTATGCGGCCACAAAACTGCCACAGTATATAGAGTGGCTGCTGAAGAATAAATGATGCGGGGTGCGGGGTGCAGGGTGCGCGGTGGGCCCCCTTGGGGGTCAGGGGTGTGGGCAGGGAGGTAGGGAGCGGAGGGCACAGAGCTCGCAACATGCAACACGCACCCCGTACCTGCCTGATTGCACGATCGCACGATTGCACGATTGCACGATTGCAGGACACATATTGCATTAATACCCCAATTTAGATATATTTGCTTTTATAACCAGACTTCTCATGGCACGATTCAACAGAATAGATGTTATTGTAAAGATCCGCGAAGCCGGAATAATACCATTGTTCTTCCATAAGGATCCGGAAATTTGCAGGAACGTTATCAAAGCCTGTTATGAGGGTGGCTCCAGGGTTTTTGAATTCACCAACCGGGGTGACTATGCGCATGAACTCTTCAGCGATCTCAACAAGTGGGCCGAAAAGGAAGTCCCGGAAATAATAATGGGTGTCGGATCGGTTGTCGATGCAGGAACCACTTCCCTTTACATTCAGCTGGGAGCAAATTTTATCGTCTCCCCAATCCTGAATCCCGACATGGCAAAAGTTTGCAACCGCCGGAAAGTCCTCTGGTCACCCGGCTGCGGATCGGCATCTGAAATAAACTATGCGGAAGAACTCGGCGCTGAGATCATCAAGGTATTCCCGGGCAAATCTGTCGGCGGTCCCGACTTCATCAGGAATATGAAAGGCCCGTGCCCCTGGAGCAGCCTGATGCCTACAGGTGGAGTGGAGCCGACTCATGAAAACCTCAAAGCGTGGTTCGATGCCGGAGCAATATGCGTTGGGATGGGGAGCAACCTTATCACGAAGGAGATAATTGAGAAGAGGGACTGGAACCTGTTGTCCTCAAATATGGCAGAGATTCTGAGGATTGCGAGAGAGGTGAAAAAATAGGTGCCGGGTCCTCGGTACTCGGTACTCGGTACTGGGTCCTCGGTGTGAGGTGCGAGGTGCGGGGTGCGGGGTGCGGGGTGCGGGGTGCAGGGCCCCCCTGGGGGTCAGGGGTGTGGGCCGGGAGGCTCAGAGCTCAGATCAGAGGGCAATTCTTTAGGAAATTTGTTAAATAATTAAATATAAAAACTATGAAAAAGAGTATTCTAAACTTAACTGGTATTGTTCTGTTACTGTGTTTCGCTATGCCTATAATCGCGCAGGATATTGTTCTGCCGGCGCCGGACAAAAAGGGAGGTAAACCGCTGATGCAGGCTCTGAACGAGAGGCAGACTATCAGGGAATTTAAAACTGATATACTAACAGATCAGCAACTCTCTGATCTTCTATGGGCTGCGTGGGGCTATAACCGGCCTGAGGAAAAAAAGAGAACAGCTCCTTCATCGAGGAACGTGCAGGAAATCGATGTATATGCCGCAATGCAGAGCGGTCTGTACCTCTATGTGGCCGAGACACATACACTGAAGCAGATACACAACAGGGATATCCGTGCATTATGCGGTACCCAGGATTTTGTCGGGAGTGCACCCCTGAATCTGATCTATGTCGCCGATATGGCAAAATTCGGCAAAAAAGAGGGAGACGAAATAAAGGATGCTGAGCTCCTTTCACCTTATGTAAATACCGGGTTCATTGCTCAGAACGTTTATCTATATTGCGCATCATCAGGCCTCGGATGTGTTGTAAGAGGAATGGTTCCGAAGGATAAGCTGGCGCCGGAGATGGGACTAAGATCAAACCAGAGGATAATCCTCGGGCATACTGTAGGGGTACCAAAATAGCGGCGCAACGGCACAAAGGCACAAAGGCGCAACGGCCTCTCCCCTTCTCCCCCTCCTTTGTCCTCCGAAGCCTTGGCGAAGGAGGATCGCCTTCATTCCCCGGGGGCACGGTATAGCTCAACATTGGAAATGACCGGGCATGCTTTAGAGTCGGTTATTGTAACTTTTATCTTACTGGTAAGGGTTATGGGGAACTTTCTTATAACCTTGTAACCTATTGTAGTTCCATCAATCAACGGTGACCAGCCGCCGTCAGTAAAAGCTTCAACCTTGAATCCTTTAACCCGCTGTCCCAGTTTAATGTATTCCTGAAGCAGTATCCTGTTCACTTCCGTCCCGGCACCCAGATCGATTATCAGTTCAGCGTTTGTTACATCATCCTTCGTTGCCCAGTAAGTATCAGGATTGCCATCAGTGACATTTGAAGGCCTGAAATCCTTCCCCCTGCTTTCTGATGCCGACACACTCATGCCTTTTGCCAGGTTAGATTCAAATTCTTTCTCATGCAATTCCCTGAAAGCCATGAGGGACTCGACATCCTTTTCATAAAGAAGTCCTCTCTTATCAGGCGGCACATTAAGAAGAAGATTGCTGTTCCTCCCGACAGATGAGTAGTAGAGCTCAAGTAGGTTTTCGGGTGATCTGACAAGTGAATCCTGTGATTCGTGCCAGAACCAGCCCGGACGGATAGATACATCAACTTCGGCAGGCACCCAGTATTTTCCGTCTTCATGTCCTTCGCCAAGGATGGCTGCGAAATCGCCGCCCGGATACATGTCGTCCCTGTTAAGCAGGCACCAGTTTGTGAGGCTGCCCATTCCGTTTTCATTGCCTACCCATCTTACATCGGGACCGGCATCGCTGAACATCACTGCATCAGGCTGTAACTCCCTGACAATGACATGAGTAAAGAGCCAGTCATAGTACGTTTTATTATCGATCTTCCTGGTTTCCCTTGCACCCCCATAGTAGCCGTCTCCACCGTTTGCACCATCGAACCAGACCTCAAAAATATCACCGTAGTGTGTCAGCAATTCCGTAAGCTGTCCCCGGTAGTATGCCAGATACTCAGGTGTTCCGTAGACTGCACTGTTACGGTCCCAGGGAGACAGATAAACGCCCATCTTAAGCCCGTAGTCATCACAGGCCTTATGTAAGTCCATTATTAAATCGCCTTTCCCGTCTTTCCATGGAGCGTTTTTCACAGAATGTTCCGTTAGCTCTGACGGCCACAGGCAGAATCCGTCGTGATGCTTGGCAGTGATGATTATTCCTTTCATGCCTGCCTCGAAGGCTGTCCTGGCCCACTGGGTGCAGTCTAGTTCAGAAGGATTGAAAATCTCCTCCTTCTCGTCACCGTAACCCCACTCCTTGTCTGTGAAAGTATTAACAGTAAAATGCACGAACATGTAATACTCCATCTCATGCCAGGCAAGCTGGGATTCTGTTGGCACCGGACCGAAAGGTTCAGGCGGGGAAACCTTTGCGCATGAGGTTATTAGGAGGATAAGAAAAAACAACAGTATTGTTCTTCTTATTGTACCTGACCCCCATCCCAACCTTCCCCCAGGGGGGAAGGAGTCTGTTTTTATTTCCCCCTTGGGGGAAAAGGAAAGGGGGTAATAACCTGAATAGAGAGAGTAACGTTTTAATCTCATAGCTATTAAATATTTGCCCGGTTGCCGTTCACTAGTAGCCGGTAGCCGGATTTATCTGCAATTTCTGAATTTTGCTGTCAAAAAGCAAATGAAACAGGAGAGGGATCAGCTTTGTTTTCTGATACAATATACTGAAACGGCCCACAGGTATATCATGGAGGCTACCAGCACGAGCATACCCACAGCCGGGCTGCTCAGATCGCCGATCCAGCCTACAAGCAGCGGGATGACTGCTCCACCGCTTATTGCCATCATCATAAGGCCTGATATCTCGTTGCTCCGTTCCGGGTATTTTCCGATCGTGATAGAGAAGACCAGCGGCCAGATATTTGCTACTGCCATTCCGATCATGAAGACCAGCACCCATGCCATGGCTGTCGATTTCACCAGTATTATAAGCACCAGGCACAGTATTCCCAGCAATGACGACCACATGAAAAACTTCGATGACGAGAACCGTGTCAGCATAATTGCTCCTGCAAATGTTCCAAGCATACGTCCGAAAAAATAGACGCTCCTCCCCGATTCGGCCGCAGTCTGCTCAATACCGAACTGTTTAATGAGGAACTGTCCTGAATTTGAATTGAAGCCCACATCAATTCCCACGACCAGGAAGATGGAGAGTACCATCATCAATATGAAGCTGTTTCCCAGCAGCTTGAATGATGAAGCCAGTGAAGGCTGGAAATCCTGTTTTGATTCTTCGATCTTAACAGCACTCAGCCAGATCACCGTCAGAATTGAGACTATGCCAAATACCAGGAAAATAAGTTTCCAGTCGCCGAATTTTGATGCACAAAATGCTGCTGCCGGCGCCCCGAGCATTGATCCGATTGCTTTTACGAACTGGGAGAAACTCAGGAAACTTGATCTTCTGTTCCCGGGAACAACATCAACCATCAGCGGGTTTGCCGATACCTGGACTATGGTGTTGCCAATGCCAAGAAGGGCGAATCCGACCAGCACCATTGCAAATGAATAGAAGAAGAAAGGAACCAGGAGTCCCAGGGCTGTCACTCCCATTCCGATATTCAGCACAAAACGTTTCCCAAGCCGTGACTGCAGTACACCCACCGGAACTGAAAGGATCAGGAACCACAGGAAAGCAGCCGATGGTATAAGCTGTCCGAGGGTGGCGCTCAGGTTCATATCTTTGCTCACACGGTCGACACCGATACCGACGAGGTCGACAAAACTCATTACAAAGAATCCCATCAGGACGGGGGAGATTTTCGATAGGTTGATTTTATCTGTGGTCATAGGTAAAGGGTTGCTGGTTGCTGGTTGCTGGTTGCTGGTTGCGGGTTGCCTTTGTCGTGCGTCGTGCGTCGTGTGTCGTGTGTCGTGTGTCTTATTGTTCCGGTAGTCAGGCTTACATTAACGGTAATGCATGTTGTACTGATTTCCAGAAGTTGTCGTCGAGGAGCCAGGCGCTGCCGAAGAGAGCCGCATCCTCCTTAAGCTCTGACAGTTCAACTCTGCAGGAGCATTTTTCTTTCTTCAGCTTCTCTTCAAAAACATTACCGAATAGTTTATAGGCATGTGAGATATTTCCTCCTATAACCAGTATCTCAGCACCAAATTTATTGAGCCAGGGAGTCAGGAATACAGCCAGATCATTGCCGAAATCAGCAAAAACAGCAGCCACATTCTTATCAGAAGAAGATCGCTCTGAAAGTTCTTTCACTCCTCCCAGTTCTTTACCGGTGAGGCTTTTATACCTGGCCAACAATCCGCGTGTTGAGAAGTAATCATCAGCAATGCCATCCCTGTAAGGCAGATGATAAACGCATCCGAGCTTTGGTACTTCAGGTCCGTCGACAATGGGTATGCGGTCGCTTATAAATGCTGAGCCGAAACCGGTTCCCAGAGTAACAGACATTGAGCGCTTGAAAGTTGCGGCTTTACCAATAACTGCTTCGCCGACAGCAAAAGCCGAGACATCGTTCATGAACCTGATCATGAAATCTTCAGGCACATCGAGGCTGCTTGTTATTGCATCGGAGATATTGAATCCGTAAAGATTTTCATATTTTGCCACACCTCTTATATAACAGATCCCCTTCACGTAATCAAATGGACCAGGCATTGCAAATCCGATCCCTTTTACATTTTCAGCAGCGACTTTTCCAAGAGAGACTGATAAGGCGTCAGCCCAGGTGTTTATTATTTCGGTTGCCTGAGCCTGATTATTGACTTCCCGTTCCGCCAGGGTTTCTTTCATTATCTTTCCTGAATTCAGGTCTACTGCGGCGCAAGTGATATGGCTTCCTCCGATATCAGCACCGATTGCCAGGTTCTTTCCCATAAGATTTTCATAAATACAGAGTTTGAAAATATCCAAAATGTTTGTCAATGCAAAATATATTACCATAAATCTGTTCGTGGCGGCACATCAGATAATGATTTATTTCATGCTTTTATTGATATAATTATTTTATTTTTAGAGAAATCATAAATAAATCCTATCCATGCCAAAAGTAACAAAAGAAGATGCGCTTCTCTATCACAGCAGAGGCCGTCATGGTAAAGTAGAGGTGATACCGACCAAGCCTTACAGCACCCAGTTCGATCTGAGTCTGGCCTATACGCCGGGAGTAGCCTACCCATGCCTTGAAATTGAAAAGAATCCCGAGGATGCATATAACTATACAGCCAAGGGAAACCTCGTAGCAGTAATTTCGAACGGTACGGCCGTCCTGGGGCTCGGTGATATCGGGACCCTGGCAGGAAAACCGGTAATGGAAGGGAAAGGGCTTTTATTCAAAGTATTTGCCGATGTTGATGTATTCGATATTGAGGTGGATGAAAAGGATCCTGAAAAACTCATTGAGGTCTGCGCAAAGATCGCTCCAACCTTTGGAGGAATAAATCTTGAGGACATAAAAGCCCCGGAATGTTTCGAGGTTGAGACAAAACTGAAAGCCATGCTCGACATCCCGGTATTCCATGATGACCAGCACGGGACAGCTATCATTTCAGGTGCCGGATTGATTAACACACTTGAAATAACAGGAAAGAAGATAGACCAAATAAAAATGGTGGTGTGCGGAGCCGGTGCTGCAGCAATCTCATGCTCGAGGCTTTACCTGGCATTGGGCGTCAGGAGGGAGAATATTGTAATGGTCGACTCAAAAGGAGTCATTAACCGCAAAAGAAAAGACCTGAATAAATACAAGCAGGAGTTCGTAACCGACAGGGATATTGACACCCTGGCTGAAGCAGTAAAAGGGGCAGATCTTTTCCTCGGTCTTTCAGTTGCAAACATGATGACGAAGGAGATGCTCGCCTCCATGGCACCGGATCCGGTAGTTTTTGCCATGGCAAACCCTAATCCAGAAATTTCCTATGAGGATGCCATGTCAACCAGGAAAGATCTGATATTTGCCACAGGAAGGTCAGATTATCCTAACCAGATAAATAATGTGCTCGGATTCCCGTATATTTTCAGGGGAGCACTTGACGTAAGGGCTTCCACGATCAATGAAGAGATGAAGCTTGCTGCCTCAAAAGCCCTTGCAGCTCTGACAAAAGAACCGGTAATTCCTTCTGTCCTGAAAGCATATAACCTTGACAAACTGAGCTTTGGAAGGGAGTATATAATACCAAAACCTCTTGATCCGAGGCTGTTATCATCTGTTGCATCTGCAGTTGCAAAAGCTGCCATGGATACCGGTGTCGCAAAGTATCCGATCACTGACTGGGATGCATACAAAATGAAACTCGATAAGAGGCTGAGTGAACATATAGCTAAGATCGGGGAGATGAATATATAGGTCAGAATATCTGCTCTGTCTTCCTTCTGTCGGCAATCTGCCGGCCGATCTTCTTTTCATACATCAGGGTAATGAAATCGGCGCATTCATATATGTTGAATGAGAAGCGGTTTATGGTAACATCGAAGAGGTAATCGATATTGACGGATTTCTTTTCCAGGAACGTGGTAATGAGGTTATGGCGTCTTTCATCAGTATCAACCACGTACTCTTCAGCTGCCTCGATGTCCATCTCTTTCTTCTTCATGACGTTCTCCACTCTCCAGTAGAACGGAGCGATCAGTCTTACATGCAGGGAATCGGGTATATTGCGGGCAATTGAGACTCCTCCCCTGCCGACAAGTACTACGTAGCCCTCCTTGCAGATTGTCATTACAACATCCTTGATGGCTTTCTTTACTCTTTCATCGCTAACAAAGCCACCTGAGAATGCCATTATCATCTCCGACATGTTAGAGAGTTCCATGCCCTTGTAGAATGTCTCAACGCGCTGGGAATCAGTATTCAGTTCCTTTGCGATAGCATAGATGATATCCTTGTCTAGCCATCTCCATTTATTTGTACCGCTTTTGCGGTTCAGGTTGTCGACAACGTTTTCAGCTATCTGCCTTGCATCACAGCCTGTAAGACGTGAAATGGTAATCACCGGGCCTTCATCGGTACCCGTCTTGCTGAGAACAGATTCCCTGTACCGGCCGTCAAAATAATCGAAGAACTTTTCCATATTGCCTCTCTTCCTTTTACTACCGTTAAAGTACAAAAAAAAATTGAGATCTGAAAATTTTTTTATCAGACGCAACTTTTTACGCCGCTGCAATATCATATTATTGCGGCACGTTTTAATAAAAACGGTCCGGTTTTTGAGGTAAGATCAAGGGGAAAAATGAAAAGGCCATTTATTTATATACTATTATCTTTATTCATTATTATCTCTGTATCAGGGTGTAAGAAGCGAGATCTTTCTGCCGGCAGCGAGCAGGAGATACTTTTCCAGTACGATTACAGGAGCAGTTCGCAGCATTCCGGGTACTTTATTGACAGTGAAGGAAATGTTTTCACATACAATGACCCATCATTCTGGAATATGCCGGATAATGACCTGGAACTCAGCCAGGAACAGCTTGCCGAGAATATCGGCAACTCCTTATTTTCAGGGATAAAGATCCCGGAGGATGAGCTTTCCAGGTATGCAAAGGTGATTGAATTCATTGCTTCAAGCAAAGTAACAGGTCCGGGCAGAAACATCACCGGTGAAGGGACGGCACAATATATCTGCTACCAGTTTGATGAAAATTCACAAAGATACAGAGGCCATCTTATAAGGTCGGAGGGCTATGTAACCCGTGAAAACCTTAATTTCCATTCGAAGCGCGTTACACAGTGGATGAAGGAGATAGGAGCCTCCGTAATACCTTAATAAATCTTGTCCCAACCTTATTTTCATGCACTGCTTATAAAAGTATTGCCTTACCCCGCATGAATATTGCTCCGATTTTCTTAACTTTACTTCATGCATTCATTTTTTTCAAACTAAAATTAAACTATACATTATGAGCGAATCAATTTTTGCCAGACCTGAAGTGATCTGGTTTATCATAGGGCTGGTCCTGCTGCTTCTTGAACTGGTTATGCCCGGATTTGTTATATTTTTCTTTGGAATAGGAGCCTGGATAACTGCCCTGGTTTGTCTTATTGCCAATCCCGGCATCAATATCCAGGTGGTGATTTTTGCTGTTACATCAGTCGCTGCCCTTCTGGTCTTCAGAAAGATGATCCAGAACAAATTCATCTACAGCAAGAACGACAAATCCGATGCTGTTGAAGATGAGTTTACGGGGAAAGAGGCAAAAGCTGTAGCTGATTTCGATAACGATAAAAAAGGGAAAGTCGAATTTAAAGGCACCTCGTGGAATGCTGAATCTGAATCAGAAATCAAAGCCGGCCAGACAGTTATCATAGTTGAGAAAGATAGTTTTAAACTGATTGTTGAACCTAAAAAATAAATAAAATGTCTACATCCAGCATTACTTTAATTCTTATTGGTGCAATTATCCTGGTATTCATACTGGTTGCATCAATGATAAAGATCGTTCCCCAGAGAACAGCCATAATAGTTGAAAGGCTGGGGAAGTTCAGAGCTGTCTACTCGGCAGGATTTCAGGTACTTATCCCCTTTATCGATAAGGTAAGATACAGGCACACCCTTAAGGAGCAGGCCATTGATGTTGCATCCCAGATATGCATTACACGTGATAACATTGCAGTGGAAGTTGATGGGATCCTGTATCTGCAGGTTCTGGATCCTCAGAAGGCTTCATACGGTATTGACAATTATCGTTTTGCATCGATCCAGATCGCACAGACCACGATGAGAAGTGTAATAGGAAAACTTGAACTTGACAGGACTTTCGAGGAACGTGAAACAATAAATGTTTCCATTGTTGATGCAGTCGACAAAGCAAGTGAACCCTGGGGAGTAAAGGTTACACGCTATGAAGTAAAAAATATTATCCCGCCCCAGAGTATAAAGGATGCAATGGAAAAGCAGATGAGGGCTGAAAGGGAAAAGAGAGCGGTCATTGCTGAATCTGAGGGAACAAGACAGGCTAAGATAAATAATGCAGATGGAGATAAGCAGGAGTTTATCCTGAAGTCAGAGGGTGAAAAACAGAAACGAATTAATGAAGCAGCCGGACGCGCATCGGAAATTGAGCAGGTTGCCACTGCAACTGCCAACGGACTGAGGGCTATTTCAAAGGCTATTTCGGAGGAGAACGGTCTGAATGCCGTAAACCTCAGAATAGCAGAACAATACCTTATTGCCTTCGCCGGACTGGCAAAGACCAACAACACTATGATCCTGCCATCGAACCTTTCAGATATTGCAGGAATAGTTGCCACGGCAACTTCGGTGTTCAATGAAGTGAAGGATAAGAAGAAATAGGGAACCACGTACCCACCCCCTTAATCGCTCCCCTGCAATCCGGCTCCTCGCTAAGATAGCCCAGTGGGCTATCTTTTCGCGCTCGGCCCTCTGCTGTCGCAAGGAGGGGGAAGTTATTTATACACAATTAGTTAAGCCCCCTCCTTAAGAAGTAGGGAGGGGGTTTGGGGGTGGGTACATGTGGCTTCAGGGAGGGGGTCGGGGGGTTATCCCCTCTCATGCTCCGTCCTCCCAATGATCTCGTTCTGCAAATCCTCGCCAAGATCATTGAAGTAATCGCTGTAGCCGGCTACCCTGACAATAAGATCCCTGTAAAGCTCAGGATGTTTCTGAGCCTCCCTGAGGGTTCCGGCATTGACAACATTGAACTGTATGTGGTGACCATCCATGGCGAAATAACTGCGGATCAGAGCGGTAAGACAGCTATAACTCTCCTCGTTTTCAAAGAACTGAGGGGCAAATTTCTGGTTCAGAAGCGTGCCACCTGTACGCAGATGATCGATCTTTGAAGCTGACTTAATTACTGAGGTGGGACCCTGTTTATCAGCACCCTGCACCGGCGAGATTCCCTCCGAGAGAGGCTTAAATGCTTTTCTGCCATCAGGGGTCGCCCCGGTAACGCTTCCGAAATATACATGAGAAGTGGTCGGAAGCATGTTTATTCTGTGAACACCGCCGCGCGAATCAGCACGTCCGTTGACAGCATCATAGTAGATCTCAAAAACATCAACAGCATGCCTGTCGGCGTAATCATCATCATTCCCATATTTTGGCGTATTGTATATGAGATCATGCTGTATATGCTCATACCCTGAAAAGTCAGCTTCCAGGGCTTTGTTCAGTTCACTCCAAGTCAGGTTCCTATTATCGTATATATTATAATGTATAGAGGTCAGTATATCAGTCATGCTTCCAAGTCCGACTCCCTGGATATATGTTGTATTATATCTGGTTCCCCCGTTATTATAATCCCTGCCATTAGCAATACAATCTTCGACAAGGAGAGAGAGGAACGGGACAGGCAGCCAGTACCCAAAAGTTTTTCCGATAACGTTATTTCCCCGTATTTTAATGTCTATCAGATATTTAACCTGTGATTTGAATGCCGACATCAGTTCTTCAAAGGTTTTATAATCCTCAGCATAACCTGTCGTGAGACCAACCTGCACACCGGTCCGTTTATCAAACCCGTTGTTAAGAGTCAGTTCAAGTACCTTGGGGAGATTGAAATAACCTGTCAGCCAGTATGCTTCGGTGCCGAAAGCTCCTGTCTCGACACATCCGGATGCCCCGCCGTTGCGGGCATCGACAATATTCTTTCCCTGCCTGAGCAGCTCCTGAATTATCGCTTCTGTATTGAAACATGAAGGCTGTCCGAAGCCGGTGCGTACAATATCTAAGGCCTTGTGTATGAACCTGTCGGGATTTTTCCGGCTGATCTGCACCATGGAGCCTGGCTGCAGTATCCTCATCGCCTTAATGACATCCAGGAGAATATAGGTCATTTCATTTACTGCATCGCTTCCGTCAGGTTTTACTCCTCCAAGATTGATCAGGCAGAAATCTGTATAGGTGCTGCTTTCGGAGGCAGTCACTCCCATTTTGGGAGGTGACGGATGATTGTTGAACTTCACCCAGAAGCATCCGAGAAGATCAAAAAGTTCTTTTTCAGTTAACGTACCCGCTTCAGTCTCCTTTTTATACACAGGGAGCAGATGCTGGTCGAGGCGGCCGGGATTGAAAGAATCCCACGGGTTAAGCTCAGTGATCACTCCAAGGTGAATGAACCAGTAATGCTGCAGCATCTCATGGATTGTTTCGGGAGCATTGGCCGGAACGCGGCGGCAGACATCCGACATCTTCATGAGCTCTCTTTTTCTCATTATGTCTCTCTCCCTGCCGGCAAGGTCAGTGAGAGCATCAGCATATCGTTTCGCATACATCATCATCGCATCGCATGCGATATCCATTGCTTTAAGCTCTTCAGATTTATCATATGCTTCAGGATCATTGAAATAATCGAGTTTTGAAAGGCTTTCCCTTATTTCTTCCTTTAACTGAAGGAAACCAGTACGGAACATTTTATAACCGAGAACAGTATGCCCCGGTGCACGCTGCTCCTGGAACTCGGTGAAGATGCCTGCATTGTAGGCATTATGCCACTCAGGCGTCATAAGAGTCATTATCCTTTCCCGGTTGCTCTTTCCTTTCCAGAAGGGTATTATCTCCCTCTCATAAATCTCCCTGACTTCCTGATCTACTTTGAAGCAGACTTTTTCCCTTTTATCAAGTATATCGAGATCTTCAAGGGAATGGATACATATTTCCGGGTAAGTAGGAGTCACCTTGGGGGCAGGACCTCTCTCCCCTACGATAAGCTCACTGTCGC
Source organism: Bacteroidales bacterium (assembly GCA_041303415.1). Taxonomy (GTDB): domain Bacteria; phylum Bacteroidota; class Bacteroidia; order Bacteroidales; family VadinHA17; genus LD21. The sequence goes on from JBFYPG010000091.1 coordinate 15,754, forward strand.
CGATATAAAGCTTCTTGTTTTTAAGTATATGCTCAAATGTTTTTGCCCTGCGGACAGGTGCAGAGAGTCCGTGCGATTCGTCGCTCTTATAGAATTGCGTGATGAGAAGTGCTCTTTCGGCAGTGAGTTTTTCGACTGCGTTGAGGCTCTCGGCTCTTAGTTTCTTTACTCGTTCTGATAGTATCATAATCTGTTGCTGGTTGCTGGTATAAAATAACTACCCCCTACCCCGCCTTCCCCCAAGGGGGAAGGAGTAAGAAGCCTTTCCCCCTTGGGGGAAACGGGAAAGGGGGTATAAGCTTTAATCACGAATGTCACTATATCATCCTCCTATCCTTGTTTCAATTCCTGTTTCAGCAAAGAATTCCTTCAATTCCGTCATTCTTTCACGTGATGGGGGTTTTGTACCGTTCATCCGGTAAGGAATTTTAAACCTGGTATATTGGGCCTTGCCGATCTTGTGATACGGAAGCAGGCTTATCCTTTTAAGGTTATCCCGTTTTAATTCCATGATGAGCTGCTTAAGAGCCTTCAGGTTATCTTCTCCATCATTGAAACCGGGGATCACCGGTATTCTGATAAAGACATCCTTCCCTCTCTCGAGGATCAATTTCAAGTTGTTTATTATCAATACGTTAGACACACCTGTATATTTAATATGCATCTGATCATCCATATGTTTGATATCGAACAGGAACAGATCGGTCCACGGAATGATCTTCAGATAATTCTCACATGGTGAAAATCCTGAAGTATCGATAGCAGTATGATACCCTTTATCCTTGCAGGCCTTAAGAGACTCAAGAAGGAAATCAGCCTGCATCAATGGTTCACCGCCTGAAAAGGTTACACCCCCTTTTGATTCATCGAAAAAAATCTTCTCTTTTTCAAGTATCTCGAGAACATCATTTACATAGTA
>JBFYPG010000092.1:0-27558 GCA_041303415.1 Bacteroidales bacterium
ATGTGGCCAGGTTCAACTTTACCGGGGCCGACCAGGAGAAGAAATGCGGGGTTCTCTCGGGAGGTGAAAGAAACCGGCTTCACCTGGCGCTTACACTGAAGTCGGGAGCCAACGTTCTGCTCCTTGATGAGCCGACAAACGACATTGACGTAAATACCCTCAGGGCACTGGAAGAGGGTCTGGAGAACTTCGCAGGGTGTGCCGTGATAATTTCGCACGACAGGTGGTTCCTCGATAGGGTAGCCACCCATATACTTGCTTTTGAGGGTAACTCAAAGGTGGTATGGTTCGAAGGAACCTATTCCGATTATGAGGAGAGCTATAAGAAACGCGTTACTGATACTACTCCTAAACGGATTAAGTATAAGAAGCTGGTGTAAAACGACGCAACGGCGCAACGGTGAAAATCCCCTCCTTGTGTTTTTCTTCAGAATTCATGTAACAGGTTTTAACTAATTGCTTTTAATTATCTTTTTTGTCAACTTACCCCCTTCCCGGCCTTCCCCCAGGGGGGAAGGAGCTAAAACCTTTCCCCCTTGGGGGAAATTAGAAAGGGGGTTGTTTCATTAAAAAACTGTTACCTTTATTCTGAAGTATTACACTTGGAGGGGTTGGGGGTGGGTTATATTGACGCCCTATTTCAATATCCCAATCGCGATCCCCGCTACCGGCGAAACACCTGAAAAGTCAATATTGAACCAGTCCTTATATTTGGTGAATCCCTCTTCGTTGGAATAGCCGCTGAGTTTTATATTGCCCCCGGCAAATATATCAATTGCAAGCGCATTGAAAAGCGGCAGTTTATATCCCAGAATAACGCCGCCGGCATAAATATTAAGCTTCTGCGTGACTTCAATATTCTGCCATTCCCAGACGCCTGTCTCAATCTCGACATATTTCTGATCATTTCCTTTTATCTGGATTCGCCTGTACATAATCTGTGGGGCTGCATATAATCCAAACGGAGCTTTTTTTCTTCCCGGATGATTGGCCATCAAATAATTACGGAATTGAAAATTAAGACCGCCGCCGGACATAACCTCACCTTTATAGGTCCGGTACTCATTGGTAGCAGCATCTAATGCAGCAAATTTCTGGTTGGAGAAATAGTAGTTTGAAATGCCCTGATTGGTCGAGTAGGTTGCCATTCCCCCTATATTGAATGAAAGAGACGGGGTTATGGTTCTTTCGTACGAAAGATAAAAGGTTCCCTCCATCAGGCGCACAGGATCGAGCATTATCGCTGATTTGTAATCGGGAATAAATACAGACTTTTCTTCCCTTTCTTTCATAACCGGCTGACTTTCGGAAGATACAATTGATTCTGAACGCGGTATTTTCATCATTGAATCTAATTCGTTCAGCTTCCTTGTCACTGTCTGCGGATCAAAATCCATGGAGTGTACTTTGCTGTCAATCTCGTTCAGCCTTATATCAAGCTCTTTAGGCTTTGCTTCCCACAGCTTGATCTTTGTATCCAGAAGATCGAGTTTTGAATCCAGAAGCTGCAGCTTGATATCAAGCATCTGCGATTTCTGAGCTATTGAATCCTGCCCGTATATGTTCCGGCCTGATAACAGGATAAGCAATAAACCAATGACTGACAATGATTTGAAAATGATTGTTTTCATGATATAGGAATTTTAGGTTAGTTCAGGATAAAAAATGCACAAAATCCCTGCCAGAATATTCAACCCAAAAACAGTAACTTTATTAAATAATATCTATACGCCATGTTTTCAAGGATCAAAACAGTATTACTTATTATCCTGATGCTGATCACCGCCAAAGCTGTTTCACAATCTGTTGAAACAGTTATCCAGGCAGGTCATTATGCAGCTGTTACAACTGTATGTACAAGTTACGATGGTCAATTCATAGCAACGGGGAGCTCCGACAAGACAATCATCTTATGGCGCGCCTCCGATGGGAAACAAATCAGATCTTTCCGGGGAAGTCCTGACGATATCTCATATGTTGAGTTCAACAGGCAGGGTAATGCAATTCTTTCGTTTAGCGATGATGGAACAGTAATATTATGGGATATTGCTTCAGGTAAAGAGATAAAAAGAATTAAGCTCACGGACGACAGATTTACCTGTGCCTCATTTAATCCTGAGGGAAATGAGATTGTTACGGGTAGCCGGAAATCAGGTGTGTCAACATGGGATATAAATACCGGCGAAAAAATTCGTGATTATGCAGCCCTGCCACAGGACCTTTTATCATCCGGAGGATTTAATTATGGTGAAGCAGGGAGCGTTGCTTTCAGCAATGACGGTAAATTACTAATTGCAGGAGTTGGTGATAACACAGCAATATTATGGGATGCGAAAACAGGTGACGAAATACGTAAATACAAGAATACCAGAACATCCTGTACATCATGCATAGCTGAGGCAGTAATAACTTCTGACAATAAATACATCTTTTCGGGCAGGACCGACTCCGTAAAGATGTTCGATCGTTCCACGGGATCACTGGTAAGGGAATTCTATGGCAGGGGAGGCTCCCTTGAAAGTCTGAAAATAAGCATGGATAACCGGTTTATTGCAGCCATTGAATATGGTGTTGCCAAGGTATGGGACATAAACACAGGAAAGATACTTTCCCAGGCAGGAGATTATTCAAAGAATAAAACACTTTCAGTAACAATAACTCCTGATGGCCGGAATCTGATAACCGCGAGTGAGAAACGCTTTTCTGAAGTATGGGATATAAAATCCGGAGATAAAATAATGACGCTGGAAGGTTATCTGAACCAGGTTGACGAGCGGATACTGGCAGATTCATACATGTACTGGGCAGCACTTGTCAATGAAGCCAGGCTGAGTCCCGACGAAAGGTTTATTGCGGTGGGCCGGACAGGGAACAATGCAAAACTTATTGATTTTAAGACAGGAAGAGTATTTGCAACATTGAAAGGACACAATAGCATGGTGATAAGCCTCTGTTTCAGCCCTGACGGGAAATACCTTGCCACCGGGGGACTAGACGGGAAAGCAATTATCTGGAATGTTGAAACAGGAGATTCCGTCAGGGTAATAAGATTCCGTGATGAGAAACTGGCAATATTTTCTGTGGATATAAGTGCGGACGGTAAAATGCTTGCAACAGCCGACTGGGGCGGGTATGTATATATATGGGATATCGAAACCGGTAAAATGATCCGGGGCGTGTCACCCCATGAAAGGATGGGTGTTTACCGGGTAAAATTTTCTGCTAACGGTATATATTTCATATCGGCCGGTCTTGACAGGAAACTAAAGCTGACAGAAATTGACACAGGAGAGGAAATCAGGGTTTTTACCGGACATACAAACCTTGTTAATTCCATAAACCTGAACCCGGATGGCAGCAGGATTATCACATCGGGATGGGACGGTACAGTACGGGTGTGGGATTTCTATTCGGGGCTCCAGGTACTGAAGATCAAAGCCCATGAAGGAGGTGTTTACAGTGCAAAATTTGATCCATCAGGCAAATATATCGTTTCGGGAGGCGATGATTTTCTGGTCAGGCAATGGGATGCGTCGACCGGAAAAATGATCTCAGAACTGTCAGGACACCGGGGAGGGGTCGGAGATGTGAACATTACGGCCGACCTTCAGTATATAATATCAGGAAGCCGTGACGGATCGATAAGAATCTGGAACCTGCCTGAAAAGAGAGAAATAGTCTCAATAATTTTCATGAACGAAAACGACTGGTTCATCAGGAACCCCCAGGGATATTTTGATGCATCTGAAGGAGCTTTTGGTTCAATTTCTTTTGTAAAAGGGACCGAAGTCTATTCGGTAAGCCAGTTCTTCAATGAATTTTACCGGCCGGGATTATACAATGAAGCATTCGGCGGACATGCAGCCGCCTATCGGCAGAATATTATGCAGGCAATAGAGAAATCACCGCCGCCCGCAGTCGAAATTTTACTTCCGGATGATGGGTCAGCCATCGAAAGCCCCATAGTTACCCTGATGGTAAAAGTGACAAACAACGGCGGCGGAGTAAAGGAATTCAGGGTGATGCACAACGGCAAGAGACAGGAAGCAGATGCTTCAGATCTCCAGCGGATGACAAAACCTGGTCAGTACACCACCAAAACCCTGGATATCAATCTTATTCCCGGAGAGAACATAATTGCGGTTTCTGCTTTCAGCAGCGAAGGCATTGAATCTGAACAAAAGGATATAAGGCTGATATATAAAGGATTACAGAAAAGCTCCGATTGTTATGTCCTGAGCGTCGGGATAAACAAATACCAGAATGAAAACCTGACACTGACCTATGCGCGCCCCGACGCCCAGGCCTTTGCATCATTCCTGGGCACCAAGGGAGAAAAGCTGTTCAAAAGGATACACTCCTTTACACTTTTTGATGAAAATGCAACCAGGTCAAGGATACTTGCAGCGATTGATGAAATAAGCAGGACGATGAAGAAGGAGGATGTCTTTGTGTTTTTCTATGCAGGTCACGGAAGCACCGAAGAAGGAGTCTTTTATTTTATCACATCTGAAATAACCGGATTGTACCAGCAGGAAAAGCTTCAGAATGCCCTGCGGGTGGATGAACTCCAGGAGAAATTCAAAATATTGCCGGCATTAAAGCAGGTAGTATTTGTGGATGCCTGTCATTCGGGAAGTTCTGTTGAAGCACTTGCAATGAGGGGAGCATCCGAGGAGAAAGCTCTTGCTCAGCTTTCACGAAGTTCCGGGGTGCATGTCATGGCTTCCTCGGAGAGCGAACAGCAATCGGCGGAGATTAAAAGCCTTGGACATGGGGTTTTTACCTATGTATTGCTTGAAGCTCTGAAGGGAAAAGCCGATGGTGCCCCTGCCGATTCAAAGATCACTGTATACGAGATCAAATCGTATATTGATGACCAGGTGCCGGAGGTGTCATTCAACCTTATCAGGCATAAGCAGTTCCCCAGTACCTTTTCAATGGGGCATGATTTCCCGCTGGTGATGGAATAAGATCATTTTATAGTGAGTATCACACGCTGATATCTTGTCAGCCGGGGATTTCCATCATCGCTTACTTCAAGGATCAAATGAATAGTCTGTCCCGCCAGAGCTTTTTCAGGGATTTTGATCGAAACGGATCTTTTATCTGCATTTTCAATTATCAAATTTTCTGTGCTTGTTCCTGCTTCATGATATTGCCACCATGAGTATTTCAGCATGTCCCCGTCATGATCAATGGACTTTGCTCCAATCCGGATTTTTTCACCCGGAACGACCAGCATATCTGAAGGATTTTTTAATCTCACAACCGGGGGATGATTAACTTCACTGTATTCTTTAACGCACCAGTCGGCCCTGAGGGCAAAATCATTCTGAAGTGTTTTTATCCATCTTGATTGCGGGTATGAGGGATCCGGCTTCCCTGTGAAAGGATTCATATCTGTTACATCACGCCCCGATTCCCATAGACTGTTTCCCGTTTTTGATTTTGCAAATCGTCCTCCCAACCCCCCGGATGCAGGATCTTCAAGTCTGTTCAAACCAAAATCCAGCAGGTAAAAATATGCCGGCGAATCGCCCTCAGAAAGAAAATCAAATTTTGCTCTTCCATTTCTTGCCGCCTCATCAGGAGATCCGTGCGTGTGTTCCGGATCACCGGCGACCTGCCTTCCGTCACCCCAGGTAAAATAGGACTCAAGGAGCGGACCGTGGTTGAAGAGTATATTTCCCGAAAACCACTGCCCGTTCAGGTATTTATGCAATTCCTGGGGTACCGTCCCGTACCACCAGTAAGCAACGCTTCCGAATTGTGATGAATTCATAATAACTCTTATATCTGGCCAGGTGACCGCTACATAATTCCTGTATGTGGCATCCTGGTCCATGATAATGTACATAACAGTTTTGTCAGATACTTTTTTATAAATCTCATTCCATTCAGGGGTTCCCTTATACTGATCCTCTATTGATTTGAGAGCGCGGGCGGCACTGTTTGTCCCTCCCCACATCTGGATATAAACTGGCTGAAGATTATCATCCAGTAAAACCGATTTTATATAATCAGAACCTTCGGTATCCTTCGACATTTCTCCCTCAGACTCAATATTTCCAGTCCTGATGATGCTTTTCAGGTGATCGGGTGAAGGAAACTGTTTATCATGTTTCAGCAGATTGGGATAAACAACAGCATATTTATCGATCAGTTCTTCCATCCAGGTTGTTCCCGGCCAGCGCAGGTCTCTCCTGGGCTGGTACATTCTCTGAGTCATTGGCATTTCGGAAGTGAACAGGGTGCCCTTGCCGTCTCCCGAATAGTGCCACATTGAGCTTGAGTAGATCAGGCCGGCGATATTGAACTCATTGGAGTACAACAACAAGCGAATGAATGAATCCATATCATCCACCTCACCGTCGGTTGTTATGATTGTCCTGGGTTTTTCTGCAGTTTCTGTCTGAGGTTGCGAACAGGAAACAAGTAAGACAATCCCTAAAAGCAGGAAAATCTGTTTCATAACGAAAGAGTTTTATTCAAATAAAAGTAATAAATTAAAACTTTTCGAGTGCCTCTTTTTTCATGAAATCTGAACATGATTTTATTAATATATCTTTTTGTATTGTCTGTTATATTTTCCGGACTAATCTCCTGTGAGCTCATTGATAATTGAGATCGCATCAGAAATGCATTTTTCACAGATTGTTTCATGCAGGTTATGATCCTTGATATATTGCCGGCCTTGTTCGGTGCGAAGATCGGCATTCAGCAGTTTCCTGCAGTTAATTGTTCCATGAAGGGCATCGAATTTTTCAGTGAATTTTTGAATGGCAGAATATGCTGCCTCTTTCCGTTTCCTGTTATCCGGGGATTTTGTGCTGCAGAACAGTCCAAGTACCATAAATGCCCCTGTGACCGCGCCGCATGTATCCTGCAGCCGTCCCATTCCCCCGCCGAAGCCCACAGAGATCCTTTCAGCAAGGGCCCTGTCGAAATTCAGATCATCTGAGTATGCCGTTACAACCGCCTGGGCACAGTTGAGACCCTCCCTGAAGGATTCAATTGTTTTTTCCTGTTTGCTTTTCATGCTGTAATTGTTAATATCTGGCTAATATATGAAATAAAATCAGCGGCATAATTGTCATATAATTAATATACTTGTTGCTTGTAACAGGTTTCTAGTTCCCCTCCTGGGAGGGGCGAGGGGTGGGTAAATTTTAGTTGCCTGTTGACGATTTGGCTTATTTAGCACTAAAAAACAACGAATTTTAAGGATACTAAGTTTATTCGCAACCAGCCACTATAATTAAATACACTAACATATATATAAACAAATATGAAACAGAGATTTCCATTCCGATCGCTAATATTCATATTATCGGTACCTCTTTTGATGATAACAGCATGTTCAAAGCAGCAGAACTGGCCTCAGTTCAGGGGGCCCGGAAGCAATATGCTCACTCTCGCAACCAGCCTTCCCGAAGAATGGGACACATTAAAAAATGTTGCCTGGACCTATGAACTGGATGGTGCAGGCTGGGGCTCGCCTGTTGTCTGGGGAAATAAAATATTTATCACAAGCTGCTTCCCCGAAAAAGTAGCTCCGGTGCCTGAAAGAAATCCGATGCAAGCTCCTCCACCACCCTCAAGATCCGCAGGTGCTCAGCAACCACAAGCCGGGCAGCCTTCCCGCCCCGCACAGGGACAGCAGGGCCCTCCGCCCCAGGTAGAAAATGACACGGTTTTTAAGCAGGATGTTTACAGGTGGGAGGTGACATGCGTTGACCTGAATACCGGGAAACAGCTCTGGAAGCAGGTAGCATATCATGGAAATCCCCGGGTAAAGAAGCATCAAATGAACAATTATGCTACAGAGACTGCTGCTACCGACGGCAAAAGAGTATTTGCATATTTCGGCAATATCGGCCTTTTCTGTTACGATATGGAAGGGATGCTTATATGGAAAAAGGATTTCGGAGCATATAAAGTTCTTAACGGCTGGGGAACAGGTTCATGCCCTGTTGCATTTAACGGTATAGTATATATTCAGAACGATAACGAGGAAAGTTCCTTCATATCTGCTCTTGACGCTCCTACGGGAGAAGAAAAATGGAGAGTGCAGAGAGATGAAAAAACCAATTACAGCACTCCGTATATCTGGAAAAACAGTAAGAGGACTGAACTGGTTGCAGGAGGGAAAACAATAAGGGCATATGATCCGGAAACAGGTAAAGAGCTGTGGTCGCTGAAAGCAGGAGGCGAAATGAATATTCCGTCAGCTGTCGGTGATGCAAACATGCTTTATACCGGGAATACCAGCGGACAAAATGCAAGGGGATCGCTCTTTGCTGTTAAAGCCGGCTCAGAAGGAGATATCACTCCTGCTGAGGGAGCCTCCGCGGGTAATGGAATCGCGTGGGTGTTCCCCGAGGCAAACCTTGGCAACAATTCTCCGCTTCTGTACAACGGATTTATTTATATCATTGCAGGCAGGGGAGGAGAGATAAGGTGCATTAAAGCTGCTGACGGATCTCTTGTTTACAACGAGCGCGTAGCAGGGCTGGGAGCTGTGTGGGCGTCACCATGGGGATACGATGGCAGGGTGTGGTTCTATGGCGAAAACGGAACTACATACTCATTGCAGGGCGGCGACACCTTCAAATATGAACAGAAAGGCAAGCTGGACGACAAAATATGGGCTTCAGTTGCAATAACCGGCGACTCATATGTATTCAGGGGAGTGAAGAGATTATATTGCATTAAATAAGACCGGCTCGTCGCGGCCAGAGATTAAGAGTGAAAGTTAATCATGAACTTAGTTCCCCGGATACTGACCAGGTTACTTGCTGTTTTTAGAGACTAATAAATGCGACCAAAACGATAAGAAAGGCCTATTGAAAACTGTGTTTCATTCGATTTTCCTGCAGGATAATCAGGAAAATCTTCTCTAATGCTCCACAGAAATAAAGGCTCAATGACTACTCTGTCTTTAATTGGTAAATAACCCGAAAGCAACCAGCTATGGTGTTCCATTAACGATGTACCTAATCTGAAATTAAGTCCGCTCTTTTGTCCGAAACCTGTCCCAAGGCTGAATTGATACGCTAGCCCGGGAGTTGACACCGGAAACTGATCGGCAATCCGGATCTCACCAAAGAATGTTCGTATTTCGCCTACACGCAGATACAATTGTGGAAATATATATGCGTGAAAATTGCCGGTACCAGGGATCTCGGAACTTTCCTTTACTCTATCACCGGTTGTATAGTACATATTGCCAATATGAAGACCTATTGCCCCGCCTAGCCATTTTTCATCAATTCTCGCGTAAGGATTTATCCCAAAAATATTTTCTTTCTCAGTTTTTCCGGTACTAAGTATATTTTGTGAATAATTTCCAAAGAAGGCATTGATTCCGTACCGTATTTGTTGTTCCTCAGGTGTCACTTTTGTGTAATTGTAACCGATACCGCCGATTGTGTACTTCTGATAAAAATACCTGGTGTTGGTAACCTCGGAGCATCCTTGATCATAATGATTGGTTGGCGCATCAATATAATCACCGGAAACAACTCCTCCGCCAATAGTATGATATATTCTTGCTTTATTGTTCGTTGCCGAATCTATCCGGGCTGCTGGCACAGTTTGACTCATCAAAAAAACAGGAAGAAGCAGAGTGAATACATATATCCATCTGTATTTCAGGGTTTTAAATGATTTGTAGAGCTCAATTCCGGAAATAATAACTGCTGGCAGTAATGCGATATTCAGGGCGATTATTTCCTGCAGGGTGAACCAGCGTCGGAGGATAAGAAATATCAGAACAAGGGAACATAAAACCCCAATCTGTAAATTAATTTTTGGGATTTCATTATTTATAACAACAGGTTTTATCCTGTATTTTCTCTCCCTCCAGAACAATAGAAGAGAAGTCAGGATAGCAAATATAAGATATTGCCATTGAACCTGTTTAAACATCCACAGCATCTCTCCTCCTGTTTTGTTTGAGAGAGGGTCCCTGAAGAACTCTATAAAAAATCTGGCCAAAGCGAAGAAAATCACAGAACTCATAAGAATACTGCCTTGTGCCTTCATGTATCTTCTAAACCTCATTACAAGAAGAATTACCAATAATCCTCCCAAACATTGATATAACTGCACAGGATGGACAGGGAGGGAATATAGATTGTCATAGGTAATTACTCCGGATTCAAACTGGTGGTAATGAGCAAGCGACATAACCGGATATTGCACTGCCCATGGGAGGGAAGTGGTTTTCCCGAAGCAGCAACCATAAAGGAAACACCCTATGGACTGGATCGATACTGCAGCAGGGAGCGCTATGGCAACAGTATCCCAGGCCGAGTGCCTGAAATTGAGAGTATGCCTTAAGATAAGATAGATTACCGTTCCCAGAAGGAACCCTCCGAACATGGTTTTTTGATGGTTTGGCAAAAATGTCAGGTTTTCAAACATAAAATGCCACTCATCCATTGAATAAGCAAATATCTTTGTTCCAATTACCATTGCAAGACGTATGCCTGCAAGTATAAGAACCCATGTAAGCAAAGGAAATTTCCTTTTGTATCCCTCGTAGAACAGGATTACATATGCAACAATAAAAGCAAGCACGTAGAAAAACTGATAAAGTAATCCTCCTTTTGAAATATCCATTAAAATATGTTTCTCCATAATTCAACAGCTTTGATCTTCTTATTTTGAACTCAAAGTAAGAAATGCGACATTTTTCCCGTAATGTGTTTCAGATGAACCTGAAATAATCCATTTTAACCGATAACAGTAAATCGTCTGAGGTGTCAGTCCTGTTATTGAAGCACTGAAAGTATTATCCTGTCTGATTCTTGTTTGGTCTACATCTGTAATTTGTCCATAAGTTGAACTTGTACCATATTCAAAAGCTAATGTTGAATATTGGTAATGTAGATTTAAAGTACCATTTAAAGTTGCAGAACAACAGGTTATATTAGTAGCCGCAGAAGTATCCATTACGGGAGCAGGTTCATCCCACATACTACTCCAATCAATATCAAGGCAGCTTGTTAAAAATGCAATTCCGCTTATTAAGAAGATAATCAGAAAGGTTATAAATTTCTTTCTCATTGCTATCAATCTGAAACCGTCATGGGTGATTTTCGAGGACTAAAAAAGTAGCAAATACTTTCAGACGGGAAAACTGGTGAATGATTACTTGCCAGAAATTCCTTATCCAGAGCTATTTGAGCTCCCAAATCAATATTAATTCCGGTGTTTTCTGATAAATTAAATGATCTTCCAATTCTTGGACAGCAAAGAAAAATATTTATACCGAACCAATAACCCGCGCTTCCAAACAAGTACCATGGTTTTTGTTCAGTAAACCGGGATTTACCAGAAAAGTGATAATATATTTCTGACATGGTAGGCCCGTTTATGATCTGACTCTGGGAAAACATAGAAAAGACTCCTATTCCCTGGCTTGCTCCTATTTGTACATTTTTGCCATATCTGATTTTTAAGACTACCATTTCAGGAGATCCAAATCCCCCTGCCAATTCAAATTTGCCCTGAGAGAAAACCGGATCAGCTGACAGTAATAAACTAATTAAGAAGACATCTGCTTTAATAAGCAAGAATCTCATTTATGTCCAGATTAGACTAAAAATAACTTCAGGTCTATTATTTCTTGTTTCAAAGTTATACCAGGGAATAAGCGAAGTCAAATTTATTTTAAACAAAATAATCCACCCAACCAGTTTTTGCCCCGGATAGATTGAATTAAAAATGATAATTTTCGTTAATTATCGAGATTGTTTCTATTTACCCCATCAGAAAACCCTGCCTGCTGACGCAGTCAGTCAGGCAGGGAACCTGAATTTGTGTATTCAAGTATTTTTCTGAGTCTTTTCTTCCCTGCTGAACTTTTTAAATATTTTTCTCTTTTTCTTGCCACTTCTGACTTGCCTGCAAGCTCAGAATGGAACAGAACCCAGGGAATAAAAGCCTTAGTTGAAAATACTTTTCCATCATTATGCTCATTGATTCTTCTGTCCAGATCCTGAGAGATTCCGACATAAATACGGTTGTCTTTCATGCTGACAATAGCATAAACATAAAAAATACCTGAATTCATTAAAAAGCAGCGAATAAATACCTGATGCTTACTGCATCTTTGTAGCCCCACCAGGAATCGAACCTGAATTTAAGGTTTAGGAAACCTCCGTTCTATCCATTGAACTATGGGGCCGAAGAAACCTGACACAAAAGTATTGCTTTTTTTGGGATAGCAAACAGGTTTTGTTATTTCTGGATTGAGGAGAGAGCTAAATTTAATGATCCCCACCAGGAATCCCTGCCTGCCTGCTGACGCAGTCAGTCAGGCAGGGAACCTGAAATTAAGGTTTAGGAAACCTCTGTTCTATCCATTGAACTATGGGGCCTGATCAGAGTGCAAAAATATAGCTTTTCTTTGTCATTACAAATCCCAGAACCAAATAGTGTACACCACTGGTTAGAAGTGGAGAAGAAGAGATAAAGAGAAAGGGAGAAAAATCCTTTACTTCTTGAAATAAAAGTCTCCCACAAGCTTACTCGATTCAGTAGGCACCTGCCGGTTATTGGTCCTCTGCATTACCTGCCTCCTGGTATTATTGAAAACTCCGGAAATGGACTGTGGAACTACCATCTGTTTTACGAGCTCCTCAGAATAAACACCGTGAACACCTAAACCATCAGCTGCTGTTGAATTTTCAGAGGTTGCAAAGGCAACAAAAGTACCGCTTACAGTATTCAGCATCTTAAATCCCTGCGGCGCTCCACGTGACCAGCTCTTAAAAGGATTATCCCGGCATGCATCGAGTATTATGATATTCACATTTTCCGGAACCTGTTCAAACTGTCTGACTATTGTATTCACCCCAACCGCTTCCCACTGAACATCGGATTCTTTATCTAGTTTGGCACCTGTGGGGATCAGATAGTTTTCGCCTCCCACCTGAATCCCATGACCTGCATAGTAAAACAATGCAACATTGTACTCCGGTAATTTCTCACTGAATTCCCTGATAGCCTGCTCCATTTCATCCTTTGTGGCATTCAGGCGCTTTATTACTTCAAAATCAAGAGTTTTCAGGGTGCCTTCGATCAGATTAGCATCATTGACAGGATTTTTAAGGGTGAGCGTATTGGCATAATCTGAGTTGCCCATTACCAGAGCCAGACGTCTTTCCGAGACGCCTGTTTGGAACCTGATAGTCCTTCGTTCTGACATTTCGCTTCCCGCGGCATTTAAAGCGTTTATAATGACAGTGTTGTCTCCTTCCTTAAGAAGCACAGGCTTCATAAATCTGTAATTGCAATTGCCGGGCTGCGGAGCAGGAAATACCGTTTCACTGGCAAATTGAATGCCATTCACATATACCTGGGCCTCTCTCAGAACTGTTGATGATTCGATACAGGCTTCAACAATTATCATGTCTGAATTGACAACAGTTTTTGGATCAGAAGGAGTAGCCCATGTTATCAGAGGTTTCTTTGCAGGAGGATTGGTTAGAAGACGATCTTCAGACCGGATGGTTCCTATGCTGTTGGTGGCAGTAAGATAGATGGTATTATCTCCCGGTTGCAGGATCAATGTCTTCTTTAAGAGATACTCACCAGTTACTTCTGTAGGTGTAACCTTGCTTATCTCTTCCGATCCCACTCCATTTATGTAGATCATTAACGATTGCAGGTTTTCAGAAGATGTGACAGTCGCCTTGATTTCTGCTGACGGAAGATTAATAGAAATAGGTGATCGTGAAGGACTTACCCATGCAACAACAGGAGCTGCAGGAGCTGCGAGGGTTACCGGCTCAGGTACGGCAGGTTTAACAGGTTCTATATACTTTATATTCCGGGTTTCTGAGTTTGCGGTGCCTGCTATATTACTTGCAGCAACATATACAATATTTTCGCCTGGATTTAACTTGAGGCCGCTATTAAGAATGAATTCGTCACCCTCTTTCCTGACACTGTTCTGTAAGGTTACTTTGTCCAGCGGTTTGCCGTTAAGGTAGACTTTAAGATTTTCCAGCTCCTCATCCGATTTGATCTTAAGGCTTATATCTACGGAAGCCTGGGTTATTTCAGACTGAATCCCGGACGGATCAATCCACGCCAGTACCGGAGCAACCGGGACGGTGTATTTTATTGTTCTTTTTTCAGCAATTATCGTTCCCTGATCTGTAATAGCCGAAAATTCAACCGTATTAAGTCCCGGCTTCAGTGACAATCTGTTTTCATAAAGATACTCCTGGTTGCTTTTTTTCGTTGTTTTTGACATTCCGCCGGATTCTATTTCTGCGCCATTAAGATTAAGATGGAGACCCCTGATTTCTGATTTTGTTTTAATTGAAGCTGATAAAGGGAACTCAGATCTCCGTGTATCTGAACTTATACTGACAGGAGTTATCCATACTATTTCCGAAATAATTCCCGGTACATAATTAACGTTTCTTTGAGGTGAATAGCCAATGCCTCTGGCGTTGGCAGCGGTAAGGATTATGCTGTTGTCTCCGGCTTTCAGAGGAACATTCTGTTCAAGAATGTACTTGTTATTGTCCACCCTGGTTAAGCCTTCTTTATTTTCAGCAAGGAGAGTTCCGTTATTGTTCACGGATGTACTTACCAGATCAAAACTGGTGATTATCTCAGCTTTGATCTTCAGGGTATTTGTTCCTTCAGTTGAGGCAATGGAAGCAGGTGATATCCAGTTTATTATAGGTTCCGGCTGGCAGAATATATTTAGTTTATCCGAACTAGAGGTGCCGATACTGTTTTTAGCTTCAACATAGAAAGTATTCAAACCGGCTTTGAGAGGTATAAGAGTATTCAGAACATAGGTGACACTATCTCTCTGTTCAGGAATTTTTGCAGATTCACCAACCAGAACAGTACCGTTATGAATTACCCTGATCGCCTGAATTCTTGTAGTTGAAACAATCTCAGTATTAAACAGAACAATACCGGAATTATTAAGACTGTCTGTTTTCGCAATGGTTATAACTGGTTTTTTACCTGAAGAATAGTATATGTTTCTTGTTTGAGAGGTGGTTGTGCCTCGTAAGTTAGCTGCTAAAATAAGAACACCGTTTCTTGTTGTCAATACATTCGACAAAGTCCTCTCAAAAGCATATGTCTCATTATTCACGCGCTTTAGTTCACCTTCTTCACCAGGCAGAGGGATGCCGTTAAGAATTAAGTCAACTTTTTGAAGGTCCATATATGACCTGATTTCAGCTTTTATTGTCACTGTTCCGGATTCTGTTTCAGAAGTGGCTGACTCGGGTGACAACCATGTAATGATCGGTTCACTCTGACTGTAAATAATCTGTTTGTTCGAACTTCCCGTACCCAAAACATTCTTAGCTTCGACATAAATAGTATTAAGGCCTTTTTTAAGTTCTGTATTGCTCCTGATTATATATGTGATGCTGTCTTTTTGTTCAGGTTTCATTACAGCTTCACTGACTTTGGTGTCAGGGTAATTTATTATCCTGAATGACTGCAATGGTACATATGAAATAACTTCTGCCTCCACCAGGCAAAGGCCTGAGGTGTTCAGACTATCTTTTGAGGAGGGAGATATAAGTGTAATAACAGGCGCGGAGCCAAAATTAATAGTCCTTGATGCTGATCTGATAACTCCTTTGGTATTACCTGCTGAAATGTATATACTGTTCCTGCCAGGTTTAAGCTCTATGCTTTTTTCAAAAAAATAGGTGTCATTATTCAGCTGTGTAATTCCCGATCTCTCATTGTCCGACAGGCTTCCGTTTAAGTTTATCCTAAGGTTCTGCAGAGGGAAAATT
Source organism: Bacteroidales bacterium (assembly GCA_041303415.1). GTDB lineage: Bacteria > Bacteroidota > Bacteroidia > Bacteroidales > VadinHA17 > LD21. The sequence continues at coordinate 15,804 of JBFYPG010000092.1, forward strand.
GTCTTGATCTCAGCCCTGATCATCATGATACCTGATTTTGCATCAATATTATCAAAACCAGGTTCAAGCCATGTGACAAAAGGTTCGCTTCGGCTGTTTATTGTGCGTTTTTCGGAGGTTGCAGTTCCAAGAGCGTTTTTTGCTTCTACATACACTGTATTGAGACCTCTTTTCAGGGGGAGATTGATCCCCAGGACAAAGGTTGTGCTGTCTTTCTGGTCAGGAGTCATCTTTTTTTCATCAAGAAAAAGGATCCCGTTATGATATATTCTGTAAGTCTGCAGGGGAGATGATGATTTTATTTCAACAATTACTGTCACCAGACCCGAATTATTTATACTGTCCTGTGCAAGAGGACTTGTAAGGGTTATTACGGGAGGAACTCCGGAATTTATAATCCTGGTAACTGACCTGGTGGCTCCTTTCCCGTTGTCTGCTGTAAGGAAAACGGAATTTCTGCCCGGCCTCAGCTGGATCCTCTTTTCAAAATAAAAAGTATTATCACCCGCAGGTACTGCTCCTGCTGTTTCCCTCTCAGATTCAATGCCGTTAAGGCTAACATTAAGATTCAGGAGCGGGGATGCAGTCTTTATTTCAACTTTGACAGGCACCGCTCCTGATTCAAAGTTTGCATTATCCTCTGCCGGATAAAGCCATGTAATAAAAGGCTCAAGATGGCTGTTAATGATGCGTGTCTCTGAAAATGCTGTTCCTCCTGAGTTTCTGGCCTCAACACTTACTGAGTTAAGTCCTCTTCTCAGAGGGACAAAACTTTTTATGAGATAAGTTTTGTCATCCTTCTTTTCAGGTTTCATTCCAGTCTCATCCACCACAGTCCCGGAATTGTGGATTATCCTGAAAGCCTGAAGAGGGATTTCGGAAACAATCTCTGCACTGATAGTGACAATTCCTGTGTTATTCAGACTGTCGGATGGAGCCGGCAAAACCAGGTTAATTACCGGTGACTGAACGCTTTGCTGGCATGTAACAGGGTAAGCGGAGAGGATGGCTAGATTCAGGCTCATAAACCTGACTATTACATTAATTCTGGCTTTGATATTCATATTAACATTCTTAATGACAATACTACTAATCACGAGCGCAAGGATTCCCGTTAGATTATTCGGGAAATTCCCGGGAGAACATTATTTCAAAATTACGAGTAAATTCTTAATAATCAAAAAGTACGAGCTCCCTGACTTCACTTTTTATAAAATTAATCTATCTTTGATTCTTTTAAAAACAACCATGAACTGGATCGACCTTGTTATTGTGATCATACTGGCTTTAGCCCTCTTCAGGGGATTTACGCAGGGCTTTGTCAAGGAGGTAGCTTCCCTGGCAGCCCTTATACTGGGTATCTGGGGGGCAATTAAATTCTCAGCATTCACTGCCGGGAAACTATACGAGTGGTTTGATATGACCGGCCAGTATGTGGGGATAGTTGCATTCCTTGTCACATTCGGAGTGATCGTAGTACTAATCAATTTTGTCGGTATAATCGTTGACAAGATCGTGGATGCGGCAGCCCTCAGTTTTCTGAACAGACTGCTGGGTATTCTGTTCGGGTTAATTAAAACCGTCCTGATACTGAGTGTATTCTTTGCGGTTCTCAATGCCATTGATGCACGCAGGCCTTTCCTGCCCGGGGAAAAGATTGAAGAATCAATGCTTTATAATCCGATCTCCGATATCGCTCCGGCTATTTTCCCGGTTATCGGCGAGGGAGACTTCCGCAAAAGCTTCGACAGGCTGAAGAAAATACCTGACGTACTGCCCGAAACAGAACCAGACACCATCCCCGGACCGGTTGGTGTTCCTGTTTAAACCTGAAAACATTATGAATTTTATTGAAGAGCTGAAATGGAGGGGCATGATACACGACATCATGCCGGGAACCGAAGAGTTACTCAAAAAGGAAATTACAAAAGGATATATCGGATTTGATCCGACCGCCGACTCATTGCACCTTGGCCATATGGTTCAGGTTATGCTTCTGGTTCATTTCCAGCGCGCCGGGCATGTTCCCATTGCACTTGTTGGCGGAGCAACCGGAATGATAGGCGATCCGTCAGGGAGGTCGGAGGAGAGAAACCTTCTTGACGAAGCTACCTTACGGAAGAACCAGGACGGCATTAAAAAACAGCTTTCAAAATTCCTCGATTTTCAGTCGAACAAAAAGAACAGGGCCATCATGGTCAATAATTACGACTGGATGAAGGAATATTCCTTCCTGGGATTCATCCGCGAAATAGGGAAGCATATAACAGTCAATTACATGATGGGAAAGGATTCGGTCAGAAAAAGACTGGGTTCTGAAGCCGCAGAGGGAATGTCCTTCACGGAGTTTTCATACCAGCTGGTGCAGGGAACGGATTTCCTTCACCTTTATACAAACTACGGATGCAGGCTTCAAATGGGCGGCTCCGACCAGTGGGGGAACATTGTCACCGGCACCGAACTGATCCGCAGGAAAACAGGCGGGGAAGCCTTCGCACTTACCAGTCCGCTCATAACAAAATCCGACGGATCAAAATTCGGAAAAACAGAAGCCGGAAACGTGTGGCTTGACCCTGAAAAGACCTCCCCATACCATTTCTACCAGTTCTGGCTGAACGTGTCGGATGAAGACGCTGAAAAATACATTAAGATCTTCACCCTGCTGAACCGCGAAGAAATTGAAATCCTTGTTGCAGAACAGAAGAAGTCGCCTCATGAAAGGCTTTTACAGAAGCGTCTTGCCGAAGAGATGACAGTAATGGTCCATTCCAGAGATGACCTGAATGCTGCTGTTGAAGCGTCACAGATCCTTTTCGGAAAGGGGACAACCGAATCGCTGCAACGGATGGACGAAAACACATTTCTCTCTGTATTTGAAGGAGTTCCGTCGTTTGATGTGGATTCAAAATATCTGAGGGAGGGAGTGGCCTTTGCCGAGCTGTGCACCGCCCATTCACAAATATTTACGTCAAAGGGAGAGCTCAGGAGAATGACCGAAGGCGGTGGCGTAAGCCTGAACAAAGTAAAGGTTGATAACCCTGAAATGAAGGTGGGAGTGAAACTTCTGCTCAATAAAAAGTATCTCCTGGTTCAGAAAGGGAAGAAGAATTATTACCTGATCAGGGTTGTGTGACCTACCGCAGATCAGCGGAAATTATTGAAACATCGTCGAAAAGCCACGGATTGGTGTCTGGAATGCCAAGGTCCCTGATCATTGCATTTATGTTCTGCTCAACCGTTTCTTTGTTTGAAATGTGCCTTATTATTTCTTTGGTACCGATATCAGTGCCGTCGTCATATTTAAGCTCTGAAAGCCCGTCGGTGTAGCAGACTATCTTTGAATAGTTCTTTACGGTGATCTCCGTCTTTTTTATTACCGGGATCTCATCGAGCATCCCTATTCCTACACAGCAGGCCGGCAAATGTATCACATCGCCTGTAACCGTGTTGTATATCACCGGCGGATTATGAGCGGCGTTAATATATTCCAGGACCTTTTTCTTATGGTTGTAGCGGGCAACAAAGAATGTGATGAACTTCTCACCGGATGCATTTGCGACCACTATCGAATTAAGCTTGTTGACCAGGTGTTCCAGGTCGATGTCTGCAGTGAAAAGCGCCCGGAAGCTTGCCTGGAAATTCGACATCAGAATGGCGGCCGAGATTCCCTTGCCTGAAACATCGGCTATACAGAATCCTGTTTCTGTCTCTGACAACTTTATGCAATCGTAATAATCACCGCCGACCTCGTAGTGCGGATAATAGAAACCACTGACTACAATGTTAGGATTCTGCGGCATATGATGATTGTCGGGGATAAGCATCTTCTGCATCCTGGCGGCAAGCTCAAGCTCCTTCTTCATTGCTACCTGGCGCAGGCTCTCCTTATGGAGCCTGATGTTCTCAATTGCAACCAGTATAATACTCGAGATGGTCTGGATGAAGTTCAGATGCTTCAGCACCGGGCTCATCCCTTCTCCCTCCTCTTCAATGTCGCCGATGAAGATGAATGCCAGGTGGACATTATTATTGAATACCGGGACGATGATGTCAACCGCCTCAAAACCCATGTCGGATGAGACGTATGTTATATCATCAAAGCCGAGAAGACGCTCCTCTACATTGATCTTTTCGTGGCTTTTCGGGAATCCTCCGTTCAGGATGCACTCCCAGCTTTCAGATTTCTTGAAGATGAGGATCTTGCCGATCCCGAGTTTTTCCCGGAGAATGGATTCGTATTTGGAAAGAAGCACCTCGGTTGGCAGGTTGGCGTTGATCGATAATGTGACATCAAGCAGTGAATCCAGCTTGAATTTCGAGATCCTGAGCCTGTCGTTCGGTATCTTGATGCTTTCCATTTCGGAATTTAACCCTTAACCCGCTCTACATAGGTACGGTTGGCGGTATCGATTTTTATTTTATCTCCGGTGTTTATAAAGAGCGGCACCATTATGGTGCTGCCGTTTTCCATTTTAGCCTGCTTATAGGAATTTGTTGCCGTATCGCCCCGCAGTCCCTTCTCGGAATAAACCACTTCCATTATCACATTCTGCGGAAGCTCAACGGAAAGAACTGTATCGGTGTCAGTATGATAAACAACCTCAACATGCTGTGCTTCAAGAAGGAATTCAGGGTAATTGATAACTGCCTCTTCAACATGTATCTGTTCGAATGTATCAAGGTGCATAAAGTAAAAACCGATATCATCCTTGTAAAGATACTGATAAGGCCGCCTTTCAACACGTGCAACATTCACCTTCACGCCCGATGAAAAAGTATTGTCGATCACTCTCCCCGTTTTAAGATTCCTGAGTTTTGTCCTTACGAATGCCGGCCCCTTGCCTGGTTTTACATGCTGAAACTGCACAATGGAATAGAGGTCATTGTTGTATTCAATTACAAGTCCATTTCTGAAATCCGCCGTACTTGCCATAAAATGATTAAGTATTACTAAGTTAGTTATTTCTTTTTAATGTCAAGCGGATAGACAAGCCCTTCATAATCCTGCATGTCTACCATAAATGACCCCACAAATATATCAAAACGGATTTTAACCGGTAAAAAATTTTTATCGTCCGAAAACCAGAACGATACGTCATCCTCTGACTTGAAAAGCCGTCCCTTTTCGGTGACGGGATTAAACTTGTGGCATCTTAGTTTTCCTGCTTTGGTTTTTACTTCCTCCGTGCCAAGGTATCTCATTTTGATAGGATAGAGCTCATCAGTGAACCATGTGATAACGGTTATCACATCTCCCTGCTGAATTTTATCAATATCGGGGAATATCTGGTTACGGTACCAGTAAAAGCATGAAAGAATATCATGGATGCCCTGCGGAGCAACATGAATTCCTGTAAGGTCACTTGACAGAATAGCAGAATCCTTTCTTGTATGATGATCAAATGTCACTTCGTTATATCTGCGGTACCTTCCTTCGCTGATGTTCCTTACAGAGAGAACGGGAAGCTCTGTCGCCGGATTGATGTAACTTTCGTAGATATCCAGCACCTTGAATACTGCATCGGCAATACCTGTTGTCCTTCCGGTTAGAATTGAATGCCACATTTCCCTGCCATCGAGCGTCTCTCTTCTTAGCTCAAGCGTGGCAATACCACCTGTGACGACGCCATAATGCACTAAGTATGATACTTTTTCGCCCGGCTGATATGATTTCACCTGCCCTGCCGCCAGGGCAGATATTACTATGATGACCAGTAAAAGTAGTATCAGCTTCTTCATTGTATTAAAACCTCAGGCAATTTACGGGCCATATTTACTACAGGATATTCCTGACAGGTTTTGTGGCCAGGAAATCCTTGAGATAAAAAGGTTCAAAATAAGCAGTATTCTCAAAACGGCGCTCCCTGAGAAATTCGTATGCAGGCTTCTGCATTGAAGCGGCAGATATCCTGAACTCAGTGTCAAAAATTATGTTCTTGCGCCTGATAATATTCATGCACTTGGCGCTTCCGTCTCCGAAGAAAAAGATCCTTGACGTATCAGGCAGATCGGAAAAGGATTCTGCCGTGATTATCTCTGCCCGGGTATCTTTAATAACAGTGCCGGTTATACTGAAGACAGAATGGTAAACCTCCAATCTCCTTGCATCAAGCAATGGACAGAAAAGGTCGGTTTCCCGAAATTCCTTTCCTGACGAAATGAAACCATGGAACATGGAATATGTGGTGTTGATGCCTATCATGGGGATCGAGGCAGCATATGCCAACCCTTTGGCAGTCGAAACTCCTATTCGCAGACCCGTAAAGGATCCGGGGCCCTTGCTTACTGCAACGGCCTCAAGATCAGCAACTCTGATACCCGTCTCTTCTAGAAGTTCCACTATTCCCGGAGTCAGTGAAGCAGCATGCGACCTGCCTTCATCGTATTCTTTAACGGCAGTTACTCTGTTGCTGTCGCAGAGTGCCACAGAGCATAGAGGCGTAGCTGTTTCAATGCACAGGATCATTTTTTTTACCGGACGGCAGATCGGTCCTACTTTTCTTTATAGAGATCCTCTTTTTTAACAATCTCGATAAGCGTGCTGTCTGAGAGTTTTTTGCTGATGGCGCTGAAGGGGGCTGATACCACCCTTACACTGTCTTCAATGCCTGACAGGATCTCAATGTAATTATTATCCTGGATTCCGGTTTTTACATCCTTTGCAAGGGCATGTTCACCATCAGTCACAAACACAAGTGTGCGTATCTCGTCTTCCGAAGAAGATGTAACTTTAGTGGTATCGGTACGGGTTGTGACCGACTGAATGGGCACCGAAATAATGTCTTTCTTCGATTCAGTTTCGATATCAACTGTAGCCGACATTCCGGGACGGAACGGATTGTTCCCGTTCACAGCCAGCATTTCGTAAGATTCGGGGAGGATAAAGATCTTGACATCAAAATTGGTTATCTGGTCGGCAGATACTCCGGTTGTCTTGGCCGAGTTGGCTATTTCAGTCACCACCCCCCTGAATTTCTCATCAAGGTAAGCATCAACTTCAATGATTGCAGTGTCACCCACGCTCACCCTCACTATGTCGTTCTCGTTCACCTCCACCTGCGCTTCCATCCGTGAAAGATCTGCCACCCGCATTATCTCGGTACCCGCCATAAGGTTCGTTCCTGCCACCCTTTCACCCAGTTCCACGAGGAGCATTGATACGGTTCCCGTCATTGGCGCATATATCGATGTCTTTACAAGGTTTTCGTTTGCTTCCTTAAGGGATGCTTCGGCGCTTGTGACAGAATGTTTCGCAGCATCCGTCTCTGCCTTTGCCACGTTGTATGAAGCTTCAGCCTGTTCAAATTCAGCCTGTGAGATTGTATTTTCCTCAGAGAGCTGTTTTGAGCGTTTAAATGAGAGCTCTGCCTGCCTGAACTGCGCCTCGGCCTGTGCCAGGCGCGCACGGGCGGAGCTGAGAGCTGCAACGGACCGGTCGCGCTGAGAGATATAAACATCAGGCTTGATTCTAAGCAGCAGTTGCCCCTTTACAACAGGATCACCATCTTTTACATTCAGCTCAACTATTTCTCCTGAGACATCAGGAGTGATATTGACCTCTTTTTCCGGCTGAATTTTCCCATTAGCAGTGATTGTTTCAGTGATCCTGCGCTTTTCAGCATATTCAACAGCAACCTTTACAGTCACAGCTTTCCCGAACCAGCCGGCTTTTTTGCCGATAATTGCGAAAATCAACAGTACAACTACTGCAATGATGAGGATCGTTAATATCTTATTCCTTTTCATCATATAATAATTTATTTTAATGGTATGATGGAACCTCCATGTAGTTGATTATTACATTATTGTGTTTGTGTATGCAAATACATGGAGGTTTCATGATATGTGCCTTAAAAAGATTTACTGGTTTAAATTAAGAGGCAAGCCTTTATAGAAATCAAGAACTTTCGTTTTAAAGACAAATTCATACTTAGCCTGCGACATGTCGCTCTGTGCATTCAGGAGTTGTGTCTTGGCGGCATTATAATCGACCGGAGTAACCATGCCTACATTGAATTTCTGCTCGGTATATCTGAACGACTCTTCCATTGATGATACTGCCTTAACGCTTGCAGAATATTTCTTCAGAGCTGCAACTGCATCGGCGTAAGCCTGCTGGATAGTTTTGTAAAGCTGTTTCTTTGCTGCATCAAGGTTATAGCGATAGTTATCAATGCTGATCCTTGAATTTGAAATGTTCCTGTTGACCTGCCAGCCGTTCAGGATTGGAAGGCTGAGGGTAAAACCGACCCCGTAATTCAGGTTATCATCAAGCTGTTCAGAGTATGGATACTCACCATAAATGAGATCTCCGGTCAGTGGATCAAAACCGGATATTTTTTTCCTTATGTTTGAATACATGGTACTGGCCGAATGACTCATTGATAGCCTGGGACTTCTTGCTCCCTGTGCAATTCTAAGATCGAGCTCGCTTGCCTGGAGATTCAGCTCTGCGCTTTTTATTTCGGGCCTTAACCCCTGCGCCTGGGCAAAGATCTCATTAACTTCACCGGTAATGATTGTATTTGTATCAATTGTAATAAAGGGAGCAATTATCCTGAAGCCTTCGGGAGATTCAAGCTCGAGCATCTGGGTGAGGGTAAGGTAGGATATATCGAGTTGATTCCTCAGGTTGATCAGCTGCAGCTCCTCACCTGCAGCCTGGGCTTCAATCTGGAGAAGATTTCCCCTTGCAACACTTCCGGCATCATACATCTTCTTAGTCTTTTCAATCTGCTGAAGGGTTATCTGAAGCTGGTTGTCAGTAGTTGTGACCAGTTCAGTATTCAGAAGTATCTGCAGGTAGGCGAGAGCTATATTAAGTGAGATGTTGTCCTTAATGCTCTGGAGATCAAGTTCGCTTGCCAGCAGACTGTATTTGTTCCTGCGTATCGTATTGAAATTCTGAAGGCCGTTAAAAAGATTCAGATTGCCGCCGACATAGAACTGTTCCGACTGCCCGTTCTGATCGACATACTGGTATGTTGTCTGATCAAGAGTGCGGTTAAAGGAAAAATTGTGCTGCGCCTGTCCGTTAATGGTTGGCAGAAGGTTAAGTTTCGACTGCAGCAGGGTATTCTCCTGGACCATCGTCTGAAGCGCCTGCTGCTTGATCTGGATGTTATTATCGATCGCATATCGGACACACTCCTGGAGCGACCATACTTTTTCCTGTCCGGAAGCGAAGCCGGAAGAAACTGATATAAAGATAATTATAAGAAGAAGTATCTTTTTCATTTTAGCATTGTTTTTAAAAAAAGGATACTGCAGGCTTCATTGGCAAATGCGGAAATTAAAGTATTATGTTGGATATGTAACTTGTTATCAGTACAGTTTATTTCTGAAAATTGGCTACGAAGATAGTTATAATCTTAAATTGACCGGCCTGTTTTGACGAAAAATAACTATCTTGTACGGCTGTTAAAACAATGAAATCATGCTACATTATAAAGAATTAGGATTAGTGAATTCGAGGCAATTGTTCAAAGATGCCATGAAGGGCGGATATGCCATTCCGGCGTTTAATTTCAACAATCTCGAGCAGCTGCAGGCCATAATAAGCGCCTGTGTTGAAACAAAATCCCCAGTGATACTTCAGGTATCAAAAGGAGCGCGCAAATATGCAAACCAGACTCTCCTCCAGTACCTGGCAAAGGGGGCTGTCGAATATGCAAAGGAGCTGGGGTACCAGATCCCTATCGTTCTGCACCTCGACCACGGCGATTCGTTCGAGACATGCAAATCGTGTATCGAAACAGGATTCTCTTCGGTGATGATCGATGGATCGCATTTCCCGTACGAGGAAAACGTGCGGCTGACAAAGCAGGTTGTCGAATATGCTCATCAGTTTGATGTCACGGTTGAGGGCGAACTCGGTGTGCTTGCCGGAATAGAAGATGAAGTATCATCAGAGCACACGTCATATACAAGACCTGAAGAGGTAGCTGATTTTGTGAAGAAAACCGGAGTTGACTCACTGGCTATTTCGATCGGGACATCTCATGGCGCTTTCAAATTCAAGGTGAAGCCGGGCGAGCTTCCTCCCCCGCTGAGGTTTGATATCCTTGAAGGGTGCGAAAAAATGATCCCGGGATTCCCCATTGTCCTGCATGGCGCTTCGTCAGTTCCGCAGGATATTGTTGCCGATATCAACAAATTCGGAGGGAAAATGGAAAATACAGCCGGTGTTTCAGAAGATCAGCTCAGGCGGGCTGCAAAATCAGCTGTTTGCAAGATCAATATAGACAGCGACGGGCGCCTTGCCATGACGGCGGCGATCCGCAAGGTGTTTGCCGAGAAGCCCGGTGAATTTGATCCGCGCAACTACCTCGGCCCGGCCCGTGACAAGCTCAAGGAGCTGTACAAGCATAAGGTAATCAATGTGCTGGGAAGCGCGGGTAAGGCTTAACGGCGCAACGGCAAAACTTACAGAATCCCCTCACTGTGTAATACTTCAGAATATGAGTAATAGGTATTAATGAAACGACCCCCTTTCTAATTTCCCCCAAGGGGGAAAGGCTTTTACTCCTGCCCCCTTGGGGGAAGGAAGGGAAGGGGGTAAGTTTTTGCATAAAGTTGTCAATATTATAGTATACACAAAATCAGCCGGTTACAAGCCGGCTGATTTTTTATGTTAAAAACTGTCGCTCATTTACATTCTCATGTGACACAGCTATTTGTTAATTTAGCGGACAATACGGAAACAACGGCACATTGAGGCATCTGGTTTATAAAGAGCAGTTAAAAAGAGGCAACCGTTTCGCGGTGATGCTGAACGACAGGGAAATGAGGGCCCTGGATATTTACTGCAGCCGTTACAGGATCAGGAACAGGTCGGAATTTTTCAGGGAAACCATCATGAAGGCAATTCTGAAAAGATTTGATGATGAGCATCCGACACTATGGGAGGAGCCCGAACCTACCCTTTTCAACCGGGACGGATCAAGATAAATTTGGTTGATTCCGCTCTTTTCTTAATTTTACACACTGACTATTATTAACGGGGATCAGACTTTAAGACAAGTCTGAAAACGGAGATATATATGTATCCTGACAACCTCTATATAGAGCCAACAAAGCGGACGCCATGGATAGTGCTGGAGCACGGCAGGATCTTTATTATGGGCAGGTCGATAATTGATAATCCGAGCGTTTTCTATGAACCCGTCCACCAATGGATTAAAGATCACATGATGAAATCAAAGGGCAGGACAAAGGTGGAACTGGGCTTTGACTATATCAATTCAGGTTCTACTAAATGGCTTTACATTTTATTGAGGGAATTATCGGGAATGGAAGATCTCACTCACAAGGCATCTGTTACATGGTATTATGAAGAGGGTGATGAGGACATGCGTGAGCTTGGGCGCATTATTAAATCTCTGATGGAATGCCCGTTCCGGCTGGTACAGGTCAGTAACATGGATGACGAGTTATACCGGTCACTGATATCAAAAGCTCAATAGTGCGTATCGCGGGACAATCGAAAATTTTATTAATTTTGCGGCGTGAATCATTGATTTACTGACCCATGGTGTAATTGGCAACACGTCGGATTTTGGTTCCGCAGAGTCCTGGTTCGAGCCCAGGTGGGTCAACAAAAGTCGCCCCCATAACTATTCTACGAATAGTTATACCGTAGCGGAACCGCTTATAATCAATGATTTAGGTGGTTCTGTTTTTTCAACCCTATCATCATATATGTATTGAATTAAGCTTAAAGGAGGGACAAATTCGGGAGTCTTTGGTATATGCA
>JBFYPG010000093.1:0-27369 GCA_041303415.1 Bacteroidales bacterium
TTATTTCTTTCCGCAATATTCCTTGTGTAATTGAAAAGTTCCGAATTATCTGTTTTAAGGTGAATAATGCCACTCTCTTTCACGAAGTTGATGAAATATGGATAACATTCCCTGACCCGCATTCCGGAAAACGAAATTCGAATAAAAGACTTACTTGTCCATGGTTCCTTAATATCTATCGTAACTTCGTGAAAGAGAGTGGCATTATTCACCTTAAAACAGATAATTCGGAACTTTTCAATTACACAAGGAATATTGCGGAAAGAAATAACCTGAACATCATCTGTTCTGCTTCTGATCTTTATTCAGGCAGGAAGGAAAATGACATACTTTCAATCAGGACCCGTTACGAAAACCAGTTCCTGGCTAAGGGACTGAAAATAAAATATCTTGCCTTCAGGCTTGAAAAAAACAGGAGAATCGAAGATGTCCCGGCAAAGATCTGAGACTGTGGTCAACCGCAGCGGGCTCCTTGCCGGCAAACTTTATTCCGGTATCCATTATCAGAACTTAAATGATTATTTTGTGTTAATACTATAAAGTGGTATTATTGCAGTTTATTTAGAATTAGTTCAAATAAAAATTAAATATTAACCACAAAGAGCACAAATCCCGAGTACCCGGGAACTAAGGACACGAAGGAAAAAAGTATTAGTTATGTTCTCGAAAGACCAGATATCAGACGCATTGCGGAAAGTGATCCACCCGGAAAAAGGGATTGATATTGTTACCCTTGGCATTGTAACAAAAATTGAATCGGACGGGAATGGGATATCACTCATACTGGAACCTGAAAAGTCGAATGACCCTTTCATATCCTCCATAAAAAGCAGTGCGGCAAGAGCCATAAAGGAATCACTTGGTCCCGATGCAGTGATAGCAGGCATTGAAGTAAAGCCAAAAGTGATCGTTGATAAAAAACACGGGAAGTCAGATGAGCTGCTTCCCGGCATAAAGAACATCATCGCCGTTTCGTCAGGAAAGGGCGGTGTGGGAAAAACAACCATCGCCGTAAACCTGGCAATTGCGCTGGCGAGGAAAAAATATACTGTCGGCCTACTGGATGCAGATGTTTTCGGGCCTTCTGTCCCGAAGATGCTTGATGCAGAAAAGTTCAGGCCTGAGATCAAAAGCAAGAACGGAACCGATTATATTGTCCCTCTGGTAAAACACGGGGTAAAGATCCTCTCGACAGGCTTTTTTGTGGATCCTTCGGAAGCTGTGATATGGAGAGGCCCCATGGCATCGAACTTCCTGAAACAGCTTATGTCGCAGGGAGAGTGGGGTTCACTTGATTACCTGCTGATCGACCTTCCTCCGGGAACCAGTGACATCCACCTGACACTCGTACAGGAGGTTGCCGTTACAGGGGCAATTGTGGTCAGCACTCCGCAGGAAGTTGCGCTGGCCGATGCAATCAAGGGCATATCGATGTTCAGGAGCGAAAAGATAAATGTGCCTGTTCTGGGGCTGGTGGAAAATATGTCGTGGTTCACTCCTGCAGAACTTCCGGAAAACAGGTATTTTATTTTTGGAAGGGATGGCGGGAAAAAACTGGCTGAAAAAATGGGTGTCGCCCTGCTGGGCCAGATCCCCATTGTACAGAGCATCTGTGAGAGCGGAGACAAGGGAGTCCCGACAGCCCTTGAAGAGTCGCCTGCAGGCAGGGCGTTCATGGCGCTCGCAGATGAAGTTGTCAGGAATGTGGAAATACGAAACAGGGAGCAGAGACCAACAGTAAAAGTAATAATGAATAAAAGCTGAAAAACATGTCAGATAACAAGAACATACAGGAAAGAGTAGTAAAAGCACTTAACAGGGTAAGGCCCTATCTTCAATCCGACGGCGGCGACATTGAACTGATCGAGATCACTGATGACCTGTCAGTAAAGGTCAAACTCACCGGTGCCTGCCATGGATGCCCGTTCAGCATGCAGACATTAAAAGCAGGAGTTGAGCAGGCCATAATGAAGGAAGTCCCTGAAATTAAAAGTGTAATTTCAGCCTGATAAATCGCAGGTTCCCAATTTTATTTACCTTTGAAATACTATATCCGGCTTTGAGAAGTTTATAGTATTAAAATCTGTTTATTGCCTTCACTAAAAGCATTATATAGATCACTGTTGCTGCTGATGCTGCTGTTGCTTCCGGTAAACTGTTCCGTCGAAAAAAACACTGCATCCACCCGTTTCTACCATGGAATGACGGCCAGGTACAATATCTGGTTCAATGGCTATGAGAGCTACAAATCGGGATTGCTTAAAATGATAAACGGGCACACCGACGATTATGCCGACCTGCTCAGGGTATTCGAATACAGCGATCCCGCATCTCCTTCAAGGTGCAGCTCCGATATGGAGAGGGCCATCCAGAAGGCATCCAAGCTTATCTCACTGAAATCAATCACGGCAAAACCCGAAGGCAGGGAAAGGGAGAAGCTTACCCCGGAAGAAGAAGATCTCCTGACCCGCAAGGAGTATAATGCATGGGTTGATGACAGTTATCTTCTTATCGCCAGGGCGCGTTTTTACAAGCATGAATTTAACGAAGCTACAGCGCTTTTTGAATACTGCATATCCCAGGCGAACGATCCGGTCATAAGACAGGAGGCTTCAATATGGCTTGCCCGGATCCATAATGAAAAAGGCAGGTACAGTGATTCATACAGGATACTCACGGAAATTGAGATCCCGGCAAAATCACCCGGAGAATTACGGTCGATGTACCACACGACCATGGCGGATCTTTTCATCAGGCAGCAGAAATATGCCGACGCAATTGATCCACTTGAAAAAGCAATAGGCTTTGCATCAGGAAAAAGATCAAAATACAGGCTTACCTACCTGCTCGCCCAGCTCAATGAGAAAGCGGGAAATTCATCAGCCGCAATAAAGCTTTACCGTGATGTCGTAAAAATGAATCCTCCTTATGATGTGGAATTCAATGCAAGAATAAATATCGCAGGTGTCTTTGACGTCAACTCCGGTAATCCGAAGGAAATGAGGAAAGAAATGGAAAGGATGCTGAAGGACTCCAAGAACGCCGACTTCCAGGACCAGATCTATTTTGCTCTTGGCAATCTTTCAATGAAGGAGGGAAATGAGACCGGTGCTCTTGACTTCTACAGGCAGTCTGTCTCGGCATCTTCCGTAAACCAGAACCAGAAAGGCAGGTCGTACATGGCTCTTGCCGACTACTACTACAGGAAACCTGATCTGATCAATGCAGGCAAATATTATGACAGCACCGTAGTGTTCCTTAGCACCAGCCATCCTGATTACCAGGCGCTTAAGACGAAATCAACCAACCTCAATGCTGTTGTCTCGCACCTTGAAGTAATTCAGACCGAGGACAGCCTTCAGAAGGTGGCGCGTATGCCTGAATCTGAACGCAATGCACTTATTACCGGCATTATTAACGATATAACAAAAGCCGAAAGCGAAGGAAAGACCTCACAGTATTCCGACAGGTACAACCTTGGGCAATTTTACGAAAATGAAAGAAGGTTCCAGGATAATATAGAACAGGAAGGCAAATGGTATTTTTATAACCAGGCCGCCCTTACTTTCGGCCGCACTGAATTCAGGCGCAGATGGGGCGACAGAAGGCTTGAGGATAACTGGAGAAGGCTTAACAAGGCCCGAACTTCAGGAGCATTGTCAGAATCAGATTCAGAAGAAGATACTCAGAATAGCGCCGATTCATCTGGCGCCCAGGTGGTGGATTATAAAAAACCTGAATATTATCTTAAGAACCTCCCCCTGA
The DNA here is from genome assembly GCA_041303415.1 of Bacteroidales bacterium. Lineage (GTDB taxonomy): Bacteria > Bacteroidota > Bacteroidia > Bacteroidales > VadinHA17 > LD21. Next base: position 3,766 of record JBFYPG010000093.1, read on the forward strand.
CTGATTCGCTCATGGCTGCGTCCGACAGCAGGATAGCCAATGCCTGTCTTAACGCCGGAAAGGCATATGCTGAAAAGATCCTCGACCCGAAGGGTGCATCGGAATCTTTTGAGAAAATCCTAATAAGGTTCCCCGGTAACGAGCTTGTACCTGAAGCCCTTTACAACCTGTACAATTTATACAAAGGGATCGATTATCCGAAATCGGAAATTTACAGGCAGCGTCTTGTCGAGAATTATCCGGAAACCGAATTTGCAAAGATGATATCCGACCCGGGCTACTTTGACAAGAAGATGGAAGTCCGGAAAATGTCAGAACAGCACTACCGGGAAGCCTATGATAACTATATCAGGGAGAACTTTTACTCAACAATGGCTTTGTGCGATTCGGCACTTATTAAATTCAGCCAGGATCCGCTTGCACCAAAATTCCGGCTGCTCAGGGCATATTCTGTTGCCCGTATCAGTGATGAAAGGAGCTTCAAGGATGAACTGAACATCATTATAAAGCAATGGCCGGACAGTGAGGAAGGGAAGAAGGCCGGAGAGATCGTTGCATTCATAAATCAGGAGATACCTGAGCTGAAGGTGGAAGAAGAAAAGGAGATCGCTGAGGAACTATATGTTGCGGATACAACGGTTGCTCATGTATTTGCCCTGGTAATCGAAAATCCGGCTTTCAACATCAACCAGGCAACCTTCGATGTGATCAGCTATAATATTGATAATTATACAAACCTGAATTACCGCACTGAAGGCAGCCTGGTTGACAACAGGTATATAATTATCACAGTATCAGGATTTCAGAAGTATCAGCAGGCCCTGGAGTATTACAGGTCATTCTCAGCCGAAAAGCTTGTAAGAAATCCTTCCGCCTCAAAAATGTATTCCTTCATCATCAGCAGCGCCAACAGGAAAGTGTTTGACAATGATAAAAAGCCCGAACGGTATCTGTTATTCTTTAATGAGAATCATCTGAAATGAGAAAGATCAGGATATTATGGACAGATGATGAGGTCGAGGCACTCAGGCCGCATATCTTCTTCCTCCGGGAAAAAGGATATGATATCGATACCTGTTCCAATGGAAACGACACTATAGATCTCGTAAAACAGAATACTTATGACCTGATCTTCCTGGATGAACACATGCCCGGGCTGAGCGGGATTGAAACGCTCAGGCTTATCCGTGAGGTGCGGACAGACATCCCCGTGGTGATGATCACGAAAAGCGAAGAAGAGGAAATTATGGAGGCCGCGATAGGATCGGAAATTGCCGATTACCTCATCAAGCCTGTTAAACCCAAGCAGATCCTTCTCGTCCTGAAAAAGCTCCTGGACCAGAAAAGGCTTGTAACGGAGAAAACCACAACAGACTATCAACAGGAATTCAGCCGTATCGGCAGCATGATCGCATCGGCCCGGACATGGATTGACTGGACAGAACTTTATCGTAAGATAACATTCTGGGAGTCGGAACTCGGGAAATCATCAGATCCGGGAATGGCTGAGATTCTTAAAACACAGGAAAACGAAGCCAACAACTCATTTTCAAAATTTGTAGCCTCAAATTATACCGCCTGGCTTGACCACAGCAACAGTGAGGCTCCTGTCATCTCCCCTGACCTGTTCCCTAAAAAAATATTCCCTCATCTGAACCCCGGGCGGCCCCTGTTCTTCATCCTCATCGATAACATGAGATTCGACCAGTGGAAAACGATCTCGGCAGAGCTTTCAGGATTATACAGGATCGCCGGGGAGGATCTGTACCTCAGCATACTGCCGACAGCGACACAATACAGCAGAAACGCTATCTTCTCCGGTCTCATGCCGTCACAGATAGCAGCCCAGATGCCTCAGTACTGGGTTGAGGATGACGATGAAGCCGGAAAAAACAACCATGAGGAAGATCTGTTCAGGAACCAGCTTTCAAAAAGAGGGCTTAATCTTAAATGGACTTACAGCAAGATCAGCAACAGCAACGAGGGAAAGAAACTGAATGAGAGGATCAGGCAGCTCCTGGAGAATGACATCAACATCCTGGTCTACAATTTCGTCGATATCCTCTCGCATGCCCGCACCGAGGTCGGTGTGATAAGAGACCTTGCCGGGGATGAAACCGCATACAGAAGCCTTGTCAGATCGTGGTTCATACACTCCTCGCTGTTTGAACTGCTGAAAGTTCTTGCTTCATACCGGGTAAAAATTGTTGTATCAACCGACCACGGAACCATCAGGGTTCAGAATCCTGTCAGAATCGTGGGAGACAAAAAAACATCGCCCAACCTCAGGTATAAAACAGGAAGGAACCTCGACTATAACCCCTCCGAAGTTTTTGAGATTAAGAATCCCGAAAAAGCCTTTCTCCCAAAAACCAACATCACCTCGAGATATATCTTTGCCACAAACAGGGATTTCCTTGTCTACCAGAATAATTTCAATTATTATGCCGGCTATTACAGGAATACTTACCAGCACGGCGGCATCTCAATGCAGGAGATGATTTTGCCGGTCGCAGTTCTTGATCCCATACAATAAAACCCCCATCCCAGCCTTCCCCCAGGGGGGCAGGAGCAAAACCATCCTTTCCCCCTTGGGGGAAATAAGAAAGGGGGTATCTTTGTAAAAAATTGCCTGAAGATGCTATTTACAGTCAAACATAAAAATAACCTTCCCGCTGCAGCCAGAAAACTGCTTAAATATTCAGGCAATAAAAGGATCTTCGCATTTTACGGGGCGATGGGAGCCGGCAAAACAACATTCATAAAGACCATCTGTGAAGCGCTGGGAGCCAACGACACAGCCAGCAGCCCCACCTTCACCATTGTAAATGAATACAGAACAAAAACCGGGGAGCCGCTCTATCACATTGATCTTTACAGAATTAAAAACCTCAGCGAGATGTTTGACATTGGCATTGAAGAATATCTTTACAGCGGATGCTACTGCTTTATTGAATGGCCCGAGCTTGCAGGGGACCTCCTTCCTGAAGAAGCAGTTAAAGTCAGAATAACTGTGGCTAAAGACGAAGCAAGGATTTTAGAGACCATATAGCCTGATCTTATTTGTTCCTGAATCGCATTTTTTTTAACTTTGAGGAAACAACACTTTTTCTGAGATGAACATGAGAGGCAAAAGCGGAAAAGTGAATCTCGGCAACGGCGCATTCATGCCCAAGGAAGAACATCTTGAAACCGCTGTCAGGTTCAGAAGGATATCCATCGGGATACCCGGCGACACTGATGAGGAGGAAAAGAGAGTGGCTCTGACACCTGAGGCCGTAAACCTTCTTGTTGAATCCGACAATGAAGTGGTGGTCCAGAAAGGTGCCGGCGCCGGAACACATTACAGCGACAAGGATTACAGCGAAAACGGAGCTGTGATAACCGACTCCCCGGCAAGGGTATTCGGAGCAGATGTGGTAATAAAAGTTGCACCTCTCACCGAAAAAGATACCGATTACCTTAAAGGAAACCAGGTGGTCATGTCATACCTCAATGTCCTCAAGATGAACGAGGATACTCTTGCCCGGCTCATCCGCAAGAAAGTGACCGCAATAGCTTTTGAAAAGATACGTGATGCCAACGGCACACTGCCCGTGATTGAATCGATGAGCGAGATAAGCGGCGTCACATCAGTGCTCCTTGCATCAGATTACCTGAGCAATCATCACGGAGGAAAAGGCGTGATGCTGGGCGGGATAACCGGAGTCACTCCCACCGAGGTAGTTATTCTTGGCGCAAATACCGCAGGTGAATTTGCAGCAAGGGCTGCTCTGGGACTGGGAGCAATTGTAAAGGTATTCGACAGTTCCCTGCAGCAGTTAAGAAAATTTGAATCGGTTATCGGCCAGCGCCTCCAGACTTCTGTGTTCCACCCCCAGGTACTGAAAAAAGCTCTCGTATCCGCTGATGTCCTGATAGGAGCTATCGAGCTTGAAGATCTTCGGCCGTGGTACTATGTGACCGAAGAGATGGTAAGCACCATGAAGAAGGGCGCTGTGATAATTGATCTGAGCATCGACCGGGGAGGATGCATCGAAACAACAGAGTGCCGGGCAATGAAAGATCCCGTGTACGAAAAACATGGCGTCATCCATTTTTCCGCCTGGAACCTGCCCTCCCGCGTGGCCAGGACAGCTTCAATCGCCCTCAGCAATGTGTTTGCACCGCTTCTGCAGAAAATGGCCGATTCGGGAGGGATAACCCAGCTTCTCAGGAGCGATCCCAGTGTAAGGAACGGAGTCTACCTGTATAACGGAATACTCACAAATGAAACACTCGGACAAAAGTTCGGCATTTTATCCAAGGACCTCGACCTTCTTCTTTCAGCATTCTGAAATCAGAGATATCTGAGAATAGCTTTCCTGCCTTTTAATTCAATAGTTGCCCTGGCTCCGATGTAAAATGAACGGTTGTCATTGATATGCCCGGCCGGGAAATTGAAAAAAACAGGATAGCTGTATCCGCGCACCGCATCATAAACGATATCACCGGCGCCTTTCCCCCAGGGTATCTTTGTTTCATTCATGTCATTCAGTCCTCCGGCAACAAGCGCAGCCAGGCCCTTAAGCTTGCCGGCCAGCCTGAGCGATGTCATCATCCTGTCGAGATGGTAATAATATTCCCCTACATCCTCTATCACCAGGATCCTTCCTCTCGTCGCGGGTTCACCCGGAGTACCGATCAGGCTGTATATCAACGACAGGTTCCCGCCGGTGACCTCTCCCGATGCCGGGCTTACCCTCCCGGAATCAGCGACCCACTCTACAGGCCGGCATCCTTTGAAGAGGGCATTGTATAATGAATCAATGGTCCCGGCCGTTTTATCCGGATTTGCGTAATTCAGCGGCATCTCCCCGTGAATTGTGATCAGGTTGTATTTTTCGCTCAGCCATATATTCAGTACTGTTATATCGCTGAATCCGATAAACCATTTCGGATTCCGCCGCAGGGAGGTGAAATCGATCCGGTCAATTATTTTCAGCATCCCGTAACCGCCCCGGGAACAAAATACTGCCTTTATACGCTCATTGGAGGTCATTGCCTGGAAATCACGCAGCCTTTCCCTGTCTCCTCCGGCAAAAGGGCCCTCCTTCCTGAGAGCATTTTTACCGACATGCACTTTCAGCCCCCAGTTTTCAAGTATCCCAACGGCGGAATTTAACTTTCCTTCATCAATAGCAAAAGCCGGCGAGACTATCGCAACCTCATCACCCTTTTTCAGATATGGCGGACGGATCTTTATTACAGACATGCCTATTAATATATTATACGTAAAAATAGCGAATTTGTTTCATTAATCCGCCGTTGTACCTTTGCGCCGTTGTGCCATTGCGCCATTTTTTCTATCTTTGACCGTTTTATTTTAATGCAATGAAAAAGTACAAAAGATACCTCATAACCTCAGCTCTGCCTTATGCAAATGGCCCGCTGCATATTGGTCATCTGGCGGGAGTTTACGTGCCATCAGATATTTATACAAGGTACCTGAGGATGAAGGGCGAGGATGTGGTTTCCATTTGCGGTTCCGATGAACATGGCGTGCCGATAACCCTTAAAGCCAGGAATGAGGGAGTTACGCCGCAGGAAATAGTCGACAGGTATCATGCCATCAACAAGAAAGCATTTGAGGATTTCGGGATTGCATTCGACATTTATTCGCGCACTTCAAATAAAGTCCATTACGAAACAGCTTCAGATTTTTTCCTGAAGCTTTATAACAAGGGTGAATTCATTGAAAAGACCTCAGAACAATACTATGATGAGGCGGCGGGCACTTTTCTTGCCGACAGGTATATAACTGGAACCTGCCCGCATTGCGGAAACGAAAACGCATATGGCGACCAGTGCGAGAAATGCGGCACTTCACTCAGTCCTTCCGACCTTATCAATCCGCACTCAACGATCAGCGGAAGCAAGCCTGTGCTGCGCGAGACGCTTCACTGGTATCTTCCTCTTGACAAATATGAGCCGTGGCTGAAGAAATGGATCCTGGAAGATCATAAGGAATGGAAAACAAATGTTTACGGGCAGTGCAAGTCGTGGATAGACCAGGGTCTGCAGCCAAGGGCAGTGAGCCGTGATCTTGACTGGGGTGTTCCGGTACCGCTGAAAAATGCAGAAGGCAAAGTACTTTATGTATGGTTTGACGCTCCAATAGGATATATATCGGCAACAAAAGAGCTTACCCCCGACTGGGAAAAATACTGGAAAAGCGAGGAGACAAAAATGATCCATTTCATCGGAAAGGACAATATCGTCTTCCACTGCATAATATTTCCCGCAATGCTAAAAGCCGAGGGCAGCTTCATCCTTCCCGACAATGTTCCGGCAAACGAGTTCCTCAACCTTGAAAATGACAAGATATCCACCTCGCGCAATTGGGCAGTATGGTTGCATGAATATCTCGAGGACTTCCCCGGCAAGCAGGATGTGCTGAGGTATTCACTCTGTGCCAGTGCACCGGAGACAAAAGATAATGATTTCACCTGGAAAGAGTTCCAGGCGCGAAACAACAATGAGCTCGTTGCGATACTGGGGAACTTTGTAAACAGGACACTTGTTCTGACAACAAACTACTATGACGGCAGGGTGCCGGAAAGAGGCAAAGCATCTCCTGAGGATGAATCAGCGCTGAAAGAGATAAGCCAGATCCGCCGGAATGTTGAGAACAGCCTTGAGGCATACAGGTTCAGGGAAGCCCTGAAAGAGGCTATGAATCTTGCAAGGCTGGGAAACAAGTACCTGGCCGATGCCGAACCGTGGAAGGTTGTGAAGACAGATCCCGAAAGAGTAAAGACCATCCTCAATGTTGCATTGCAGATCACTGCCAACCTGACTGTCGTTCTTGAACCGTTCCTCCCGTTCTCGATGGAGAAGCTGAGGAAATCGTTGAACTGCGGGCCGCTTAAATGGAACGATGCGGGAAGGACAGATATCATGGCACCGGGGAATCAGATCAATAAACCTGAACTGCTGTTTGAAAAGATAGGTGATGAGGAGATTGAAAAGCAGGTGCAGAAACTTCATGCAACAAAAAAGGCGAACGAAGGATCATCAATGAAAACAGAACCGCCCAAAGATCCTGTATCTTTTGATGATTTCACGAAAATGGACATCCGGACAGCAACAATCCTTGAAGCCGAAAAAGTTCCAAAGACGACCAAGCTCCTGAAACTGAAGATCGATACAGGTCTGGATACGAGGACAATCGTATCCGGAATAGCCGAATACTTTGAGCCTCAGTCGCTTATTGGCAGGCAGATCTCAATTATTGCAAACCTTGAACCGCGTAAGATCAAGGGCATTGAATCAAAGGGAATGATACTGATGGCAGAAGACAAGGACGGCAGGCTGGTAATGGTCACACCGGACGGAAAGGTAAGCAACGGAAGTGTGATCAAATAGAGAGGCTAAATTTTCTTCACCCAGGATCCCGGGAATTTTTTGGAAACAGCTGCAGATCTCTCCAGTGCAGAATTAATATCCTTGCACCTTACGGCACTGACCCTGTAAAAATTATCCGGTGCGTCGAGTATTTCCGGTTCAAATCCCTCCTTTTTCAGCAGCTCTGCCTGGTTAGCAGCATTCTGCCTGAGCTTGAAGCTTCCGGTGATAATGCAATAATGCAGCTCTTCCACTATGGGAGCAGCTGTAGTTTCAATAACCTCAGGTACCGTCACCGGTGTCTCTTCAATAGCTTTCCTGTTCTCATCAAGCTCCGCGGTTACCAGGGGATTCAGGGTAGTTGCTTCAACACCTGATCTGAAAATTTCCCTGCTGAAAGGGATTGCAGCAAGTACTGCCAGAATGGGAACTATCACTGCAGCTCTCCATAATATCTTTTTCATGGAAGCCCTTCTGACAGGCTCTTTAACTATATGCTTTGTGATGCGTTTCCTTGCATCATATCCTTCAAGCGGCGGGAACTGAAAAGATTCAAGTCCGTAGGAGTCGAGATGGTAATTGACATTCCGGTCGGGCTCAAACTGAATATTTCCCTCCTGGTTGTTTATGAATGTGCCGATATGATCAAAGGTGACCCGCTCCCCCCTTTCAAGCCTTTTCTTTACCGATGCCGCGAATTCATCGATGAGGTTGCGTGCATCGCCATAGCTGATACCGGATGTCCCTGATATTCTTCCTGTGAGCAGGCCGTCATTATGGTTGAGGTTCCTGTTGAATGATATCTGCTTTGCCGGCGGAAAGAAAGTGTCAGTGGTTTTATCAATGCGTGCAGGTGAATAGTTGGCGACAAAACCTCCGAAGCCGGGAACGATCACACAATCGTGGCTGAACAATAACTCCCTTATGAAAGCAGTAATATCCATCTTTTACCTTACTTCCTTACAAAAATAATAAAAACTTTAATACTTCCAATAACGTTTACCCCCTTCCCGACCTTCCCCCAGGGGGGAAGGAGCCAGCTAAATCCTTTCCCCCCTGGGGGAAATTAGAAAGGGGGTGGTAAAAACTAAAACAATAATTTTTTTACCTTCGTAATTCCAAAATTTCACTGGTGTGATGAGAGAAATACAGATGGTTGACCTTAAGGCACAGTACGAAAAGCTTGGTCCGGAGATTGATGCAGCTATAAAAAACGTGCTTAATTCCACTGCCTTTATCAAAGGCCCCGAGGTAAGTTTGTTTGAAAAGGAGCTTCAGAAATACATGGGTGCTGGTCATGTGATCTCATGTGCCAACGGCACCGATGCCCTTCAGATATCGATGATGGCTCTCGGGTTGAAGCCGGGAGATGAGGTGATAACCACCAACTTCACTTTTATTGCAACAGTGGAGGTCGTTGCCCTGCTTGGGCTGAAGCTTGTCCTGGTCGATCCTGACCCACATACATATAATATATCTGCCGATGCCGTCAGTAAAGCCATAACCCCGCGGACCAGGGCTGTTGTCCCTGTTCATCTTTTCGGTCAGTGTGCTGATATGGAGAGTATTATGGCACTCACGAAAGAGCATGGCATATATGTGATAGAGGATTCTGCCCAGGCTACAGGTACCGAATATATTTTTAAGGATGGCACAAGGAAAAAGGCAGGAACGATAGGCAGTGCCGGAACAACATCATTCTTCCCCTCAAAGAACCTGGGATGCTATGGTGACGGCGGCGCTCTTTTCACTAATGATGAAGCGCTGGCAAAAAAGATCAGGAGCATTGCCAACCATGGAATGAAGGTCAAATATCACCACGATGATATTGGCATCAATTCCAGGCTCGATACCATCCAGGCTGCCATTCTGAATGTAAAACTCAGGTATCTCGATAAGTTCAACAATGCAAGAAGGTCGGCGGCGGATTTTTATGATAAAGCCCTGGCCGGATGCAAATCGCTGATCCTTCCGGTAAGATCTTCTTTCTCAACACATATCTTCCACCAGTATACCATAAGAGTGAAAGACGGAAAGAGGGATGGACTGAAGAGATTCCTCGAATCAGAAAAAATCCCTTCAATGGTCTATTACCCCGGGCCGCTCCATATCCAGGATGCTTACCGTTACCTGGGTTACAGGGAAGATGATTTCCCGGTTACAAACCAGCTTTGCAGGGAGGTACTCTCCCTCCCGATGCACCCCGACATGGAGCAGGACCAGCTCGATCATATAGTACTTAACATTTTAAAATTCTTTGAGACAAACTGACATGGAGAAGGAATATTTTGCACATGAGACAGCCGTCATAGACGAAGGCAGCATAATAGGAAAAGGCAGTAAAATATGGCATTTTACTCATATCATGACCGGGTCGGAGATCGGGGAGAGATGCAATATCGGACAGAACGTTGTTGTGTCCCCGGGTGTGAAACTGGGAAGTAATGTCAAGGTTCAGAACAATGTTTCAATCTATACCGGCGTGATATGCGATGATGATGTGTTCCTCGGTCCATCCATGGTATTCACTAACATTATCAATCCAAGGAGCCAGATTATCCGCAAGGACAACTACATGACCACCATTGTTGAAAAGGGCGCTTCGATAGGCGCCAATGCAACAATAGTATGCGGAATAATTATCGGCAGGTATGCCTTTATCGGAGCCGCAGCTGTAGTTACAAAAGATGTAAAACCCTTTGCCCTGGTGGTAGGAAACCCGGCAAGGCAGACAGGCTGGATGAGCGAATTCGGGCATAAGCTGATATTTGATGATAAAGGGTTTGCAATATGTCCGGAAAGCGGTGACCGCTACCGCCTGGAACATGGAAATGTTTCTAAGATTATTTAGTAGATTTGCGCACCAGAAATAAAAACGATGGAGACTAATACACCAAAAAATTTCGGGCTGATTGGAGTTGCAGGTTACATTGCAGTCCGCCACCTGAAAGCAATAAAGGAAACGGGCAGCAACCTTCTTGCCAGCCTCGACAGGTTTGACAGTGTAGGCCTGATTGACAATTACTTTCCTCAGAGTGACTTTTTCGTTGAATTTGAAAGGTTCGACAGGCATTTTGACAAGTTGAAAAGAGGCGGCACTCAGATCGATTATGTAAGCATCTGCTCTCCCAATTACCTGCACGATTCACATATCAGGTTTGCCCTCAGGCATCATGCTGATGCAATCTGCGAGAAACCTATTGTTCTGAACCCATGGAACGTGGATGCCCTGCAGGAAATCGAAAATGAAACCGGTCATAAGATCTTTACAGTTCTCCAGGTGAGGCTCCATCCGCGCATCATAGAGCTCAGGAACAGGATCAAAAACGGTCCGGCCGACAAGATCTATGATGTTGACCTGACGTACATTACAAGCCGCGGCAACTGGTATCACATATCCTGGAAGGGAGATATTCAGAAGTCGGGCGGAGTGGCAACCAATATAGGCATCCATTTCTTTGACCTGCTGGGATGGATCTTCGGAGCCACAAGGAAAAGCATAGTGCATATGTCGGAAACGGACAAAGCTGCAGGTTACCTTGAACTTGAGAATGCCAGGATCAGGTGGTTCCTCAGCCTCGACCATGAAGATCTGCCTTCGGCTATAGCTGAAAAGGGACAGAGGACATTCAGATCGATCCAGGTTAACGGCGAGGAGATCGAGTTCAGTGAAGGTTTCACCGATCTGCACTCACAGACCTACAGAGAGGTGCTTGCAGGGAAAGGCTTCGGCCTTGAAGATGCGCGCCAGTCAGTGGAGATTGCATATAACATCAGGAATCTTAAACCTGTCGGCATCAAGGGGGAATACCACCCCCTGCTTAAGAACAAATGAAAAATAAGATCATTGTCACCGGCGGAACAGGATACATCGGTTCGCATACAGCCGTTGAACTTATCCGGGACGGATATGATGTGATCCTGATCGACAACCTTTGTAATTCAGAGGCTTATGTGGCTGACCGGATCGGACAGATAACCGGGGTCACTCCGCAGCTTGAAGTCTTTGACCTTTGCGATGCGGCAAAGCTTAACGCCTTTCTGTCGGATTGTACAGATATTTCGGGAATCATTCACTTTGCAGCCTATAAAGCTGTTGGTGAATCTGTCAACAAACCGCTTGAATACTACAGAAACAATCTTGTGTCGCTGATGAACCTTCTTGAAGGAATGAGACAATTCAGCATTCCATATATGGTTTTTTCATCTTCATGCACTGTTTACGGGCAGCCGGCAAAGAATCCCGTGAGTGAAGATGCCCCGTTCCAGCCTGCTGTTTCGCCCTACGGCAATACAAAGCAGGTAGGCGAGGAAATAATAATGGATACTGTTGCTGCAGACAAAGGAATTAATGCAATATCACTGAGATATTTCAATCCGATAGGTGCACATCCGTCAGGGCTGATAGGAGAGCTCCCACGGGGAGTCCCGGATAACCTTGTTCCGTATATTACCCAGACTGCAAACGGACTTAGGGATGAGCTTAAAGTATTCGGCAACGACTATAATACACCTGATGGAACCTGCATAAGGGATTATCTTCACGTGGTTGATCTGGCCAAAGCCCATGTTATTGCAATAAAGAGACTCATTGAAAAGAAGAACAGGAAAGATTATGAAGTATTCAACCTGGGAACCGGAACAGGCGTGACTGTGCTTGAGGTTATCAGGTCATTTGAGCGTGTTTCGGGAGTCAGGCTGAAATACAGGATCACAGGCAGACGGGCGGGCGACATTGAAAAAATATGGGCTGATCCGTCATTGGCGAACAGGAAGCTGGGGTGGAAAACCTTAAGCTCGCTGGATGATGCAATGGGCAGCGCATGGAAATGGGAAAACAATATCAGAAAGAAAAACAAATAAAATGAATTTCACCAGAACAATCCTGATCACCGGCGGAGCAGGCTTCATAGGCTCTCATGTAGTAAGGAGATTCCTTGTCAGTTATCCCGGATACCAGATCGTGAATGCAGATAAGCTCACCTATGCCGGCAATCTTGAAAATCTAAAGGATATTGAGAAAAAGGAAAATTATGTCTTTGAAAGAATTGATATAACCGACAAGAAGGCAGTTGCGGGCCTCTTCAGCAAATATCTGTTCGACGGAGTTGTCCACCTGGCAGCCGAATCACATGTCGACAGGTCAATAACAGGCCCTGATGAATTTGTGTATACAAACATAGTGGGAACTGTCAATCTTCTCAACGCTGCCCTAAGCGCCTGGAAGGATTCCCCTGCCGGGAAGCTCTTTTATCATATCTCCACCGATGAGGTGTTTGGTTCGCTCGGAAAAACAGGTATGTTCACCGAAACCACAGCTTATGATCCGAAAAGCCCCTATTCCGCTTCAAAGGCAAGTTCCGACCACATGGTGAGGGCATACAGCCATACCTTCGGTATTCCTGCTGTAATATCAAACTGTTCAAATAATTATGGTCCCAACCAGTTCCCCGAGAAACTGATCCCGCTGGCAATAAACAACATCAAAAATAATAAACCGGTACCGGTTTACGGAAAAGGAGAAAATGTACGCGACTGGCTTTATGTTGAGGATCACGCTTCGGCCATTGACCTTATCTTTCACCGCGGCAGGGCCGGGGAGACATATAATATCGGCGGCAATAACGAGTGGAAGAACATCGAACTCATAAGGCTTCTGTGCCGGATCATGGACAGGAAACTGGGGCGCCCACAGGGGACATCAGAAAAGCTGATAACATTCGTCAGGGACCGGCCGGGACACGACCTCAGATATGCAATTGATTCATCAAAGCTGAGAAATGAGCTTGGATGGTCGCCGTCAGTAAATCCTGAAGAGGGGCTTGAAAAGACTGTTGAATGGTATCTGGCCAACACCCGCTGGCTCGAAAATGTTATTTCGGGCGATTACGAAAAATACTATGATTCAATGTACAGGGGAAGATAAGCCCTCAGGATCTTATCTTCTTCATTCGCTTTATGAGACCGTCCCCAAGGGCGGTTTTCTTTTTTATATGATCCTGAATGGCCGCTACCACCGAATTCGATTCAAATTCCCCTCTTACCTCCTCAAAGTCAAGTTTTTTCTCCTCATCTCCGCCGTCAATGCCGAAGCCTGTCATTGATGAAAGTGTGAATTCCTTACGTGCATCATCATAGAGCAGTTTGTCAAGATCGACCACGCTCTTCTTCCATCTTTCAACGATCCTGATCACGTCGGCCGGAGTGAATTTTTCAACAGGCTTTCCTTCTTCTTCCTCAAGTCTCTCACACGACCACGTCCATTCCCAGTCGTAATACGACCTGTGCATCTTTCTGAAAGCCACTTCAAGGGCTTCAACTGTTTTAAGTTTTCCCGATTCAATATCACCGAGAAGATTGTCAACAGCCTTTTTCGGAGCTATCAGACCGGCAATATCAACCCATTCGCCTGAACCCATTTTTTTGTCAGGAGCAAGTCTTTTGCGCAGTTCAGCAGTTGACTTCAGGCTATTGTTCTCAAGCCTTTTTATAATGGAGTTGCCGAGGAATTTATTGATACCGGTCTGGTAAAGCTGAATGCCTCTTTCGAGAGAGGGCCCCTTTATCAGCATGTTCTTGTATGAATATGACCCGGACAGAGCTCCCGACAGATCCCTGAGGCTGCGGAGGAGATTCCTTCCCTCGAACATTTTTCTGATGGTGTAGGGGCTCAGAAGGTTAAAATTGACCTGGTCGATCTTCACGGGGTCCTTCCTCCTGTCGCGCACAGGCCATTTCTGTGCATCCCTGATAGTACCTACGCTCCGTAGATTAATTCCCGGGACAAGAATGCTTTCGTCATTGCTTTCAATCAGGTAAGAGAATGGAAGCGATGAGGTGTCCATGTTCTTGTAATGCCTTCCCATGACAAGTGTGAATGGTCCGATGCGGGCAGGCCAGAGCAGGTAAGAGTCAGAGGTTGTTTTGGAACCCCTCTCCATGATCCCCTGATGGATTGGTCCCAGCTTGTACATATGATTGCTCTGGTTTGAACCGCTTCCGGCATTCATGAACGAGAATATACCTGCTATGAGGAGGGTCGATTTATGATGTGTCACGGTATACGGACCTGCAAAAATTGAGCATGCTTCGCCATGATAACCGCCGCAGTTGGCAAAGAAGAGCGAGTTCTCGGCTGAATAGTGCTTGCCCAGCACACATCCCTGTCCTATGAAGCACTTGTCTATCAGGGTAGATTCGGTGACAATGGTGCCCGAGCATACTATGAAATGTTCCATTATTACTCCGGGGCCTATGTATACAGGATCCTCCGGGCAGCTGTTAACTGATCCTTCGTTAAGGCTGACTGCGCCTTCTATCCTGCTGCAGGGTCCGATCTTCACGTTGCGGATTGTACTGCAATTCAGTATCCTTGAATTCCGGGAAATAATGCCCATCGGGGATGAGACTGAATCTGAATAATCATCGATCATCTTTTCCATGATCTTCACAGCTTTGCTCCGGTGACGGTAAAGAGCTATTATATAGGCTTCGTGGGCCGAAAGGCGGTCCCATATCTTTACCATCCTGCCGCCTGTTTCATTGAGCACAGCAACGCTTGTCCCGTTGCCGAATTTTGAAACACCCTCAGTGTGTATCTTGCCGCAGTTCTTTATTACAGAGCCATCCTCAATGACATAATTGGCAATATAATCTCCGATATTATTGATGACTGCGTCGGAGCCGACAGTACAGTTATGAAGCCTCGCATTCAGAATACCGCCCGGAGTGCTTACCCCCGATTCATCTACAAACGGCCTGTCAAAGATTCCCAGCCTGATGGTGCCTGAAAAGATGACATTCCTGCACTGCACCGGGCTGAATCCTTCAACCACGGTGATATTCCCCCAGTCATCGGCACTGCATCCGTTTGACTGAAGTGTCCGGATCTCGGACTGCTTAAGTTTTCTGTATTTTGCCGGCATACTTGATTTGTATCAGATTATCTATTCAACTGTAACTGATTTTGCCAGGTTCCTCGGCTGGTCAACATCGCATCCCCTGAGAACGGCAATATGATATGAGAGCAGCTGCAAAGGTATCACGGCCAGGAGGGAGGAAAACACCGGGAGAGTTTCCGGGACTTCAAGAACATAGTCAGCCATTTTTCGGATCAGCTCATCACCTTCCGTCACAATTGCAATCACCTTCCCTTTTCTTGCCTTGATCTCCTGAATATTATTTATGATCTTCTCATAGGTGTCATCTTTTGTGGCGACGACCACCACCGGCATGTTTTCATCGATAAGCGCTATCGGACCGTGTTTCATTTCAGCAGCGGGATAACCTTCCGCATGTATATAGGATATTTCCTTCAGCTTCAGCGCGCCTTCAAGGGCAACCGGAAACAGGTATCCTCTTCCCAGGTATATGGCATTATGCGCATCCTTAAATATCTTTGACAACTCAAGAGCCTGATCATTGGCATGCAGAGCTTTTTCAATTTTCTCAGGAACAGCCACAAGCTCACTGATAAGTTCCTTATAGCCGGAATCTGAAATTATTCCCCGTATGTGCCCTATCTCAAAAGCCATCATGGCCAGCACCGTGACCTGCGTCGTGAATGCCTTGGTCGAAGCAACGCCAATCTCAGGTCCTGCATGTGTATAAACACCGGCATCTGTCTCGCGGGGGATGCTGCTCCCAACCACGTTGCATATCCCGATGACCTTTGCTCCCTTCTGCTTTGCCAACTTTACCGCTGCGAGCGTGTCAGCTGTTTCACCACTCTGGCTTATTGCAATAACGATATCGTTTTTATTAATAATGGGATCCCTGTACCTGAATTCAGAAGCATATTCAACTTCAACGGGGATCCTGGTGTATTCCTCAAACAGGTATTCTCCAAGCAGTCCTGCATGCCATGAAGTTCCGCAGGCCACTATAATAACCCTTTCAGCCTTTGATAAGGTCTCAATTACATCATGAAGGCCTCCGAGCATTATCCCTGAATGGTCGGGCAGAACCCTGCCCCTGAAGGTATCATGTATTGCCCGGGGCTGCTCAAAGATCTCCTTCAGCATGAAATGTGCGAATCCCTCCTTGTCAATTTCTCCGATCTTAAGGTCAATCTCCCTGACTTCAGGCTTGATCATCGTGCTCCTTATCGTTTTAAGCACGAGCTCATCTTTCCTGATGATGGCTATGTCGTCATCATTAAGATATATGACCCGCTGGGTATATTCTACAATTGGCGTAGCGTCTGAAGCAATGAAACTCTCTCCCTCGCCCACTCCTATCACCAGCGGACTACCTTTTTTTGCAGCAAAAAGCCTGTCAGGTTCTTTTGTACATATTATCACAAGCCCATAAGCGCCTTCAACCCTGTTTAGCGCCATGGTAATTGCCTGTTCAGCTGTAAGATCGCCTTCAATATAAAGATGATCCATCAGGTTTGCCAGGACTTCCGTATCTGTCTGGCTGGTGAATTCAATTCCGCGTCCCTGGAGATGTTTTTTCAGGAGTGCATAGTTTTCGATGATCCCGTTATGCACGACTATGAAGTTACCCTTGTATGAGATCTGAGGGTGTGCGTTCAGTTCGTTCGGTTCTCCATGGGTGGCCCACCTGGTATGGCCCATTCCGATGGTCCCGTCGAAATTTGAACTGCTTACCATTTCCTCAAGGTCGCTGACCCTGCCCTTGCATTTATAGATCTTAGTCTCTCCGTTAACGAGAGCCAGCCCTGCTGAATCATACCCGCGGTATTCAAGCCGTTTCAGGCCGGTTATCACAATCTGCCTGGCAGGCCTGTATCCTATATATCCGATAATTCCGCACATAAGCTCATTTTTGTAAAAGAAGTCACGAATTTAGGAAAATAGATTTGAAATATCAGAACCTGGTATAGACCATTTCAAATTTTACCGGACTTGAGCTGTTATTGGCCTTAAGGATTGCGTTCCTGAGTGAGCCTTCGGGAAGGGCAAGCTGTAATTCGGGTTTATAGTATGCAGTTGTGTCATCCAGGTAACGCTGGACATATCTGGCGATGTTGAATGTGTAATTCGCTGCGGTAGTATCAATCGTCCCGTCAAAAAAAGTGGCGCTCACATAGTAATCAGGTATGAGGTACCTTCTGTCAAGCTTGTCATAATATCCCATGAAAAGCTGCCGGGGGAATGAGGCGCCGTTGTAGGTTGAACCATCGTAATGAACGGGGCATGTCAGGCGTGCTTTGTTTATAAGGATCCCGTCAAGCGACGGATCGTTCCTGATCTTCTCCAGGCCGGGGATCTCCAGTTTTGTATAAATGCCGTTCAGGCACTGTACATAGGAAAGGGTATCCTTTATCCTGTCATTTACATGAGTGATCTTTAAAAAAGGATCGGCAGTTGAAAGATCATGGCTGAATGTACTGAAAGCGGCATTCTTGGTTTTTGCATCGATATTCAGCAAAAAAACGTCTGAGTTGCCGTCGGTATCATGCATATAAATGTAAAGCTGATGCTTGTATGACTCAAAGTCACCGGGAGCTTCAAGGTTCATTGTAATGAATACCGGCGATATGGTTGATTCAAGTTCAAAGTATAATCCCCTGAAATATGACCTGAAGTCAGGCACAGTGTCGTTGTGAAAGAGCATTGAAGTGTTGCGTATGATATATTCACCGAGCGTAACCGGGAGAGTAAGTATGAGATTGTTCACGGTGTCGGCCTGCAGTTCGGGAAGCGTTGTCTCCACGCTGAATCCTGTAAGAGGTACAGCCTGGTTGGAATAATAGGTTGAATCAGGAAATATCTGTTCAGCGATCTCTGACAATTTCAGAATATGACCTGCCCTGATATCTCCTGTTATATTTTCAAATCTTAGTGTAAGCTGCACCGAGTCAACAATCCATGTACCCTCATCCAACAGGTTTGAAAGCCTCAGCTGGGTAACAAAGGCTGCAGTTGTTGTACCAAAATAGGGATCATAAATCTGACCGAGGAACACATCAACGGGATTGTCAGATTCCAGAGAATCAGTGAACATGGTATAGGAGTAGACACTCAGAGTATCCGTGGAATGAAGAGAAACAAAGTCTCCTGGAGGCAGAATATTCCTGCCGATTATTGTCCCTTCGTCTTCACAGGAGTTGAAAAGAAAAAGCATCCCGGCAGCAGCGGCCAGGAAGAGGGTATTAAGAAAGTTTAATGATCTTGTTATTGATATCGGACTATGATAGGATCTTGTCATAAAAGTCATTGTAGGCATCAATATATTCTGTTTCACTCTTGTATGGGAGCACCGGCTTGCTGATACTCTTCAGGTGCTTGCTCAACTCACTGTTTATCTGTTCGCTTCCGATAATGATCCCGTCGGAATATTTGATCGCCAGTTTTGATACATTAACGAAATCGGGCTTTTTTACCAGCTTGATGTTTTCCCCGTCAATGCCGTCAAAACGCAGTTTATCGGCGAACGTAGTTCTAAACGGCATTTTAAAATCATTATTGTAGATCGAATAGATGATTTTATAATTATGGAAAAGGGGATCGTCGCTATAAACGCTCCGGAGATATACCGGAACCAGGGCCGACATCCAGCCGTGGCAATGAACTATATCGGGCGCCCATCTGAGCTTCTTAACGGTTTCAATCACCCCGCGCGCAAAGAATAGAGCCCTCTCGTCATTGTCTTCAAATTCCTTGCCTGCAGCATCAGTCACAATGTGCTTCCTCTGGAAATAATCGTCGTTATCGATGAAATAGACCTGCATCCTTGCGCTCTGGATGGAGGCAACCTTGATTATCAGCGGATGGTCGGTGTCGTCAATAATTAAGTTCATGCCTGAAAGCCTGATCACCTCATGGAGCTGATTCCTGCGTTCATTTATGCATCCGTAACGGGGCATGAAGGTACGTATCTCCTTACCTCTCTCCTGGATCCCCTGAGGCAGATACCTTCCGATTTTTGACAGCTTGTTTTCCCCTAAATACGGAGTGATCTCCTGTGAAATGAATAAAATCTTCTTGCTTTCCATTAGCGTGCCTCGATAACCGCTTCGTAATAAGGTGCAAAGATAATAATAAAAAATGAGATAGTTTACAACCAACTATATATTAGATTTGTAGGTTAATTTTCTTAAATGAAAATAATCCGGACTGTTGCTGAACTCAGGGAGCTGGTTGCGAAAACAAACCTGAGCCCGCTGGGATTTGTGCCGACAATGGGGGCACTGCATCAGGGACATCTTTCCCTGGCAGAAAATGCAGTGGCAAAATGCCCTGTCGTGATCGTAAGCATATACATCAATCCCACGCAGTTCAACGACAGGGAAGACCTGAGAAATTATCCCAGGCCTGTTGAAAGGGACCTGGAGCTCCTGGGCAGCGTGCTCAGACAAAATGATATTGTATTTACGCCGGATGACGGTGAAATGTATCCCTCGGAAGATAAAAGGGTATTCAGTTTCGGGAGACTTGGGAAGGTGATGGAGGCCCTGCACAGGCCCGGGCATTTTAACGGTGTAGCCATGGTAGTGAGCAGGTTCTTCGATATAATCGATCCTGACATGGCATTCTTCGGACAGAAAGATTTTCAGCAGGTGGCTATAATCAAAGAGCTTGTCAGGCAGAAGAAGTATAAGGTCAGGATCATCGTAAGTCCAATTATCCGCGAAGCCGACGGACTGGCAATGAGCAGCAGGAATATGCTGCTTGAACCGGAGGACAGAAAAAAAGCTCCTGTTATTTTCAAAACTATTTCCCGGGCGTCAGAGATGCTCACACAGTCAGACATCCCGGAAATCAAAAATTATGTTTTCAGGACAATTGCCAGGAAAGCAGGGTTCACAATCGAGTACTTTGAGGTTGCGGATGACAGGAAACTCATCCTACTTGCCTCGAAAAAGGAGATGAAGAAAGGAAGGCGTTATTACGGGTGTATTGCCGTAAGAGCAGGAAAAATACGCCTTATTGATAATATTGAATTCCCGTTGGTGTGAATCAAAAGGTTGATTAACTTTGCGGCTTGTTACAGATACTCCCTACAGCCATGATGATAGAAGTTTTAAAATCGAAGATACACAGGGTTACGGTCACCGAAGCGAATCTGAACTACATCGGAAGCATAACAATAGACGAGGATCTGATGGATGCTGCGAATATAATCGAGAACGAGAAGGTCCAGGTTCTGAATCTGAACAACGGAGAGCGTTTTGAGACCTATGTGATAAAAGGAAAGAGGGGATCCGGAGAAATATGCCTCAACGGGGCAGCAGCACGGAAAGTACTTGTGGACGATATTCTTCTGATCATGGCTTATGCCTTAATGGATCTTAATGAGGCAAAATCATTCCGCCCTGCCATAATCTTCCCCGACACAAAAACGAATAAACTGGTCTGAGCTTGAGAAAGATCATCATACAGTCTCTCAAGTTCCTGGGATTTCTTACCGTTGGAGCTCTCCTGCTATGGCTGGCTTTCCGGAATGTTGATTTCAGAAGCCTCTCCAATAAACTCAGGGAGGCAAACTATTACTGGCTCATCCTGTCGGTATTTTTCGGGATGGTGGCTTTCATGAGCAGGGCCCGCCGCTGGCAGCTTCTTATCCACCCGCTTGATTACCGGCCATCATTCTGGCATACTTTTCATGCAATGATGATAGGGTATATGGCAAATATGGCCCTGCCGAGAATAGGCGAGGTAACACGGTGCGTGGCACTCGGGAAAAAAGAAAACCTGGCGGTCGACAAGCTGCTCGGGACCGTTATCATTGAGCGGACAATTGACTTCTTTTCAATCCTTGTGCTTCTCGTAATAATAATTTTTACAAGCGGATCCATAATAAACGAATTCCTGAAAGAGAGCATTTTCATTCCTTTCAGGGATAAAGTGCTTTCCTATGTTGACATCTCATGGATATTCTGGCTTTTTATCGTACTGGTATCTGTTGCAGGATTGTACATTCTGATCCGTTACAGGCACAACCTCAGGAAAATAAAGTTCTTCGCAAAGATTTTTGATATTGCCAGAGGAATAATCAGCGGACTTAAAACCATTGTCAGCCTTGAAAGAAAATGGGAATTTATCCTGCATACTTTCATAATATGGATCAGTTACGCGCTGATGACATGGGTAGTGGTATTTTCCCTTGAAAGCACATCGCATATCTCATTCTGGAATTCTCTCATCATCCTGGTAATCGGCGGGCTGGCAATGTCTGTCCCTGTGCAGAGCGGATTCGGGGCATTCCATTATGCCGTGTCGCGTGCACTGGTTGTAATACAGGGTGTATCTCTTGAAGACGGACTTACATTTGCGCTGCTAACCCATGAATCGCAGATAATTTTCGAGATTATTGTCGGAGTTTTTTCAATATACGTGATGTATGGAAGTAAGAAACCCCCCATCTCCCCTGTATAATACTTCAGAGTAGTGGTAACAGTTTTTGTTGAAACAACCCCCTTTCTAATTTCCCCCAAGGGGGAAAGGTTAGGAATCCCCTTCCCCCCTGGGGGAAGGATGGGAAGGGGGTTTATATTCTGAAAACCAGATGAAACAATTACTTTCAAACAATAATTCGATATGTTACCTTTATTGTGAAGAATTACCCCTGAAGGGGGGCTAATACAGTGATAAAGATGGCTAAGAGCAAAACTGTTTTTGTATGCCAGAACTGCGGCGCCGAATCGCCGAAGTGGATCGGAAGATGCCCCTCCTGCAAGGAGTGGAACACATATCACGAAGAGATAATTGTCCCCGCATCTTCGAAGAAGCTGTCATTCGCCGCTGACCTTAAGAAAAGCAAGCCGGAGCTGCTTGAAAACATAGCATCAGATGAAAAGGACCGGCGTAAAACAGGCATCGCCGAGCTCGACAGGATACTCGGCGGCGGAATGGTGGGCGGTTCGCTGATACTCCTTGGCGGTGAACCCGGAGTAGGCAAGTCGACACTTGCGCTCCAGCTGGCACTGGCGCTGAAGGATACGAAAATATTATATGTATCGGGCGAAGAGAGCGACGAACAGATAAGCCTGAGGGCAAAGCGGCTGAAAGGCTCCAACCCTTTATGTTATGTCCTCAGCGAAACTGAACTGGAGAATATACTTGCCCATTCTGAGGATATAAAGCCCGGGCTGATCATAATCGACTCCATCCAGACCATCAGCACAACAATGCTTGAATCATCTGCCGGATCGGTTTCACAGGTGAGGGAATGTGCTGCCCAGCTTCTGAAATATTCAAAAATAAGAGGTATCCCCGTCTTTCTGATCGGGCATATCACCAAAGACGGCACTCTGGCCGGACCAAAGGTACTCGAACATATAGTAGATGTGGTTCTCTATTTTGAAGGAGATAATAATTATGTATACCGCATCCTGCGCTCAATGAAAAACAGGTATGGCTCAACCTCCGAGCTTGGCATATTTGAAATGGGGGAAGCAGGACTTACTGAGGTCAACAATCCTTCCGACCTCTTCATAAATCAGCATGATGAGCCTCTGAGCGGAATTTCAATTGCTGCCACTGTGGACGGATTGCGCCCGTTCCTCATTGAAACCCAGGCCCTGGTCAGCAGTGCAGTTTATGGAACACCTCAACGGAGCTCCACCGGATTTGATATCCGCAGGCTGAACATGCTGCTTGCAGTTCTGGAAAAGAGAGCCGGTTTCAGGCTCGGCATTAAGGACGTTTTCCTCAATATTGCAGGAGGCATAAAAGTTAATGATCCTGCAATCGATCTGGCTATTGTAAGCTCAGTTCTTTCATCAAATCTTGACATACCGGTCTCAAGGGAGGTATGCTTTGCCGGGGAGACAGGACTTTCAGGTGAGATAAGACCTGTGTCGCGGATAGAACAGCGCATAAGGGAGGCTTCGAAGATGGGATTCAAGAAGATCTATTTGTCAAAATATAATAAGACCATTCCTGTTAAAGGCTCAGAAATTGAGATAGTAAAGGTAGCCAAGATCGAGAACCTGGTGAAGGCGCTGTTTGGGTGAAAACCCCCGGCTTAAAATACCCCCCCCCCAGCCCCCCTAAAGGGGGGTTAAAACCCATATTATAAGCAACATAGATATTGGATTTAGCCCCCTTTTAGGGGGGTTGGGGGGGTTTTTCCCTTAAATAATTTGGAAATCACAATTATCTGTTCTACATTTGTAGAATACACCCATAAAATGTAGAGCAATATGTACCTGACAAACGCTGAGGAACAGATCATGAAACTGCTGTGGAAGCTGGAAAAAGCTTTCATGCGCGACCTGCTGAACGAGTTTCCCGGTCCCAAACC
>JBFYPG010000094.1:0-16820 GCA_041303415.1 Bacteroidales bacterium
CTCTGCTGAACTCGGGAAAAAAACAATCGTCAGGATAGCACGGGGAAGCTTTACAGGAATTCCGGCTGTGATCTGCTATTCCGATACCACATACAGGGTAAGTGTTACCGGCCTGCCTGATGGCGTTATAGTGACAGGGTTCTCGAATACCAAAAATACCATGGCTTACACAATGGGATTAACATACTCCGATTATAATGTCCCGGCTGCAGGAGAAGGCCAGGATACTCTGAATTTCAGCTATAACTGGGACGGCGTTGACTACAGCATTTCAAAAGCACTTCTTGTCGACAGCGTCGGCTCTGTCGAGATCAAGAATCTCACGTCTGAAGACCTGATCTGCGATAATATGGCTCCCTATGAACTCTTCCCGTCAAAGACAGGAGGTATTTTTACCGGTCCGATGGAGGGCAGCTACCTCTATCCGGCAAAAGTGCTGGGCCCGACTGTTGTTACATATACTTATACTAACAGCGAAACCGGCTGCAGCACCGGCACTTCAATCCCGATTACAATCTACCCTGCTCCGAAAGTGGCGTTTGAACCTGCGGATTACTGTATTGAATACGATAATGATACAACACTATTTAACAATAATACCGTTTCATCGGATGTGGTGGAGTTATGGTCATGGACAGATGCTGATGGCAAAAAGTTCAGCACAGATGAAGAAGCTGGATACCTTTACACAACGGGAGGGTTACAGAAGATCACGCTTACTGCCACAACCGTAAACGGATGTTCGGCCATGAAAGAGCTGACATTCAATATAGGAGTGAGGCCTGATGCCGATTTTTACTGGAGAAGCGATTGCATGCACCCCGGTGACTCGCTTATCCTGCAGGATAACACAAAGTCGACTTCTCCTGTTCTTTCAAGAAGCTGGATTTATGATGGTGTGGAATTCAGTACCGCTGAAATGGAAGCCAGGCTTCCCAAAACGGATACAGGCTACGTCAGCATTAAGTATATAGTAAGGACTACCTATGCCAACTGTATAGATACAGTGGAAAAGGATATTTACATAAGGCCGTCAATCGCAATCCGGGCCGACGGCTATTTTGAGGATTTCACCTCGGGAAACGGAGGATGGATAACAGGAGATACAACCGGTTCATCATGGACATTCGGCCAGCCGGTATGGGAAGGTGTCAATATGTCGGCTTCGGAGGGAAATGCATGGTTTACAAACTTCCCGCTGCTGGATAAAACAGTGGAATCTTCATCAATTGTTTCCCCCTGTTACGATTTCAGAACAACTGAGAGGCCGCTGATACAGCTTAATATGATTAAGAGATTTACCCGTGACATGGATGGGGCTTCTCTTCAGTACAAAATCGGAGACAGTTATGACTGGCAGAACATCGGTGCCCTCGATGATGGCATTGACTGGTATAACTCAGCAGTCATCAGGGGAGAGCCCGGAGGCAACCAGATCGGATGGACCACCAGGGGCGAACCTGACACTGCATGGGTTAAGTCAATTCATACTCTCGATGAACTTAAAAACAAGGCAGATGTCGTATTCCGGATTGCATACGGCTCTGATGGCGCCTCCCGCGCATCCCAGGGAGTTGCTCTCGGTGACATATGGATAGGAGAACGAAGCAGAAATGTTCTGATCGAGCATTTTACAAGTATTTACAGTGAAGAGTGCAGTGCTGCCAATACGCTTGTCAATGATATTGTTGAAGAGAGAAGCAATGATATCATTAATATCCAGTATCACACAAGTTTCTATGGAGATGATCCTTATTACACAGATAATCAGGGAGATGCAAGTGCAAGGATACTGTTCTACGGACTAACACGTGCACCATATACCTTTCTTGATGGGGGAACTGAGGAAGAATATGCTTATATGTATTCCTACACAACCAGCAGTACCAGGATTGACAGCAACATTGTAACCAAAAGGAGTCTTATTCCCGCAAGGTTTAAAATTGAACTGACAACAGATACAATCAGCGGAAACCTGACAATAACGGGAAAAATAAAGGCACTTGAGGACATTGATGCCGACAACCTGGCTCTTTTCCTTGCTGTAACTGAAAAGGAAAACAGTGAATATACCGGCCCGGCGAATGAAAAAGTGTACTACAATGTATTCAGGAAATTCATCCCCGATGCAGGTGGCATAACACTCAAAAACAAGTGGGCAAAGCTTGATGAGCAGACAATAGGCAATCAGGTATGGACAATGAAGAATATTCCTGATAACTCTGATATTGAGGTTATTGCATTCATCCAGAATACAATAACAAAAGAGGTTTACCAGGCTTCTTCATTTAACTACCGGAACATACGTGTCGGCATAGAAGATGCTGAGACTGCTGCAGAAAGAAGCTTCAGACTATATCCGAATCCTACTATTAATAATTTAACAATACAGTTCGAAGAACCGCTTTCAAATGAAACCGATATCACAATCATTGATGTAAGGGGTGAAATTGTGAGACAATACACAACAGGAAGGGGAATTACAGAATTCCTTATTGATAACCTTGGCCTTAAGGGTGGAATTTATTTTGTAAGGGTTTCATCGAAAGGCATCGAGCTCGGATATCAGAAACTTGTGGTGTCAGGGGATTAAATTTGCCCCTTCAGGATAACCTGAACAAGGCTGCTCTGTTTTTGTTTAAGTATAACATGCAACATGCAACCCGCAACACATATCATATATAATATCCAAATATGAACAATAAAAAGACTCTCCTGATGATCCTCGATGGCTGGGGTATCGGCGACGGTTCAAAGGCCGATGTTATAAGCACAGTACCGACTCCGAATATGGATTTGCTGAAAAAAACCTATCCCAGCTCCAGACTTTTTGCATGCGGCGAAGATGTCGGCCTTCCGGAAGGACAGATGGGTAATTCTGAAGTCGGACACCTCAATATAGGTGCAGGAAGGATAATCTACCAGGATCTTGTCAAGATAAATCTGGAATGTAAAACCGGAGATATAAAGAAAAATAGAGTCCTTGTTGATGCTTTCTCTTATGCCCGTGACAAGAATAAGCAGGTCCATTTCCTTGGCTTGCTTTCCGACGGCGGAGTCCATTCGCTTGACAGGCACCTGTATTCCCTGTGCGACATGACAGGAGAATATGGTATTAAAAATGTGTTCATCCACGGGTTCGGAGATGGTCGTGATACAGATCCACGCAGCGGTATTGGATATATGAGAAACCTGCTTGATCACCTGAAAAAATCAAATGGCAAAGTGGCTTCATTTATCGGCCGATATTATGCAATGGACAGGGACAAGCGCTGGGAGAGGATAAAGGAAGGATATGACCTGATCGTAAATGGCAAGGGTACTCCGGCAACTGATATCCTTGATGCAATGCAGAAATCTTATGACGCCGGCGTTACTGATGAGTTCATGAAACCAATTGTTGTGGTCGACGCCGATAAAAAGCCTGTCGGTACCATAAAGGAAGGCGATGTGATCGTTTTCTTCAATTTCCGCAACGACCGGGCTAAGGAACTGACTATAGCCCTTACCCAGAAGGATATGCCTGAAGCAGGGATGAAAACAATTCCTCTGCACTATTGCACCATGACACCCTATGATGCTACTTTCAAGGGTCTTCATGTAATATATCCGAAAGAAAATGCCGATAATACAATTGGCGAAGTGCTCGCAGCTGCCGGGAAAAAACAACTCAGGATTGCTGAAACCGAAAAATATGCCCATGTGACATTCTTCTTTTCAGGCGGGAGGGAGGAGACCTTCGTAAACGAAGAGCGAATACTTGTCCCATCACCCAGGGTAGCAACATACGACCTTCAGCCTGAGATGAGCGCATACCAGGTTAAGGAGGCTGTGATCAGGGCAATCGAAACTGAGAAATATGACTTTATATGCCTCAACTTCGCAAATGGCGATATGGTAGGACATACCGGTGTGTATGAGGCGATTATGAAAGCAGTGGCGACTGTCGATGAGTGTGCCGGAGAGGTTGTAAAAGCTGCCCGCAGCCAAGGGTACGATGTTTTGATAATTGCCGATCATGGCAATGCCGACATGGTTATCAACCCTGACGGTTCTCCGAATACAGCGCATTCACTTAACCCTGTGCCTTGTATACTTGTGAGCGATGACTATAGATATATAAAAGAGGGAATCCTGGCCGATGTAGCACCCACGTTGCTTACAATAATGGGAGTGCCCGTACCGGAGGAAATGACCGGCAAAATACTGGTTTGACCCCCCTGCCCCCCTGAAGATTAAGGTGTATGGGTTTATAGCCCCCCTTTGGGGGGTTGGGGGGTCGGCCTGACGGGAGCCAGGGGTCGGTTACTCCGCAGGGACTGATCAATAGATAGATTTAGGGAGAGGTTTTATGCTCCGTATAGGCGACACAATATTCAGCTTTGATGTTCTCGAAAAGAAATTCAGGTGCAACCTGTCTGAATGTCTTGGCAACTGCTGCAGATACGGAGACTCAGGTGCCCCGCTCTCTGAAAAAGAAGCAAAGAAACTGATGGAAATATGGCCTGAAGTAAAGCCTTACCTGCGGCCGGAAGGCATAAGAGCCATCATAGAGAAGGGCACAAGCACGCATGATTTCGAAAACGAACTGGTTACACCCCTGATCGGAACTGAAGAGTGCGCTTATTCAATTCTTGAGGGGAATATTTTCATGTGCGGTATCGAAAAAGCCTGGTCGGATGGAAAAACAGATTTCCAGAAGCCTCTTTCATGTCACCTTTTCCCGGTGAGGATAAAACAATTCTCTGATTTCAGGGCTGTCAATTACCAGGAATTATCAATATGCGCCAGCGCCCGTGAAAAAGGAAGCGAGGAAGGCTTATTTGTCTATGAGTTTTTAAAGGAACCACTTATAAAGGCAGTAGGCGAAGAAACCTATAACGAACTTTGTATAGCTGCTGAAGAGTTAAGAAAATCGGGAATAAACAGGTAAATTTTGCTTCTCTTGACACCACCCCCTTTCCCGTTTCCCCCAAGGGGGAAATGCTAAAACCCCTCCCCCCTTGGGGGGAGGCTGGGTAGGGGGTTATTTTACTTAATAAACTAACATCTTATGGAAACAATAACCAACTACATCGCCGCCAACAGGGACCGCTTCCTTGAAGAACTCTTCGATTTCATCAGGATCCCGTCAGTAAGTGCAAGGGAGGAGAACAAACCGGATATGCTCCGTGCAGCTGAATATGTTAAGAATGAGCTTCTTAAATCGGGTGCTTCAAAGGCCGAGGTTTATTCAACAGCCGGGCATCCGGTTGTTTATGGTGAAAAGATAATTTCAGAAAAACTGCCCACGGTTCTTGTTTACGGGCATTACGATGTTCAGCCGGCTGAGCCGCTTGATCAGTGGAAAAGCCCGCCTTTTGAGCCTGAAATCAGGGATGGCAAAATCTGGGGCAGGGGTGCGGACGATGACAAAGGGCAGATGTTCATGCAGTTCAAGGCGTTTGAACTGATGAACAACAGAGGTTTGCTGAAATGCAATGTAAAATTTATGATTGAAGGTGAAGAGGAGATAGGTTCCGTAAACCTTGAAAAATTTTGCAACGACCATAAGGATATGCTTGCCGCTGATATGATCCTGATTTCAGATACCACGATGATCTCACTCGAAATGCCTTCAATAACCTCGGGACTGAGAGGCTTGTCATATGTTCAGGTTGAGGTTACGGGTCCGAACCGCGATCTTCATTCGGGGCTTTTCGGAGGCGCCGTGGTAAATCCATGCAATGTTTTATGTGATATGATTGCATCGCTGAAGGATAAAAACGGGCGGGTTACGATACCCGGATTTTATGACGATGTCATGGAGTGCAATGAGGAGGAGAGAAAGGAAATGGGGAAGAGGCCGTTTGACCGGAAGAAATTCATGGATTCGGTAGGTGTTGATGATCTTTCAGGTGAAGAAGGATACTCTGATACCGAGAGGATAGGCATAAGGCCGACACTCGATATCAACGGCATATGGGGAGGCTATACCGGCGAAGGTGCAAAGACGATTCTCCCTGCAAAAGCATGCGCCAAAATATCAATGAGGCTTGTCCCATACCAGGATGCAGAGAAAATTGCAAAACTGTTTGAAAAGCATTTTCTCTCAATAGCCCCGAATGGAGTCAGGGTGAAGGTTGAATATCTTCATGGCGGTCAGGCATATGTCAGTCCGCTTGATACTCCTGAATTCCGGGCTGCCTCAAAAGCAGTTGAGAAGGCAGCCGGAAAGAAACCGATCCCGGTCAGGAGCGGCGGCAGTATCCCAATTGTTTCAGTGTTTGAAAAAGTACTCGGAATCAAATCCATTTTAATGGGATTTGGCCTCGAATCAGATGCAATACACTCGCCCAATGAGAACTTTCCTGTGGATAACTTTGTAAAGGGAATAGAATCAATTACGCTTTTCTTCAGGTATTATTCAGAATTTAGATCCTGAATATTTTATAAAAATCACTATTATCCCGGCCCATTAAATCAGGAAAAGTAAAAAAAAGCCTCTTATAGTAAATCTTTTTCAAAAAATGCTAACTTTACCGGGTTAATTAAACCTAAAACTAATTTTCGTATGAAGAAACTATTTCTGTTGATTATTTTGTTTGTGTTTGCGGGTGTCTACACACTCCAGGCCCAGACAGTAGTCATTACCGGAACTATCGCTTCCTCCATTGAAGGGGAGGGACCTATTCCGGGTGTAACTGTACAGGTAAAGGGTACGACAATAGGTACCATTACCGATGTTAACGGAAAGTACTCCCTTACTGTTCCGCAGAATGCAACCGCACTGGTTTTCTCCTACATCGGGATGAAAAAGCAGGAGGTTGAAATAAACGGCAGATCAGTAATTGACGGAATCATGGAATCGGACATTCTGGGCCTGGAGGAAGTCGTTGTAACTGCTCTGGGTATATCAAGAGAAAAGAAAGCTCTTGGCTACTCAGTTCAAGATGTGACCGGAGAGGAAATTGCTAAAGCAAAGGAGACAAACATTATAAACTCCTTGCAGGGACGTGTCTCAGGAGCACAGATTACATCTTCTTCAGGTGCTGTCGGCGCTTCATCAAGGATTGTAATCAGAGGAGTATCATCGCTTAGTGGAAATAACCAGCCGCTGTTCGTTGTTGATGGTATTCCTATAGATAACGCAAACTTTGGTGATACCGGCACAGATGGCACGAATAAAGGTAGCGGTGCTGCAGATATAAACCCTGATGATATTGAAACTCTCACAGTTCTTAAGGGAGCCAATGCTTCAGCTCTCTATGGTTCAAGAGCTTCTGCCGGAGTTATTGTTGTAACAACCAAAAAAGGCAAGAGAGGAGAAAAGCTTTCTGTGGATATCAGCAATACTACTTCATTTGAGACACCCCTCAGGCTGCCTGATTTCCAGAATAAATATGGACAGGGTAACGCTGGAAGGTTCTCCTATGTCGATGGTGCAGGTGGTGGTATTAACGATGGAGTTGACGAAAGCTGGGGCCCGCCACTGGATGCAGGATTAATGATACCACAGTTTTCTTCAGTCGATGCAAACGGAGTTGCTCAGCCGGCTCCATGGATTTCACATCCTGATAATATTAAGGATATTTTTGAGCTTGGTTATACCACATCCACAAACGTGTCTTTTACGGGAGGCAGTGAAAAGTCAAGTTTCAGACTTTCCTTCACGGATCTCAATCAGAAGGGAATGATCCCGAATACGGATTTTAAGAAGAAAACCCTTGCTTTCAGTGCAAGTTCTAATCCGGTTGATAAGCTGACATTTTCAGCAGGAGGTAACTATGTGAATGCACATAGTGATAACCAGCCCGGATATGGTTATAACGCAAATAACATTATGCAGCAGTTTACCTGGACCGGCAGACAGGTTGATTATACACTTCTGCGTGATAAACAACGTAATGCCGACGGATCAATCTATAACTGGAACCATAACTTTCACAATAATCCGTATATGACGCTTTACGAAAACCTCAACGCTCTCGACCGCGACAGATTGATCGGTAATGCTACAGTGAGGTATCAGTTTACAGATTGGCTGAGCGCCTTTATAAGAACAGGAGGTGATGTTTATTTAAATGCCACATCTGAAAGAAAATTTGTAGGCGATATGGATTTCCGCAACGGGAATTACTTTGAAGATGTAAGGTTGTTCAGAGAAATAAACACCGATTTTCTTGTAACATTCGATAAGGGCTTTGGATCGGATATTAATTTCAGTTTCAACTTTGGCGGAAACAGGATGGACAGAAGGTATCAGCGTAACACTGGCGAAGCTCCTGAATTAGCTATTCCTGGTGTTTACAACGTTGCTAACTCTGCGGTTACACCAAAAGTCTCTAATCTTCTCTCGCTAAAAAGGATCAATAGTTTGTACGCATTTGGACAGTTAGGTTTCAGGAATGCGTTATTTCTTGATTACTCAGTGAGGAATGACTGGTCCAGTACCCTTCCGGATGGAAATAATTCATATCTGTATCCCGGGCTTTCCCTGAGTGCAGTAATCACAGATCTGCTTAATATTGAATCTGATATATTATCTTTTGCTAAAGTAAGAGCAAGCTGGGCACAGGTTGGGGGAGATACTGATCCTTATTCACTTGAACCCACCGTTGCATTTGGTGATGGCTGGAATGCCAGTACCAAGCTGCTGAACCTTTTTGTGCCCAACGAACTGCCTAACTCTGAACTGAAGCCACAGATGAACAAATCCCTTGAATTTGGGGCTGATATGCGTTTCTTTTTAGACAGGATAAGACTTGATATTACATATTATAACCAGCAATCCATAAACCAGATTGTCTCTATTCCAATATCCGGTGCTTCTGGTTATTTAACTAAAATAATCAATGCCGGAAGGATTGATAACAGCGGGATTGAATTATTGCTGTCAGCTACTCCGGTTAAAGCTGGGGATTTCCAATGGGATATCACCTTCAACTGGTCGAAGAACATTAACAAAGTTGTCGAACTTGCTGAAGGCATTGAACAATTCGTGCTAGGTACCTATTGGAGTATGCAGGTTCTGGCAGTCCCGGAGGAGGCTTATGGTGTATTATTCGGGTATGATTTCGAAAGAGACCCTGCTGGGAATATTATATTCTACGATGGATTACCTGCACAGGGAGAATTGAAAGAACTGGGCAATGTAACTCCTGACTGGATCGGAGGTATGCTGAATGAAATCAGTTGGAAAGGACTCAATGCAAGCTTCCTGATTGATATGAAGCAAGGTGGAGATCTCTATTCAATGACTACTACCTGGGGACGATATGCTGGTGCTCTCGAAGAGACGCTTATCGGCCGTGAAGGCGGAATTGTCGGAGTAGGAGTAATGCCTGATGGTGAAGGGGGCTATGTGACTAATACCGTTGTTGCTGAAGCTGAGGCATTTAATAAGGAATCTTATCATAATAACCTGCAGTATTCAAGCGTTTTTGATGGATCATATATCAAGCTTCGTGAAATTAAGTTTGGCTACACGTTCAACAAACTTGGCAAGTTTCCTTTAAAAGAGATCAATGTCTCTGTAGTTGGAAGGAACCTGGCTATACTGAGCACAACAGTTCCTCATATTGATCCCGAAACCGCATTCAGCAGCGGTAACGTTCAGGGCCTGGAATATGGGCAGCTGCCTTCAGCCAGAAGTCTTGGCTTTAGCATTGGCTGCAAATTTTAATTAACGCCTAAAATTAATGAAGATGAAAAGAAAAATCTTATATAGTTTTATAGCAACTTTAGTGCTGTTATTTTTCAACCCCGGTTGCACAAAGGATTTTGATGAAATTAACACAAATCCGAATAGTCCCGGGATTGAACAGGCATCACCCGGAATGCTTCTCACTAATGCTATTGAATCGATGACAGACCGTGTCCATGAAATTTTCTTCGGACATGAGATGGGTTCATGCTGGGTTCAGCATATGGCAAAGGTTCAGTATCCTGATGAAGACAGGTATGTTCCCCGTATGGGAGTGATAAATAATACCTGGAATAGCTTTTATGCAGCCTCAGGATATGATGCTCATACACTTTATAATCTGGCAGAAAAGAGTAACAATGATTCTTACAAGGCAATCGCCCTGATTTTGAAGAGTTACATAACTTCTGTTCTTACAGATGAATTTGGCGATATCCCATACACGCAAGCCTGGATGGGAAGTGATGCAACTCCAGTCCTATCACCGGTTTATGATACACAGGAATCAGTATATGCTGTCTTAATAGCCAATCTGGCAACAGCTAATGATCTGCTGAGTGAAGATGGTCCGGAGATAGACGGTGATATCCTTTTCGATGGAGACCTTATGGCCTGGAAGAAGTTTGCAAATTCACTTCGTTTGCGTTTGTTATTACGCAGGTCAGGCCGGGTTGATCCGACAACTGACATGACGGCTATTTTTGCTGATCCGACAACATATCCGGTTCTTGCAAGCATTGCTGACAATGTTGCGTTAACTTACCTGGGCTCAAATCCTAACAACAACCCTATTAATGAGAACAGAAAGACACGGGATGACCACAGGGTAAGTAATACGATAATTGATTACCTGTATACCGATGCGCCCAGTCCTGACTACAGAGTTGTAGTATACGCAGAGCTTGCCGGTGGTGACTGGGTGGGCCTTCCAAATGGTATGACAGCTGCTGATGCTCTTAATTATCTTGGTAATGGTATGGCAGCAACTTCTAAAATAGGTACCTATTTCAGTAAAGCAGACTCTCCGGGAATGCTCCTGAGCTATGCAGAAGTTCAATTTATCAAAGCTGAGGCAGCAAAACGCGGCTTTATTCCAGGTGGTGATGGTGTTGCCGCGAATGCTTACCATGCCGGTATAAAGGCATCTTGGGATCAGTATAACGCTGACGGGACCTTTACTACCAAGCTTGCTGTCTGGAGATCAACATTCTTAAGCTGGGGTATGGGAGCCACTGAAAATATCTTTAATTATGCATGGCAGGACTTTGTTGACTGGGGTGGAACATATGACTATGTTCCTGCAGATGGACTGGAGCAAATATGTACCCAAAAATGGGTTGCAATGTTTGACCAGGGAATACAGGCAGCTTTTGAATGGAGAAGAACCGGTTATCCGGCACTGACTCCAGCCATCGCAGGCCAGAATGGTGGCAAGATTCCTGTCAGATCATACTATCCATCTGACGAAGCAGGCAGAAACCCAACCAACCTGGCCGCAGCCATTGGCCATCAGGGTACTGACGACATGAATACGCGAGTATGGTGGGATACACAGGATAATTATTAATCGATTAATAATAGATAAGTTATGAAAAAACTAATATTTGCGGGTTTAAGTCTTGTACTCACGGCCTTCTTCCTTGTTTCGTGCGACAAGACCTATACCGACTTAATGACTGGCGAAGCAAAAACAGGAGGGCTTGTAAATCCTACTTCGTCTGTTCCCTACAAACTGGGCAGCACGCCCAGCTTCGATGTGGTGCTGGATATACCTAAAGGACCCGGCATTGAATCTATTGAAATATATAGAACTTTTACCGATAAGACTGAGGTTCTGGATCAGACAATAAGTGTTGGATCTGCAAATGCTACCGCGGATGTAGAAAAAACGGTGACATATAACTATGCACAATTAATAACCGGACTAAGCATGCCTGCAAACGAAAGTGAGCTGGCAATAGGAGATGCATGGACACTTCGCTATGTCTCCACTATGGCAGATGGACGCAAAGTTGATGTAGCAAATAAAACAGCTATAGCTGTTGCAAATTTCTTTGCAGGTGCATATGAAAAGGATATGAAATATTTCCACCCGACTGCTGGCGGTTCATATCCTACAACTCCGTATTCTGCATATTCTGAAAATGTCGACCTGGTTGCAAAGAATGCATATGAATGTGATGACTGGTTCGGAGTATGGGAGGATAACAAACTCACTATGCATATTGATCAGGCTGACAACTATAAGCTTACTCTGACCTTTGAACGGTCCGATGCAGTTGTGGGTGATCCCAATAACGCAGCTAATGTTTGCTCTTATAATCCTGCTACCGGAGTAATTAAACTGTTTTATTACTATCCGGGTTCGGGTGGTAACAGAATTTTCTGGGCTGTCTATACTCCAAGGTAATAGATATAATCAGAAAGTATTTATAAGGTTAAGGCTGCCCTTGTGGCAGCCTTAATATTATCATTATAAAAATAAATCATGAAAAGGATTAAATCATTTGTATTAATTACCTGTATTATAATGGTCTCATCTTATACAGCTAATACACAGAATGTTGTCCCCAATTCAGACGCATTGCTTGCTAAACTCAGACTGAATGGAAGCATTGGCGGCATAAAAAATGAAACTTATGAACAAATTGCTGGTGATCCTTTTATATATAAAGATTTTCATGAAGGTGAATTAATCTTAAAAAATGGGGATGTTTACCGATCGATCCTCAGATACGATATCTTCGGCGATCAGATACATCTGAAAAACGAGGATAATATATATGGTATAATTCATCCCGAAAAAATTGCTTTAATAGTTATTGATACTGTGAAGTTCCTCTATTCCGCCTATTTGAACTCACCGGCTTTAAGATCCACCAAAGCTGATTCTTATTTCATTTTAAAGACCGACGGCAAATGCAAGCTGCTTATCAGGAAAAATATCCGCATCCAGGATGCGGAACCACCAAAACTTCTTCAGGATGCTCAGCCTGCAAAGTTTATTCATACAAATGATTCTTATTATCTTAAACTGGAAAATGAGAATGCAATTTTAATCCGCAGCAAACAAGACATATTATTTGTTTTAGCTGATCAAAAAACAGCATTGAATCAGTATATTAATTCAAATAAGTTCAATGTGAAAAAGATTGCGGATCTGATCAGAATTGTGGATTATTATAACAACCTTTAATTAATCTAATAGAACTACTCCACCTTCATGCTCACCAGCTCAACCCTGGTGGATGTAACCTTCAGCATCCTGAAAACAATATTCTTTATCCTGATAACATCATTATTCCCGGGAATGCTTCCGTGAAAGAAGAGTATCATGCCGGCAAGTGTCTCATAATCATCTTCTTCAGGCAGGCCAAGGCGGTATTTCTCATTCAGATAGTCAATCTCCAGGCGGCCTGAAAAAACATAATCGTTCGGGCCTACCACCTTCTCTGTCAGCTCCTGAACATCATGCTCATCTTCAATATCCCCGACGATCTCTTCAAGCACATCCTCTATGGTGACCATCCCCGATGTACCGCCGAATTCATCCACAACAAGCGCAACATTCTTCTTCTCCTCAACAAATACCCTGAGGAGCTTGTTGGCCGACATGGTTTCAGGAACGATCGTAAGCTTCCTGATGTTCGACCTGATATCAGGAGGATTTGTGAAGATATCCTTCAGTTCAAAGTAACCGATTATATTATCAATGGAATCCTGATAAACCAGTATCCTTGAATGTTGTGTCTCAATGAACCTGTCCTTAAGTTCCGCCACCGGACTGTTGCATTCGACGGCTTCTATTTCCGTTCTGGGGACCATGCATTCCCTGAGCTTGACGTTTGAGAAATCCAGGGCGTTCCTGAATATCTTAATATTGTTGCGTTCCGGACCTGAGGATTCCTCCCTCTCCCTGCTGAGACTGATAAAATGGTCGAGGTCTACTTTACTGAATACAATGTTTTCCTGGTGTTTTCTTTCCTGGTTGCTTCCGGGAAATATCCTTATAAACAGGTTGGATATCATCAGTGCAAACCGGCTCACAGGGTAGAAGAGCCAGAAGAATATGACAGTAGGAAAGCTTAATGTTTTCAGGAAAAAGTTGGGAGCAATGATAAAAGTGTTCTTCGGAAGGAATTCTGCAACAAAAAGAATTATGGCTGTTGAAATTACCGTATTGACTATCAGTACAAGTATGTCAGAACCAAGGAGTGGGTTAAGGACAGGGCTGAGCAGCCTCGAGAAGAAAATACCATATATTACCAGCGCGATATTGTTCCCTACCAGCATGGTGGCGATGTACTGCCCCGGATTTTTCGTAAAAAACTTCAGAATTCCTGAACCGAAATCACCCTGCTTGATGTCGAGTTCCAGGCGCATCTTGTTGGAGGAGATAAATGCTATCTCCATGCCGGAAAAAAATGCAGAAAGAAGTATTGCCAGCAGTATGATCGGGATCGCATCCATGATGCAAAATTAACCTTTTTTTCTCTCCCTGTGCCTTATCCAGGCAAAGAGGAAGGAGACCAGGGTTATCAACGGAAAGATAAAGAACATTTTTCCTCCGCCTGCAACCAGGTACCTTATACCTGCAGCAATGCTCAGAACACCGGTTATGATCCAGGTTATCTCAAGTATAAGAAGGAACTTTTTACTCATCATTCAGGTATATTGTTGCAGTCACATTCTTGATCTTTCTCCTGGTGAGCTGTGGATCCGACTCAAACCCGGTGCCCATCACTGTCTGGTCTTCATTTGTGATCTTCACGAATCTGTCTGTATATACAAGGTTCTTGTCCCTGTTCCAGAACAGCTGTTCGGTTTCCAGCTTGTCGCCCGATTCATTGATGATCACCACCGAGTCGTTCATCTCCCAGAGGTTCTCCTTGTCAAAAAATTTTGCATATTTCGATGAAGCGATGGCTATTGGTTCCTTTTGCCCGTCATGGAAATATATTTTCATACCTTTTCTGAATTCTGTATAGGGACTCTCAAAGTTACTCCACGATTCCATGACAGGAGCAGCCATAATCAGCTGGATTTTACCCGAATCGGTGAAGACAGTATAAATATCACTCCCGGTTAGTGATGGAAGTGACAGTATCTCAAATCCTTCTGCTTTGGCAATTTTTGTTTCGCAGGAATAGGAGATGAATACCGCAAAAATAAAAACCGGCAGAATAACACAAATTCTATATGACCTTATTGCCTGGTTCAAAGTGAATTGATAAAATGAAAATCAGTCGTATTTTCTCTTGAGGAACCAGAAATCATAAAAGTTAAGACTGGCGCCGATGGTAAAGATATTTTCCGTATGAAGCGCTGAACCTGAAGGTCCTGATCTTCTTGAGTAATCAAAGAAAAAATTGGCTTTCGACAGATTTCGGCTTGCAACAATTGATAAAGTACGGGTCATGGGGACGCCTACTCCCAGGCTGAATCCGATCTCTTTAACCTGTTCGCCGCTGATCTGCAGGTAAGTATCCTCCAGGTGTCCTCCGGCACGGTATTCTATCCTTCTTGCAAGGCTGTAATTGGAAAATTTATCCGGAATATATTCAACACCGAACCTGTATGAACGTGTGTCGCCGAAGGATGCTCCTGAACTTGAAATGACCGCCTGTGACCAGTTTGAAGCGCTATAGTCGAATCCCACGGTAAATTTATTTTTCTTGCCGAACGAGATGCCGGCCCTGACGGCTCCGGGTATGCGGGCTTTGGATGTATCAATTTCGTGTGATAATGTATCAATAGTACTGTAGGCGGAGAAAAGATATGTCAGTTTTTCATATCTGTAGCTGTAATTTTTTGCTGAGGTGTAAGAGACTCCGGCATTGATGAAATAGTTGTTTTTAAGCGGTGCAATAAGCTGAACGCCATAGTCCAGGTTTATCCCTGTAAGCTGTATTTTCTCAGTTGTGTTATTATGGTACATGTAATAATAGTCGGAAAAGTCGATCTCATTTAATCTGTTTATTGACCCGAACAGGAGCGACAGGTTGATGCCGGCAGAAAAATATTTTGATATGGTTGTTCCTGCCCCGATAAAAAATTCAGAGAGGCTTCCTTCACCTGTATGCACCGACAGGTAACCTCCCGTAACAGGGTCATAACCAGGATCTCCTGATCCGACCGATTCTGAAATATGATAGTATCCGTTACTGAAAGGTACGAGTCCGGCAGCTATACCCACGCCCTTTGCAACGGGGAATCCGATCATGATGTGATCAAAGTTCATGTCGTTCGTAAAATGGGTTGTTGACCCATCCGACAGTTTATTGATACCGTAGTCAAGGCCAAAATCAAAAATGAACGAATTAGTGTCAATGCTGCTGTACGATGCGGGATTCAGATAAAATATGGCGCTGTTATCCCTTAACCCGGCAGAAAGGCCTCCCATTGCAGTGCTCCTGAACGATCCTGCAGGTTCAAGCGCACCGAGGTTATAGCGTGCATAGGGTGAGTTGAGTGATTTTTGTCCGGAAACGGAAATGGAGAAAGATATTATTAAAATGCAGATCGCTGCAGCCTGTTTATTTAGCATTGTACTCGAGAATGTAATTTAATCCATCAATCACAATATCAGGCATATAAGTGACTTTGTGTTTTATCCTGCTCTTAAGGTAACCTGAA
Source organism: Bacteroidales bacterium (assembly GCA_041303415.1). Taxonomy (GTDB): domain Bacteria; phylum Bacteroidota; class Bacteroidia; order Bacteroidales; family VadinHA17; genus LD21. The sequence continues at coordinate 16,322 of JBFYPG010000094.1, forward strand.
TCTCCGCCGGTCAGGATCACTTCAATGCCGCTATGTTTTTCTTCAAACGTGCGAATATACTGATTTATTTCAAATATAACCCCGTTAATGACTCCTGCAGTCACCGCGCCTGTGGTATTCGTTCCCAGGGGTTTGAACTTTTCAGTTGTTGCAGCCAGCGGCAGCTTCCCTGTAAAACGGTGCAATGCCTTGAACCGCATGCTGAGTCCCGGTGAAATATTACCGCCTTTAAATGCTTTTCCCGCTATGTAATCGTAGGTGATGGCGCTTCCTGCATCAATTATCAGAACTTTCTTCCCGGGAAAATGAAGGCAGGCTCCGGCAGCGGCCGCGATCCTGTCCGTGCCCATTGTTTCGGGAGTCTCGTATTCGTTTTTAAACGGGAGTTTCGACTTATGCGAAAGCACGTGAACATGCGGTATCCCGTGTGTGGCAAGATCAATGACAAACTCCGGCGTATCCCTCACTGTAGATACTATTGCTTTGTCAATATGCTCAA